>JAILAA010000171.1 GCA_024681875.1 Prevotella sp.
TCGGTCTCCGGCACACCGCGTGCCAGTTTCGGTTTTGCCCACGCCAGGTAGGCTGTAATCTCCTTTTTCAGCGCCTGAAGCACGGGCAGGTATTCAGCGTGTACGCCGTGGGGCGCCAACTCCACGATGTTGCCCGGCTCGTAGGGGTGTGTTTTGTAGTAGGCGGCATCGAAGGCCTTCTCGTCCCATCCGAGGATGGTCTCGAGGTCCTTGATACAGCCGGGACCCGACTTCGCCTTCTCGTAGGTCTTGCCGTCGTAGCCCACACCCGTCTTGGCGTCAGGCTTGGCAGGATCCCACACCAGATATGGCATCACACTCTGGAAGATACCGCCCGACACCAGGGTATTGCCGCCAATCTCCGCGTTCTTCTCGATCACCAGCACCGTGTTGCCCTGTTGCGCTGCCTCAGCAGCTGCAGCCAATCCGGCACCTCCTGCACCTACTATCACCACATCCCATGTGCCTTCCACGGGCGTCTGTTCCGCCTTGGGCAGACTGGCGGCCTTAAACCGCTCACCGTCAGACACCTTCGCCATATTGGCTGCTTCCGTAACGGCTGCCATTAGCCCCCGGCTCGACACCGTGGCGCCAGTCATCGCGTCGATGCCGGTACCGTTGGCCTTGATGATCTGGGGAATTAGCTCGTCGAACACGATGTCGCCGATATGGGGCGTCTCGTGCTGCTCCAGCACCTGGATATCCGTGACACACGAGTCGCTGAATGTCACACTCAGGCGGATTTCGCCGTTATGCCCCTGTGCAGTCACCTCGTATGTCCCTGCCACGAACGACAGCCGTTCCGACTTTTTCTGGCTGCAGCCAACAAAGAGTATTGCCACAACCACAATCCAGGTCTTGCTAGTCTTCATTTGTCTTGTACGCATGAGATTGTTTGCATTTTGTTAGTGGGGGTTAGCCATGCCATTACTTCTTCGCATGTGCGCTGCTTGTATTTTCAAAGTAACCTGGCCTTACCAAAAGCCGATGTCGTCGCTTAAGTCATTGCCCTCTGTCTCGGTGGGAACATCCACTTTCTTCATCTCGAAGGTGGCGGTGTAGGTGGTGCCGTCGGCGTTCTGGCGCAGGGCCTTCCACTTCATCACACCGTCCTCGATGGATTCAATTTCCCACCACTCGCGGTGCTCCTCATTGCCGGCGCCCTCGTTCTTCCAGCGGGTGCAGAGCAGATTGCCTGCTACGAAATACTCAGCGTAGTCGTCGTCGCTTATCTGCCACTGGCCGTCCACTTTGTGGAAGTAGTTGAAGGAGCCGTCCGTCATGTATTCCCATCGGTGGTTCTCACCGTCGTCGAACTCTGAGCCCTCTTCACCAGTGCTATGACCCTCCCACATGCCGATGATGTCGGTGCTGTAGTCGGCGGTGACTTTGACGAAGCGGAGAGTCATTTCTGCGGAAAATGTCACTTCACCGTTCTTTGTCATGGTCAGCTTGCGTTTTGTGGTGAACTCGTTGTCATTGATGTTGGTAATTTCGTTTTCGTCCAGAATCGTCGTGACCTCGTCGGGATGGCCGGTGATGGTGACCATGTTGCCATTGATGGCAACTTCCGACTCCAGATTGTCAACCCATGATGAAGGCATTCCAGGCTTTGCAGCAATCGATAAACTGACGAAGACTTTGGTGGCAGAGGTGAAGTTGAACACCTGTTTCTGGTTGGTTGTCTCGGGTTGGCCGTTTCTTTCGGCAATCATCCACCTGCCGATAATCTTCTCGGCCACATTGAGGTCGGGCTCAACGGGATTAACGGGGTTGTCGTCGTTTGACGAACACGACGTGAACACACTTGCGCCGCAAATCAGGATGGCAGCGAAGGCTGCGATTGAGCGAGCACATAACGAGCTTGCTCGTTTTGTCGAGCGAGAGCAGGCTCGACAGGATGTCAACATCCAATTCATAATCTTTCTCATAATCGTTTATATATAAAATAGGTTATACTTATTTCACTACCTGTTTCTTACCACGATGGATATACACGCCCTTCTTCGCGGGTTTGCCGCTAAGTTGGCGGCCGTTGAGGTCGAACCAGCGCTCGGTGCCGTCGAGGTTGATGGTGTGGATCACGGGAGCGATAGCCGTAGCCTCGCCGTCGTTGTCGCCCTGATAGCTTTCGGGAGCAGGCAGGCTGCGGTCTTCCTCTTCCTCACCGTTAGCGTCGAGCTGATACTTCGTTGTCAGCTTGTCGACGGTCATCAGGTCGGTGGCACAGAAGGCGCAGAGGTGCCTGACCCTTCTGCGCCATAATTTTTGTTTCATGAGAGAATTTTTTTTTTATTCTGTTACTTTCTTCATCTCGAAGGTGGCGGTGTAGGTGGTGCCGTCGGCATTCTGGCGCAGGGCCGTCCACTTCATCACGCCATTCTCGATGGATTCAATCTCCCACCACTCGCGCAACTCTTTACCATCGTTAATCCAGCGGCTGCAGAGCAGGCGGCCAGCCACGAAGTACTCGTTCAGCGTATTGGCACTGGGCACCCAGTTGTCGCCGTCTTTTACATAATATACATAGGTACCATCAGTTTTGAACTCCCAACGGTGCTGCAGTCCGTCGCCGTATGTATCCTGCTCGCTGGTGTCACTTTGGGGTCAGGACCATCTGTGACACAAAGTGTCCTGCCCCCGGTGTGACATGATCCTTATTTCTTACTTACCTTGTAAGTAAATGTGATTGGATTATCCTTCAGCTTTTCCTTCAACTTCTTATCACTGGGGAACCACTTGACGGTGAATTCATCTATGCCCAGCAATGACGCTCTGTAATTTATCTTGTCGCGTATGTCTTCGTCTTTTTTCAGTATTCGTGTGGCTACACCCACATTATACTTAATGACCTCAAGACCGTCATCCGCTGATTCTGCCACATAGAATTTATTAGAGAACATGGTTGGATTGATGATTTCCTGCAAATCCGCAATAAAATCTTTCAACGCACCCTTTTGGAGGTCTTCGCCATAGACTCGGACGTCGCTGGCCCATTCCTTCTTGAAGCGGCGGGGCGGTGTCAAATGGAACCCGTCCATATCTTCATAGGCAATTGTAGCACAAGTGCTATGATTTTTTTGGAAGTTTAAATATAGAGCTTTTGTATAGTCACGAATATACCACCCCAATGTATATGACCCCGAAGGCTTCTTTACCGACCAACAAACCTTGTTCTCGATATCGATGTCGTTGGTTAGGATATCGGCAGCCATTTCATGCCAGCCCTTGTCCCAAATAACCTTAGGAGTATGGCCTTCTTTGTAAGTCCATGTCACTTCATTGCCGTGGGTATTCTTCACGATGGCCAGGTCTTTGCTGACATGCGACGTACTCATGGTGAAGGACGTTGAGTGTGATGTGGTATTGGTATTCGTATAGCTAAAATTGAAGCTGACATTGCCTCCTCCTGTCGGATTGGGACCACTCTGACCACCGTTAGCACCAAAGCTACCACCAAAACTCCAACCTTCTGTATGAGAGGTGCCGTCGGTGGTGCCGATGGCGATGATCTCAGTAGTTTGGCTGTTATCGGTGCTAGGCAAGCTCTTCTCCAGCTGAATCTCACCATTGCCTTCCAGTTCCATTGCATGAGTAGATTCACTGAGCCAATTACCATAAAAGTAAACATAGGCGCGATCATTTCTACCTCCAAGATAAAATTGTTTAATCGTATTGGTATTGGGGTATTTGCTCCACATCCAATCCTCTTTTTTATAGGGTCCCCAATAGAGTGTGTTACCTTTATTCGAGTCTTGACCGCCCATACGGATATGGTGGTTTTCCTCTACATAGTAGAAATCGCGGTTGCTGGCAAAGTCATGGACGCTCCACGAACGGATGGTAGTGTTGGACACGTTAGCACGACCGAATTCCTGGCCTTGATCATCACAACCCCAAAGATGACCGGGAAGGGTAAACTCGTTAGTGCGTGACAGCATAGAGTTAATCACCTGATCGGCATCGGCTCTGGTGAGTGCCCTTGCTGCTGCCGGCTGCTGGCTCTCTGCCTTCTCCTGCTCCTTGGTGTTCAGCCACAAGGCAGCGCCGTCGGCCATACGGCCATAGTGATAAGGATTCTGTAAGTTCTTCACCTTGTGTTCCACGGGTTCCGACTCCTGCCCGTTGTCGTCTTCCAATTTGCTGAAAACAATCCTTTCCTCGTTGTAAGGGGGAATTAGATAGCTGGCATTGATGGACATAATCAGGAGTTCGTCAATCACAGCATTCGGATCGTCATCTTCGGCTCTGGTCAGCGCATGTGCATTGTTGACACTGCGCACCAGTTGGCTGTCTTCGAGGCTGCGTGTATCAGCGAGCGCCCCTTCAGGCATCTCCACACCCATATCTTTCAGCACCTCATCCTGAATCTCCCCGGCCTTTCCCTCTAAGCCCAGCACGAAGGCCAGCGCAACGCCGAGCGTGGGGCGCTGAAGGGCGATGTATCCGCCATTAAGGTAAATAAGGGCCAACTGGTAAAAATCATCTTCTGATAACGTCCGTGCCGCATTGTCGTCCAGCAACACGAGCTTCGTGTTGTCGCCGATGGCGTTGGTGGTCTGCGAAAGGCGCTTAATCAGCGCTGCGCCCACCGAATTTTCATCGATTTGGGCCAGTACAGCGGTAGGCATGTCGTAGGTGACCTTCACCTCCATCTGGTCGGTGGTGGGCTCTACATAAGGTTCTGTCACTTCTCCCCCTGGTTGGGGTGTGGGATCAACAGGGGTGTCGTTCTTATCGGAACAGGCTGTAAGTCCTGCCATCATCACAGCGGCGAACAGCATTGAAGTCATTGCAATTCCGGCAGTACGGAAATAGTTCTTTATATCCATATGTAAATAGTTAATAATTAATCCTTATTTTTATATACACTATCGCCGCAAATGAATTGCCGCTGAGGGTTGACGCCCTCAGCGGCAAGTAGCGTCGGCAGGGGTGGTTAGCGATTACCAGTCGATGCCGCTCTTTTCAGGGTGCATTCTGTTTTCCCTGCTGAGGGTAACCGTGCCGTCCTCAGCTACGCTGGCATGCAGCTCGCTATAGGAAAGCTTGACAGCATTCTCAAGATCTGCCTTCTCACCAACGCTGCCTTTTTCATTCCAATGGTCGGTGATTGTCTGGCTGTCGAGTTCATCGCCCTTGGCATTATAGGAGGTCACTGTATAAGACATTTCCCAGTTCAGCGAATATTCGCCTTTGTAAGACTCAAGCTCCTTTATGCCATAGTGCAGGCAGATGGCTTCCTGGACGGGGAAGGTGACAATGTCGTTGACGTTATAGGCTTCGTTGTATCCCTCAGAAAAGGTCAGCAGCTTGTTAATCTCTTTCACCTCGCCACCGCTCTTAATGGCATACTTGCCCTCAAAGAAGGTGTAATTGGTCTTCGGACTTGTGATTCTGTAAATCACCTGCACACGCGTACATTTTTTATTATCGACAGGTGGTGTAACCGGCTCGTCGGCTTGTGAACACGATGTGAATACACTTGCGCCACAGATCAGGATGGTGGCGAGCATCCAACTCATTATTTTTTTCATATTCAATTGTTATATTAGAGTGAGAACTTATAACCTAAGGTAATCTGAACCAGGTCGCTGCGCTGCTTGTCGCCTGTGCCACCGTCGTACTTGTTGCACTTGGTGACAGCAATGTTGTAACGGGCATCGATCACGAAGCTGCTGAATTCATAGGATACACCGATGGGGATAGATATGTTCAGTTTCTCAACATTATCCTTCACATCCACATCATCAGCCTTGGCGTTCATCAGGAAGCCGAACTGTGCGCCTGTCTTCAGAGCCAGACCCGGAGCTACGTAGAAATTGGCAGTGAGGGGGATGTTCAGATAGTCGAGCTTAACTGTTACGTCGTTGCGCTTCCAGCCTT
>JAILAA010000031.1 GCA_024681875.1 Prevotella sp.
TGCACATTACCATTTTCGTCTATACGGCAAACCCTGATTCCGTTTCTTGTTTCCTCTGGTATGTCCAGTTTGTCCATATCCAACTCCACATGAAAGGTGCCGGGGATACGTTGGGTAGATTCCAGTCCGGCATCGAGGTCGAAGGAGAAGAGGGGCGTGTGGTACTGTAGTTGTTGCTGCACGGCCTGACAGGCCTTTTTATGCTCTGCCTCCGTGGCGAAGCGGAACTTCACCTCTGTGGGCTTTTCGAAGGCGTTCTTTCGGGCCGAGATAACAATGCCGGGGGCCACCTCCTTGCGGAAGGCAGGACTGTTGCCGCCCCATTCGGGGTCAGGAGCTTCCGGGATGTTGAGGAGCTCCTCGTCAGTGAAGCGGTCGATGGCCGAATGGCCTCTTTGCGTGACCAATCCTGTAGAAGGAGAGTCAGGGTCGTCATCATCATCGTCCCAATCAAAGTGCTTCGACTTGGGAATCAAGAGGATAACAAGGATGACTATCGCTGCGACGGGCAGCAGCAGGAACCAGTAGTAGTTGTTATTGGTTTTAGGTTTCTTGGGTTTTAGGTTTGCCATATGTTATGATTTCCTTTGTTTTGCCATGATTGAAAAATGTGAGTGCAAAGATACGGAAAATAAATGTTTTTGCAAATATTTCTGTGTATTTTTGTGGTGCTTGGGGTGGGAAAGGACTTCATGCAAACGTTTGCGCCGTGTGACCGACTTATTCATAGGCCTTTTTATAGTTTGGAGCGGAAAAAAGCTTTAATTTTGCGACAAACTAAAGACCATTCAATTATGACTAAACTTCTTTTCAACTTAGAGTATCAGACCAGCTTCGGCGAACAGCTGGTATTAAACCTGCTTGACGGTACATCGGCAAAAACGGTAGCCACACAACCTATGCAAACGCACGACGGCTTGCACTGGTGGTGCGAACTGCCGTCGAGTAATGTCCCTTCCCCCACCACCCTCAACCCTCAACCCTTTCTGGACTATTACTACAGCGTTTGTCGCGGCGATGAGCAGGTGCGCCACGAATGGCTGATGATGCCCCACCGCCTGGAGTTGGCCGCCGTAAAGGGCGCCCGCTATGTGGTGTATGACCACTGGATAGACATCCCTGAGGATGCCTACCTCTACTCCTCGGCCTTTACCGACTGTGTGATGCGCCGTGAGCGTCAGCTCAGCACGCCTGTAGAATTTCAACGTACGGTGCGCTTGAAGGTGCGCGCTCCACAACTGCGTCAGGGCGAATGCCTGGCCATCGTTGGCGCTGCAGCCTATTTAGGCGGCTGGGATCCCGACCTGGCGCTGATGATGACTGAGCACGAGTGCCACGAATGGGTGGTGAGCCTCAATGCCGACCGTCTGCCGGGAAGATTTGAGTTTAAGTTCATCGCGGCCAATATGCAGAATAGAAAGCCAAGGAAGAACGCAGAGGATACTCAGGAAATGCGTGTAGACCCGGTCATGACCGATGCCGACCGCTATTGGGAGACAGGCGACAACCGCTTCATCGAGCTGCCCAGCGTGGGGGTGCAGAAAGATGATGTCTACGTCTACGAGCTGCCCCAGGCCTACTTCCCCTTCTATGCCTGGAAGGGCGCCGGCACAGTCATCCCCGTCTTCTCGCTTCGTTCAGAGGGAAGCTTTGGCGTGGGCGACTTCGGCGACCTGAAGCTGATGGTTGACTGGTGTGCGAAGACTGGCCAGCGCATCCTGCAGGTGCTGCCCATCAACGACACGAACACCACAGGCTCATGGCAGGACAGCTATCCCTACAACAGCATCAGCATCTACGCCCTGCACCCGCAGTATATGGACTTCCGTCAGCTCCCCGTCTTAAAAGATGAGAAGCGTCGCACCCACTACGAGCAGCTGCGCCAAGAACTGAATGCCCTGCCGCAGATTGACTACGAGCTCATGTTCGCCACGAAGATGGAATACCTGCGCGAGCTCTTCGTCCAAGAGGGTGCCAAGGTGCGCCGCACAAAGGCCTACAAGGACTTCGTCGAACAGAACAAGGAGTGGCTCGAACCATACGCGAATTTCTGTGTGAAGAGAGATCAAGGCGGTAAAGAGGATTTTTGGTTTTTCGTACAATATCTGCTTGACACTCAGATGCGCAGTGCCCACGAGCACGCCCGCCAGCAGCGTGTCATCCTGAAGGGCGACATCCCCATCGGCGTCAACCGCGACGGAGCCGACGTATTGGCCGAGCCGCGCTATTTCAACCTCAACGGACAGGCTGGTGCCCCGCCCGATGCCTTCAGTGAGGACGGTCAGAACTGGGGCTTCCCCACCTACAACTGGGACGAGATGATGAAGGACGGCTGCCAGTGGTGGGTGCGCCGCTTCAGCAAGATGGCCCAGTATTTCGACGCCTACCGCATCGACCACGTTCTCGGTTTCTTCCGCATCTGGGAGATTCCCATGCCTGAGAAGAGCGGCCTCTATGGACAGTTCCAGCCCTCACTGCCAATGACGCGCGAAGAGATAGAAGCCTACGGCGTCCCCTTCCACGAGGAGTTCTTCCTCAAGGACCATAAGGTCCTCGCTCGCCTTGTCGCCTCCAGTGCGTCCAGCGGTTCCCCCGCTGGAATCAACGCCTGGCATCCCCGCATCAACGCCACGAAACTGCCCGAGTTCCAGACATTATTCAACGACGATGAGCGCCAGCGCTTCTGGAACCTCTACAACGACTACTTCTATCGCCGCAATAATCACTTCTGGTATCAGGAGGCCATGAAGAAACTACCACGCCTGACGCAGGCCACGCGGATGCTCTGCTGCGCCGAAGACCTGGGTATGGTGCCCGACTGCGTGCCTTGGGTGATGAACGAGCTGCGCATCCTCTCTTTGGAGATTCAGTCCATGCCCAAAGACCCTGCCGTAGAGTTCGGCCACCTGAGCCGCAACCCCTACCGCTCCGTCTGTACCATCAGCACCCACGACATGGCCACCCTGCGCCAGTGGTGGGACGAAGACTGGGAGCGCACGCAGAAATACTACAACACCATGCTCTACCGTTCAGACGCTGCGCCGCATCCCCTACCCGGCTGGCTGGCCAAGGACATCGTGAGCCGACATCTCACCAGTCCCTCTATGCTCTGCCTCCTCTCCCTGCAGGACTGGCTCAGCATTGACGAGCAGCTGCGCCTTCCCGACCAGAACGCCGAGCGCATCAACATCCCTGCCAACCCCCGCCATTACTGGCGCTACCGTATGCACCTCACCATCGAGCAACTCCTTGCTGCCGACGACTTCAATGCCAGCTTACAGGAGCTTATCACTAACAGCGGTCGCAAATAAAAAACACGAATCACCAACATTGAAAATTAAAACGATGAAGAAGAAATTATTGTTCATATTGCTGCTGCTACCCATGATGGCACTGGCAGGCGAGGTGACATCACCTAACGGCAACATAAAAATGAAATTCTGGGTGGACGAGAAAGGTCGCCCTACGTATGAAATGAGTTATAAGGACAGGCCTGTGGTGCTGCCCTCGCACTTAGGCCTCGAGCTGGCACAGGACAAGCACGCCTCGATGGGCCTCAACGAGCGTGACCTGATGGACGGCTTCAGCATCACAAAGGAAGAAACCAGCACCTTCGACGAGACCTGGCAGCCCGTATGGGGCGAGACACGCGACATACGCAACCACTACGTCGAGTATGTTGCGACGCTGTCACAACAATGGGAGACCAGCGAGGCTTCAGTTCATGCGAATGTGCCCAATCGTGCTTTCTATATACACGAGCGCACTATCCTCATCCGCTTCCGTGTTTACGACGACGGCATCGGCTTCCGCTACGAGTTCCCGCAACAGAAGGAGCTAAACTACTTCCTCATTCAGGATGAGCGCAGTGAGTTCCGTATGGATGGTGATCACACGGCCTGGTGGCTGCCCGGCGACTACGACACGCAGGAGCAGGAGACACAGGAAACGAAGCTCTCGGAAATTCGTGGCCGTATGCAGCAGGCCGTCAACTGGGGCAATTCCAGTGTGGCCGTCTTCTCACCCACAGGCGTACAGACATCGCTGCAGATGAAGAGCGCCGACGGCCTCTACATCAACATCCATGAGGCTGCCTGTGCCGACTACGCCACGATGCACCTCGAACTGGTGGATGCCGAGACAAAGGCGCTCACCACCGAGCTGGGAGGCGGCAGCAATGCCTACACGCCCAACCCAAAGCCCTCACGCTATCCCCTACCCCAACCCTTCACTTTCGTCAGCCATCTGACGCCTGATGCCACAGGCCTGAAGGGTTGTATGCAGACACCTTGCATGACCCCCTGGCGCACGGTGCTTGTGTCTGACGATGCACGCGACATGCTCTCTTCCAACCTCATCCTCAACCTCAACGAGCCGTGCGCCCTTGACGACACTTCGTGGATTCACCCCACGAAATACTGCGGCGTATGGTGGGAGATGATTGTGGGCAAGAGCTCATGGAACTACACCGACGAGTTCCCCAGCATCTATCTTGACCAGATTGACTGGACAAAGGTAAAACCCAACGGACGCCACGCTGCCAACAACGAGAAGGTGAAGCGCTACATCGATTTCGCAGCGAAGAACGGCCTCGACGAGGTGCTCGTAGAGGGCTGGAACGTAGGCTGGGAAGACTGGGCGAACATGTGGAAGCGCGACGTCTTCGACTTCCAGACACCCTATCCCGACTTCGACATCCAGATGCTCAACGACTATGCCCACTCGAAGGGTGTCAAGCTGCTGATGCACCATGAGACGTCATCGTCGACACAGAATTACGAGCGCCACATGGAAAAGGCCTTCCAACTGATGAACCGCTATGGCTACGATGCCGTGAAAACAGGCTATGTGGGCGACATCATCCCCCGAGGCGACCACCACTACTCGCAGTCAATGAACAACCACTATCTCTATGTGGTGAAAGAGGCTGCCAAGCATCACATCATGGTGAACGCCCACGAGGCTACGCGTCCTACGGGCCTCTGCCGCACCTACCCTAACCTCGTGGGCAACGAGAGCGCACGCGGCACGGAGTACGAGGCCTTCGGCGGAAGCCGTCCTGACCATACCTGCATCCTGCCGTTCACCCGTCTGCAGGGCGGTCCGATGGACTACACGCCCGGCATCTTCGTCACCAAACTGAACACATGGAGCAACAACACCTCGTGGGCACGCATCACGCTAGCCGGCTCGCTGGCACTCTACCTAACCATGTATTCGCCCCTGCAGATGGCCGCCGACCTGCCCGAGCACTACGAGCGCTTCGACGACGCCTTCCAGTTCATCCGCGACGTGGCCTGCGACTGGGACGAGAGCATCTACTTGGAGGCTGAGCCTGCCGACTACATCACCGTGGCCCGCAAGGCCAAAGGCACCGACAACTGGTTTATCGGCGGCAAATGCGACGAGAACGGCCACTTGGCTGTGGTAAAGCTCGACTTCCTCGACAAGGGTCGCAAGTACGAGTGCACCATCTATCAGGATGCCCCCGACGCCCACTACGAGACCAACCCGCAGGCCTACGTCATCACAAAGAAGACCGTAAAGGCCGGCCAGACGCTGAAAGTCAAAGAGGCCCCCGGCGGCGGCTTCGCCATATCGCTGAAGGCGCTGTAAGGAAAAACGACTCCCCTGTCATAAGTTTTTTCGCTATTTTTTATAGACCACGTCATGGTTTTTATAGACCGCGACGTGGTCTATAAAAATTGCGACGTGGTTTATATAGACTGCGACATGGTTTAAACAAATCTTGCATGCGCTTCCAGAACTTAAAAAAAACTAATAAAAAAAGAACTGTTTTCTTGGCCGAATTAAAAAAAAAGATTAAATTTGCACCGATAAACATGTTTTTCCTTTTTTTACTAATTAATAATTAAAAACTTATGAAAAGACTTAGACTCTTTTTGGCCGCTATTGCGGTGTTGTCCGGCTTGGGCTTGAACGCTCAGTCTTGGACGGGAAGTGAAGTGGGGGATGGCTATGCCCTCCTTTACAATGTGGGTACTGGACAGTACCTTACAAGAGGTAATGGCTGGGATACTCAGGCCAGTATTGGTGGTGAAGGTGCTGCTCTGACAGTAGATCTTAAAGCGTTTGATGGTAAGTATAAAATTCGTACTGCTTCTAATGGCAGAGGCTTGGAGTGTCTTAGCGGCGGTACTGTTTATACAGACCAGTCAATAAGCAAGAATGCCACATGGACTTTTACCGAGGTTGATGCAACCAACCATATTTACAATATCATCTCGGCTGACAATCATGGTGGTGGCTCAGAAAATTATCTCACAGCAGAAGGTGGAGAGAGTACAATTGTCGGCCCTGGCGCTGATGGCACTTCTGCTAACGCTAAGTGGAAGATTTATCTTTATACAGATCAGCAGGAAAAACTCCAGACCGCAATGGCCAACGCCACTGCAGAGGCTCCTGTTGATGTCACAGCATACATCAAGGATGGCAACTTTGGCGCAATGTCCCACAATAATGGTGACATGGCCCTTGAATTCTGGACTGTAACAGCAAGCAACAAAAATCTTAATGGCGGTTTATTAACTAACCCATGTGCAGAAACTTATCGTAATGGTGGAGGCAAGATATCCCAGACTATTACAGTGCCCAACGGAACTTACTTGGTTAAGTGTCAAGGCTTCTACAGAATTGACGGAGGTTCTACACCATCATATCTCTATGCCAACGATGAGAAACCAGTGGCACTGCAGGTATGTAATGCCAATGGCGAGGGAACTGCTGGAAGTATGGACGGCGCTTCTGCTTCTTTCTCTGCTGGCTTATATGACAACAATGAAATTCAAGTAACTGTTACTGGAAAATCTTTGACCTTCGGCATCGAAGGTCAGGATGGCAACTGGACATGCTTCGACAACTTCCGTCTTTTCTATCTCGGTCCGCTGACAGACTTCTCTGCTTACGATACCACTCTATTTGAACTGTCACAAGAGGCTGCTAATCTCGAAGGAAAAATCCCCGAAGTAGCTTTCACTGCATTAAATTACGTTGTATCAGCAAACAACAAGTCATATTCCACAGCTAACGAGTACGATGAAGCTATTGCTAACATCAATACCGCTCTAAACGCAGCCAAGAAGTTGGTTGATCCATACGCTGCCTACAAAGTCGTTGCTGCTAATGCTGTTTTTGCCGGTGTGGATGCCAGCGAGCAGAATACAGCAGTTGAACAGGCTACCACTGTTGAAGGTATTGAAGCTTGCACTGCAGCCCTTCAGGCTGCTATCGACGCTCTTGCGTTCGACGTAACATCCTTTACCATCAAGAATCCTAATGCTCAGAGCAAGGATAATTGGGAAGGCACAGACTTCGGTGGACAGTCGGATGGTGTAACAGAGTATTGGAACGTGTCACCTGCAGGCTTCCATCAGACTATCAATCTGCCTGCTGGCAAGTATCGCATGACGGTTATCGCTTTGCAGCGCTTGAATATGACAGGTACTGTCTATGCTGGTGAGAACAGCACGGTTATTGCACAGGTCGGCAATCCTCCTGTTAACAATCGAGGCCAAGCTGCATCTTGGTTTGCCGCAGGCAATGGCCGCAACTATGTCTATTTCGAACTCGCCAACGCTGCTGACGTTACCATCGGCCTTAAGGCTGACGAGACCCTTGGCGACCACTGGACAGTATGGAAGAGCTTCAAGCTCGACACCTTCGACGAGAGCGTTGCTGCTGGCTATCTGGCTCCAGGATGGACTACGTTGGTAGAAGAAGCTCAGGCTACCCATGACAATGCAGATTACGCAAACGTAACAGGTGAAGAGAAGACCGCTTTGGAAGCTGCCATTGCCGCTACTCCCAGCACTATTGCTGAGTATCAAGCTGCTGTCGATGCTCTGAATGCTGCCGTTGCCGCTTTCACCGCTGCTGCTCCCGCTTACAATGCTTATGCTGCCTACAAGGCCGAGACCATTGCACTGTGGGGAACTGACTTTGACGTAGTTGCTCCTACCGCTGCTGCTGGGGCAGAAGATGCCATCCATAACTTGAACATTGCCCAGTATAACAAGGTGGCCAGCGACTACACCTTCTCCTGCACAGGTCTGATTGGTGACTTCGGCTCATGGACGGGCACAGCTACCGTGGGCGGTCAGCCTGGCACGCCCAACTATCTGGACTATGAGCACTGGAGCGGCGTCACCCACGCCTACTACGAGCAGGACAAGGGTGGCTGGGGCAACTCTGCCGGCTGGACCGTCAAGTACGAGAAGACCTGCACACTGCCCGCTGGCTCTTATGTCATCAAGGTGGCTGCCCGCTCTTCAGCCGGCACAACTAGCCTTGTTAGCTGCTCGGCAACGGAGACCACTATCAGTCTGCCCAACGTTGGGGCAACAGCAAGAGGCATCAACAAAGCTGGTGAGGCTTCCTGGACTGACGGTGAATTTGTGAACAATGGCAACGGTTTCGGCTGGCAGTGGCGCTTCCTGCCCTTCACACTGGCTGAGGAAGGCGAGGTGACCATGACCTTCTACGCTGAGGCTACCACGCAGTATCAGTGGATGTCTATCGCTGATGGTGAATTGCT
This sequence comes from Prevotella sp., assembly GCA_024681875.1. The sequence goes on from JAILAA010000031.1 coordinate 8,555, forward strand.
CTCAGCTACCAAGGTGGCTAAGGACATCGTCTTCAACGAGGCTGAAGAGAACGTCATCGAGAATACGCTCGTTGCCGATGTTACCGTCAACCGTGAAATCAAGTTGGGTTACAACACCGTGGTGCTGCCCTTCCTGCTGACCGCCAATCAGGTGACTGCCGCCTTCGGCGAGGGTACCGAAGTCTACAACTACAGTGAGAATAGCGACGACAAGACCAACGTGTCGGTGTACTTTGACAAGGGCGACGGCTCCATCGCAGCTAATACTCCTGTGCTCGTCAAGGCCACTGTTGCCAGCGAGTCACAGACCTTCGAGGGCGTGCAGATTGTAAACGCCGAGCCTAAGGCTGAAGGCAAGTTCTTCGACTTCGTCGGTATCTACTCACCGCTGAAGCTGACCGTCTTCGATTACATCTTTGGCAACGATGACATGGTTGTTGCGAGCAGGGCTGCCACCGTTAATGGCTTCAGTGCCTACTTCAAGTCTGCTGATAATGCTGCACGCGTCAAGCACACCTTCATCGGCGGTGCTGAGGTTACCACCGGCATTGAGGGCATTATGACGACCGGCAACAACAACGGCAAGATCTACAACCTCAACGGCCAGGAGGTGAAGAGCGCACAGAAGGGCCTCTACATCCAGAACGGCAAGAAGGTTTTCGTGAAGTAATCATCCATGAAGCGGTTGTCTTTTAGACAACAGCATAACAGTCAAGGAGCGCCCCGCATACCACGGAGCGCTCCTTTAACAAAACTAAGCATCTCTACTAAAGCAAAGAACATGAAACGACTTCTGATAGCAGGAATGACAATAGCAATGATGGCCTGTGACCCCCAGAAAGACCTATCCTACAGGTTTGACGAAATGACCTATTCGCCCAAAGAGACGGTGTTCAAGGTATTTGCACCTGAGAACGCCAGATGTTTTGTAGTGGTGAATGGCGACAGTATCAGGATGGAGCACAAACCTACGGTCGACGACACACTGATGACGGAGGGCCGCATTTACAAAGCCATTGTACAAGGCGACCTGAAGGGTAAGACCTATGAGTTTGTAGTATCACTTCCCTCAGCACCTAACGGGGCAGCCCCCCTCGGAGGGGGCAATATGGCCTCACCTGGTGTTTTTGCCAAGGCCGTCACAGTGAACGGGCAGAAGGGCGTTGTTGTAGACTTGCGCGACACCGACCCTGAAGGCTGGGCCAATGACCACGGGCCGCGGCCAGAGCGCTATGCCGACTGGTGTGTATACGAGATGCACCACCGCGACTTCTCCATCGCACGCAGTGATGCTCAGCATCCTGGTAAGTTCCTCGCCCTCACCGAGCCCTGGGCCATTGAACACCTGAAGGAGCTCGGCATCAACGCCGTGCACATCCTGCCATCATACGACTTCGGCTCCGTCGACGAGACGAAGCCTGACGTACCGCAATACAACTGGGGATATGACCCCGTGAACTACAACGTGCCCGAGGGTTCCTACTCGACTGATGCCAGCGACCCGCTCAGCCGCATCCGAGAGTTCAAGCAGATGGCGCAGGCGCTGCACAAGGCCGGTATCTGTGTCATTCTCGACGTAGTCTACAACCACACCTACGATATTGAGCACTCGAACTTCCAGCGCACATATCCTGACTATTACTATCGAACCATTGACCATTCTACTGAACAAACGCCAGCGGAAGTCAATAATGGTCAATGTTCAATGGTCAATGTTCAATATTCCAACGGCAGCGGTTGTGGCAACGAGACAGCTAGCGAAAAGCAGATGATGCGCCGCTTCATGGTTGAGAGCGTGAAATACTGGATCAACGAGTACCACATCGACGGCTTCCGCTTCGATCTGATGGGCTGTCACGACATAGAAACGATGAACGCCATCCGTCAGGCCGTGGACGAGATAGACCCCACCATCTTCATCTACGGCGAGGGGTGGAGCGCCGGACCATGCGCACTGCCCAACGAACAATTAGCCATGAAGGCTAATATCTCGCAGGTGCCTCGTGTGGCTGCTTTCAGTGATGAAATACGTGACGCCCTGCGCGGCCCCTTCAACGACGACACGAAAGGAGCCTTCCTCGCAGGCATCCCAGGAGAAGAGGAGAGTCTGAAGGCTGGTATCGCCGGCATGGTGGAACACCCGCAGGTGGATTATTCGAAGGTAAACTACAGTGACAAGCCGTGGGCCGCAGAGCCTACGCAGATGATGAGCTACGTGAGCTGCCACGACGATATGTGTCTCGTAGACCGACTAAAAGCATCAGCCCATCTCTCACCTCTCACCTCTCACCCCTCACCCCTGATTAAGCTCGACCTTCTGGCGCAGACCGCCGTCTTCACCTCACAGGGTGTGCCGTTCATGCTCAGCGGCGAGGAACTGCTGCGCACCAAGCAGGGCGTACACAACAGCTTCGAGTCACCCGACAGCATCAACCAGCTTGACTGGACGAACAAAGAACGGTATGCAGAGGTCTTTGACTACTATAAGAACCTGATTGCCTTGCGCCGTCATCACCCCGCCTTCCGTCTGGGCACAGCTGAACTGGTAAGAAAGCACCTCTCCTTCTTGCCTGTGCAGGACTGCCTCGTGGCCTATCGCCTGCAGGATGCGCCTGGCGATGATTGGCAGGACATCATCGTCATCCTTAATGCTAACACAAAAGCCATGAAGGTCAGCGTGCCCGAGGGCGACTACACCGCAGTCTGCCTCGATGGCCGCATCAATGAGCAGGGCCTTGGCACCGTCAGCGGCCCTGTCATCAGCGTATCCGCACAGTCAGCGCTTATTCTGCACAGATGACTCAATTCTATAATTAGCCAGTATTTCAATCGGATGGACAGCCCTGATGCCTGTGCCATCGAATATTTGCTTCTGCTTCAAAACCTGTCAGATCTACCTACAGCGTACCCTCTGGGAACTGCTTTTCGTGCTCAGGGGGTGTGTAGCAGATGTCCGTCAAGGGTAACACCAGCAGCGGACATGCTGATACGTGTCTCTTTGCCGTTATTATAGAAGGTGGCGTTGAAGTGGCCCGTTGAGTCAGATACGGCATTGGGATTCCAGTAGAGCGTGCGACGGTAATCGGCGGGTAATCCCTCAACCGTACGATGACTGTAGTCAGGCTGATAGAAGTCTTCAGCCATATTGAAGCCACGCATGATAATATGGCGGTCGCGGAAAGTGGGCTGAACGCCATCGTCAGGGATGAGTTCCAAGTCTACAGTGGCATCGGGGCTATGCGCTTCGTAGACCATCAGCGAGTCCTCGGTGCGAGGCTCGTAGTCAGTGTACACGCGAATATTCTGCAGATGCTTCAGCTTCAGGATGCGATAGAGATGCGTTGACGTGCGGTTGGCCACAAAGAGACCTGCCTGCTCAGCCTCGTCACCGGTGGCGTAAGGTGAGTAGTTACGATAATAAGTATGTCCCTCAATGCGCCCGTCAACATTGTATTTCAGAGGACGGTTCATATTACCGAAGAGCAGCTTGCACACCTGCACAGGAAATTGTCGCATATCGAGCTTACCAAAGCTGAGACCGCGATCAGTAAGATCATTGTAAATGTCGTAGGCGTTGACAACGTATGCAGGCTTCTTCCAATCTATGGCGCGGCGGCCACGCCGCTTGCCCTTCACGTTGACCTCGCCCAGCTCATGCACGTCGTTCTCCATCGAGTATTCTGAGAGTGTATCGACAAGTTCAGCATATTCGACGTTGGGCTGATGTTTCTCGTAAAAGTTATAGTCATGGGTGAAGACGGGAAAGAACATGTCGCGCTTGACGTAATAGTCAGGGAAGGCATCCTCGTCAAGTATCTTGGCATCCTTACGCGAAGCCATGTTCTTTTTCAAGGAGTCCTTCTCATTATAGGCTTTCATATTGAGATAAGTCATTCCGTAGAACGGTGGCACTTCGAAGAGGAAGCGTCCGTTCTTCGTTTCCTGTATAGCACCCACGAACTGGTCACCAATGGACACCTCAGCCTCTACCAGTACCTCATGTTTGAGGTTTCCGTGGTTGATGCCTATATTATCGTTGGCCGATGCCAGGTCGCTGTAGATGACGGTGGGCGCAGAGACGGTGCTTGTAGTTTCCGTTTCCCCACCCGAACCTTCTGAGTCGCTGTTGTAGGAAACAATGTCTCCCAAATGGTCGTCTTCTTCTGTATCGCTAGGGAAGCGACCAAACTGCCAGTCGGTAATCTCGTCGTAGCCGGCCTGGTAGTCGCCTACGGGAATGATGTTCAGCATCTTGTAGACGGCACCTTCTATGGTTAGCGACTTTTCTGGCTCATAGCGCATGGGGCGGTCGGCAACGGCCAGCTCCTGCCACTTGTATTTCCGCCAACCTTGTACCATCATCAGCAGGTCCAAGTGGTGGCGGTGCACATCGTCGTCTGCCTCGAAGTAATAGGCGGGATGAGCAATAAACCCGCGTAACTCACTGCTAAGCAATAAATCGGTCATCAGGTTGCCGTCGTCGTAGCTGGGCTCACTGGTGTAGGTGTCGCGAATAGCTAAAGAGAAGGTTGTGGGTTGGCTGACACCATGCAGCTGTATGGGTAGGTCGATGAGCTCATAGGGCGAGTAGGTGTGTGCCCGCTCGATGGGAGCAGTGATGAGAAGTGAATCGTGTTCGTGGTTGTTGACGAAACAGAGGCGGTCGGCCACAATCTGCCCATCGCTATCGAAGAGTGTGATATCAGCCACGCCGGAGGGCAGCTCGTCGAAGGGAAGAATGATTGATGAGCTGAGATTTGAGAGTGAAGAGTTGAGTGTTGAAGTTTGAGAATTGAAAGACACCTGCTCGAAGTATTTCAAGGCGCCACGGCACAGGATGCTCACAGCATAGTCCTTGTCCTGTGGCAGTCCGTAGGCCTTGATATCGAGGCGGTTGCCATCGAGCCTTATTGTGGCTCCTTGAACCTCAGCCTTTGGCAAGTTGATGGTCCAGTCCTTGTTACGCCAATGGAAAGAGGCGTGCAGCCGTTTGCCGTTGGGTGTGACAGTAAAGACACCACGGCCCATGTGCTCAGTTTTCAGGGGGATAGTCTGGCCGTTACCCATGTCGATGGTGCCTTTGATGTTAATGGCCTCCCCGTGCTGGTCGTTCACTTCGAAGGCCACTCGGTTTTCTAGGCCATCAATCAGGTGTCCGCCCTCTGGATAGAAATTTACCACGAGATCATCCTTTTTCTTGCGGGGAAGGCGCGTCTTAGGCCGTTGGTACATGTAACGCGCATCGTAGTCGCCCTCTTTCTCAGGCTTGCTGTAGATAGGCAGCACACGGCTATAGAGACCATCCCACACACGGAAGTAGTCGGCAGCCATCTGCTTGTTATAGAACCACCAGGTCTCTTCTTTGCGGTAATAATGTTCCCTCACATTGAAGTTTAGATTCCAGCGTGTATAGGCGCGCAACTCATAATAGCCGCTGTAGAGTGAGTCTGTCAGTTCAAACTGTCCACAGGTATAACCGGTAGGACTAATGATGACTGTCTGGCGCTCTACAAGCATACCATCGGGTGACAGCAGCTCTACATAGAGCAGGCGGCTCATATTGGTAGGCTGAAGGTTATCAGCACGTACCACATAAGCCTTGTACCACAGGGTGTCGCCTACGAAATAACATTGGTTATCTGTATGGACGAAAACCTTTTCTTGCACCTGCTGCTCAGAAGATGCCATCAGCGTCTGCCTGATGTCCTCAAGGTTGCCCGCTCGTACCTCCACTGCGATACCCATTAACAGACAGACAATACAGCTTAGAATTCTGTTCATTTTCTTGTGTTGTAATATCATGTACACATGCACATCATATATGATGCACAATTCCGCCAATGGTTTAACGGGTAACGGCAAAGAATGAAAGAAAAACAGATGATTTATTGCTTCAGCTTGAAAGAATTCTCAATGCTGTTCATGTCGTCAAGGAAGGCCTTGTCCACCTTCATGCGCTCCTGTACGGCAGAGCAGCTGTGCAGCACAGTGCTATGGTCACGACCGCCTATGAGCTGGCCAATGCGAGAGGCAGGCATCTTGGTGTACTTCTGCGCCAGATACATCGAGATCTGTCTCACCTGCACATATTCGCGCTTGCGACTCTTGCTGAACACATTCTGCTGAGTCACGCCGAAGTGTCGGCATACTGCCTCCAGAATGTCATCAACGGTCAGCGGATGGTTGTCGGTCTTCACGGCACGCTTGATAATACGCTCTGCCAAATGCATGTCGACGGCAGAGTTATAGACGATGGAATAGGCCATGAGCGAGTTCACCACGCCCTCCAGGTCGCGCACGCTGCCGTTGGCAGTCTGTGCAATGTAGCTGATGACGTCGGCTGGAATCTTCAGGCCGTCGTGTCTGCACTTGGAGTTAAGGATATCAATGCAGAGCTGCATGTTGGGCTTCTCCAACTCGGCAATAAGTCCACAGGAGAAGCGTGTCAGCAGGCGGTCCTTGACCCCCTCGAGATCCACGGGCGGCCTGTCGCTTGCCAGTACAATCTGCTTGCCTAAGCGGAACAGATGGTCGAAGATATGGAAGAAGGTGTCAAGCGTCTTCGGCGAATTCACCCACTCCTGTATATCATCCACGATGAGTACGTCGATGGTCTGGTAGAAGTTGATAAAGTCGTTGGTGGTGTTGCGGCGCACGGCGTCTGTATACTGCACCTGGAAGAGGCGGGCCGACACATAAAGCACGCGACGACGCGGATCCAGACGCTTGCACTCCACACCGATGGCGTTGATGAGGTGCGTCTTTCCACAGCCTGAAGGTCCGAAGACGAAGAAGGGGTTGAAGGTGGACTTGCCGGGATGCTGGGCGATGGTGAGACCCACGGTGCGCGGCAACTTGTTGGAGTCACCCTCGATAAAGGTCTCAAAAGTGTTCCGAGGATCCAGCTGCGGATTCAGCTCCTGCGGCACAGCAGCGTCGAGGACGGTTGGCGACTGGTTGCCACGTGTGGTGGCAGCTGGCGCTTCAATGTCGGCGGGGCGCTCGCCCTCCATATCCACTTTTTTACCGTTCTCACGGTCGACAACAAGGCGGTAGGTGAGTTTGACGTTGGTCTTGAAGCTGTTATTCAAGGCCCAGGCCATCAGGCGCACGTAGTACTGCTCCAAATACTCGTAGATGTACGGACTTGGAACCTGCACCAACACCGTCGAAAGCTTTTCATCGAAGCTTTCGAAGACGATGGGCTCGAACCACGTTTTATATATCTGCTCAGTAACGTTCTGCCTGATGAGGTACAGGCAATGTTCCCAGAGCTCCTGATGACTCTTTCGCATTAGTTTTAGATTATTATCCAGCAGAAAGTCGGTTGGAACCGCTTTTTCTACTTTCCGAGTGCAAAGTTCGCAAAAAAAAATGATACGTGCAAATCGTCTGTTTTTTCCCAGCGTGTTTACAATCAGCGTAACTCACTCTTATTTGGTCATTTATATTGTTTCACGAATTTTGGCTACAAACGGCTATTGCAAAATTGGATGCTTTTGTTTTTCAGCACTTTAAAAGGTAAAAAAAACGGCTTTGCGCGCCATTTCTTATTTAGACAAAATTCAATTTACATATTTTTTTTCGTACAAGATTGATAACTACGCTAACAACAGAAGCGTGCAGCCACACAGTCAGGAAACTGGAGAAGATCAGACATACACTTTCGGACTACAAAGGTAAAAATATTATTAAAATGTAAAGATTTTTACTCCGCTTTCTTTACAAAAAATAATTGCAAACTTGAATTTCAAGCCATTCTCAGCCTCGCTCAGCGCCTCTTTTGTAAAAAAGTGGAAGTAAGAATTATTTTTCTTTCCTGCCAAAAACGGAGAAGTTGATATAGCGGCGAGGATGCGCCTTGAAGTCGAGCAGCAGCGAGTCTACATCGCGCATGGTTGTGGTGATATTCTCGTAGAGCCGAGCATCGTTGAGCAGCATGCCTGCAGTGCCGTGCGGGCTGTTCAGTGCTGCAGTGAGCTGCTGCACATTGGCCAGCGTCTGGTCTACACGCTGCATCGTGGCCTGCAGGTCGATCTGCGAGAGATTGCCTGTCAGCGTCTGCGTATTGTCGAGCACACCCGCGGCCTTTGTCATCATCTGCGGCACCTGACGGTTGAGCTGCACCGAGAGCTGGTTCAGCTGACGCGCGGTGCTGTTGAGGCTGGCAGTAAGCGCCTCGGTATGATGCAGGGTGTTAGCCAGAGCCGGATCTGACGCGAGTGCCTGAAGACTGACCAAGATGGTGTCAAGCTTGGGCAGCAACTGTTCCACTTGAGGCAGCATCTCGGCAGCCTTATCCATCAGGCCCAGCTGCAAGCCGCCATCAATAGTGTCGCCCTTGGCGAGAATGCGGCCTGTGGCTGGACCGAGACGCAGTTCCAGCTTCACATTGCCGATAAAGTCGCTCACAATTTCGGCACGTGAGCCTTCATAGAGCTTTAGCTTCGGGTCGAGGTCGACAGTAGCAATAATGCAGTCGGGTTTCGAATAATCATAGTCGATATGTTCCACTACGCCCACACGGTAGCCGTTGGCATAGATGGGGCTCGACTCTGACAGTCCACTGATGTTGTTGAAACGGATGTAATACGCATCGTTTGACGAAAACAGCGATAAGCCCTTAAGAAAGTGCATGCCCATGAAAAGCACGACGATGGCCAAGAGGGCCATGAGGGCTATTTTAACTTCTTTGGTGAAAAACTTCATTTAATGGTCAATGGTCAATGGTCAATGGTTGCGACGGAACTCCTCGATGGCAGCGTTGACATCGACGCGCTCGTCGTTCTTGAAGGCTATGATGAAGGCCTGCGGGAACTTACCGAGGATGTCCTTGCGCAGTTGCTTGATTTCGTTATAGTTCTCTGAGGCGCCCACAGTGTATTTCCACATGTTGCCGTCCTTGTAGCTCTCTACGCCCTGCAAACCTTTGAACTGGCGGTCGTTGGGCGATAGCTGGCGGTCGGCAGCCATGATCTGCACCTTGAAGACGGGAGCCCCTTCCCCTGCCCCACTCTGTGAGGGAGGGGTGTCATTGGCTTGCACGCCCGCATTATCTGTGGAAGGAGTTTCTTCTCCCCTCCCTGCAGGAAGAGGTTGTGGATTGGTCTGCTGCGGATTGGTCTGCTGCGGATTAGTCTGCTGCGGATTGAATTTCTTGTTCTTATATGCCACAAAAGCCTGGTAGATGCCTTTGCCCATAGCATCTACGTTGGCTTGATTGGTAAGATAGGCGGCTTCCGAGGGGGTGGTGATATATCCCAGTTCAATCAGGCAAGCGGGCATCGACGTCTCGCGCAACACGAGGAAAGCGTCCTGCTTTACGCCCTTGTTGGGCCGTCGGGCGGTGTTGCACACGTTCTTTTGAATAAGTTGTGCCAGCTCAACGCTCTCGGCCATATTCGTCTCGTTGACGATGTCGAAGATAATGTAACTCTCTGGCACACGGGGGTCAAAGCCTGCATAGTGCTCTCTGAAGTCACTCTCGATGGTGACAACCTCGTTCTCACGCATGGCGGCGCTGCGTTTCTCGTCCGAGCGTCGCATACCCATCGTGTAAGTCTCCATGCCCGAGATAGGCTTACGGCTCTCCACAGAGTTGGTGTGAATGGAAATAAAGACGTCGGCCTTGTTCCTGTTAGCAATGGCTGCACGTTCATGCAGGGGGATGAAGACATCGGTCTTGCGGGTGTAGATGACCTTCACATCAGGACAGTTCTGTTCCACCAGTTTGCCGAAGGCCAACGCCACATTCAGGTTGATGCTCTTCTCCTTGGCGCGATTGGCACAGGCACCGCCATCCTTGCCACCATGTCCTGCATCAATGACGAGCACGAACTTGTTCTTTTCTGCAGATGAAGATGTGAGAGGTAAGAAGTAAGAGGCAAGAAGTACCAGCAGTACCTTCACCATCAGCATCGTCCTCCATCTTTTGGCCTTATTCATATCACTTAACATATTCTTTCACGATTTACTCTTCACTGTTTCCGCCTCTCTTACAACGGATCTCCACACCGGCACCGGCACTGTCGACACCCATAGGCGGGTTTTCCTTCGTCAGCTTCAGGTCAACTGACTGAGCCATTGGAAAGCGCTGAAGAATGGCCTCGGCAATGCGGCCTGCGGCGTGCTCCAGAAGGCGTGACGGCCTGGCCATCTCTTCCTTCACGACTTCAACGACATCGGCATACGACAGTGCAAAGCGGATGTTGTCTGTTTCCAAGGCTCTATACATATTATAATGTACACGCAATGTAATGACAAACCAAGCACCGACGCGCTGCTCCTGCTCTAAGACGCCATGATGGGCGTATAGGCGCAGATCGTTGACAAAGATGGAGCTGCTCTTCAGTCTCATACTTCGTTGTTGTCGTTAGTCTCAGGTTGACCGGGCAGGTACTTCTTCAGGGCGCGCTCCACGCCATTCTTCCACGTGTTGATGCTCTCGTCCTTCAGTTGCAGGGAGGACACGAGACGGATGACGTGCTCGATGGGCATACGGTAGCGCAACACACCGGAGATGAGCTTGGCATAGTTCCAATACTCGGGGTTGAACTTCTCACTGAGTCCCTCGACGGTGATCTTATAGCCACGGGTGTTCTCAAACTGGAAGTCGTAGCGCTTCGTGCCATCGAGTCCCACCTGCTTCACAATCTTACCCTTGCTCACCGATTTGGGCAGCATGATGCCCTCATCATCGTCTTGCAGGCCTGTAAAGATTTCGTAGGGATAGCCGTCAAGCAGACCGACGAGAGCCACCCATTTCTCCTTGTTGTTCTGGAATCGCACCACGTCACACTCCAGCACCTGAGGACGCACCTCAGTCACCTGAGGCCTCGGCTCTACAGGCAGAGGTGTTTCAACTGCTAAAGTGTGCAGATGTGCCAGCATACGTGCGGTCTGTTCAGCGCTGATGGCCTTCTTGCTACCCTTGTCCATGTCGGCCAGCACCTGAGCCACATGCTGTTCGCCGCCCATCGCATTCAACCACGCCGTAAGCAAATCCTTGTCCATGTCGTCATTCTTTCTTTGAAATATTCGGTGCAAAGTTACGAAAAGTCAAGAGCAAAACAAAGAAATTCATTTTTTTTTTTTGCCGAGACGGAGTAACTTCGCGACTTTTGTTGCAAAGTTACGAAAAAAAACGAGAGCCCTACATTTGTGGGCCGGCCCGTGTAACTGTGGCACGGAAGATGCGAATGTCGTCGACCGGGCGGTCGTAGTCGTCGGTATATGCCTTTTGAATGCGCTCCACCACGTCAAGTCCCTCGACAACGCGCCCGAAGACGGTGTACTGGCCGTCGAGATGGGGGGTGCCGCCTATTTGCCTGTAGGCACGAAACATCTCTGGAGTCATCTTCACGGCGTCAAGATGCTGTTGGATGTCTTCCAGATCCACAGTAGAGAAGGTCTTTCCCCAGACAATGTAGAAATGGCTGCCGCTGCTGCGACGGCTGGGATTCACATCGTCAGCTTCGCGAGCCATCGCTACCATTCCCCGCTGGTGGAACAGCTGTGGCACGCGAAATTCCGGCTCCAGCGTATAGCCGATGTCGCCCTCGCCCAACGAGGCGCCCGGCTCAGCATGACGGCTGTCGGGGTCACCCGTCTGTATCATAAAGCCCTTGATGACTCGGTGGAAGAGCAGCGAGTCGTAGAAATGCTCGCTGACGAGATGTAGGAAGTTGTCGCGGTGGACGGGCGTCTCATTGTAGAGCTGGATACGGATATTGCCCTCGGTAGTCTCGAAGAGAACCTCAGCGCATTGGGCGCTGTCCTGTGCCCTGACGGCGAGGACGGCCATCAGGGTATTGAGGATGACGAAAAGGCGGTGCATCGTTTACTTCTTAAAGAACGATGCTACCCACAGGATAATGACGGCACCGACGATGGCTGCGCCAAGCTGTCCGAGGATACCGCCCCACTCGATGTGCAGCAGTGAGAACAGCCAGCCGCCCAAGGCTCCGCCCAGCAGGCCCAGAATCAGATTCATGATGAGACCGAAGCCGCCACCTTTCATTAACTTTCCGGCAATGAAGCCAGCAAGACATCCGAGAAGAATTGAATATACAATACCCATAGTTCTATAGTTTTAAATGGTTAATAAATAATCAGAGCAACTACTCCTCCATTTCGGCATCGAGTTTGTCGGCCCAGAGATATTTGCGGGTCTCGCGGGCGGCTACGCCACTGAGCAAGAGGAGAGCAATGAGGTTGGGAATGGTCATAAGGGCATTCATGCAGTCGGCGATATTCCAGATGATGTCGAGATTGATGATGCAGCCGAAAAACAGGGCGACGATGAACAGGATGCGATAGAAGCGGTTGATGCGCTGGCCCTCGATATAGTTGACGGCACTCTCACCGTAATAGCTCCATCCGAGGATGGTGCTGAAGGCGAAGGTGAGGATGCCGAAGGTGAGCAACGGAGCACCGACATAGGGAATCTTCGAGAAAGCCACCTTAGTGAGAGCGGCACCATCGGCAAAAGAGATGTCGGGATAGGCCAGGATGCTGCTGACGAGGACGAGGCCCGTGAGGGCACAGATAACAACCGTGTCCCAGAACGTGCCCGTACTGCTGACGAGCGCCTGGCGCACAGGATTACGCGTCTGCGCTGCGGCAGCCACGATGGGTGCACTGCCCATGCCGCTCTCGTTGCTGAAAAGACCGCGGGCAATACCGTAGCGAGCTGCCATCATCACCGTGGCTCCCACGAAGCCGCCACCTGCGGCAGAGGGGTTGAAGGCAGAATTGACGATAAGCCGTACGGCAGGCCACACGAACTCAGCGTTCATGCAGAGGATGACGATGCAACCCACGACATAGAAGAAAGCCATGAAGGGCACGAGGATGGTACAGACACGGGCGATGGACTTGACGCCTCCCAGGATGACGACGGCAGTAAGCAAACAGACGAAGATGCCGACAGTCCAGGTGGGTATGCCGAAGGTTTCGTTGGCCAGGAGGGCGATGCTGTTGGCCTGTACCGTACAGCCAATGCCAAACGACGCCAGCGCTGTGAAAACGGCAAAGAGGATGGCGAGCCACTTCATGTTCAGGCCACGCTCCAAGGCATACATCGGACCGCCATACATGCGGCCATCGCTGCCTTTTACACGGTATTTCACGGCCAGCAGGCCCTCGGCATACTTGGTGGCCATACCGAAAATGCCTGTGAACCAGCACCACAGCACAGCGCCAGGACCACCCAGCGCCACCGCCGTAGCCACGCCCACGATGTTGCCCGTACCGATGGTAGCAGCCATCGCCGTAGCAAGGGCACCAAACTGGCTGACGTCGCCCTTGGCAGACGAGTCTTTCTTAATCGACAGACGGATGCCCGTCAGGAGCTTGCGCTGCGGCACGCAGAGACGGATGGTGAGAAACAGATGGGTGCCCAAGAGCAGGATGATCATGGGCCAGTCCCACAACCATCCGCTGACGAGCGAGAAGAAATCGTTGATTGCCTCCATAGCAGTTTTAGTCCTTCTTGATAAACTTGCAGACGGTGCGACGTCCGTGAGTATCGGTGACAACGGCCATGTATGCACCTGCGGCGAGGTTGCCGACGGAGATGGCGGCGCTACCCACCATCAAACGAGTGCTGAGGCTGGCCCGTTGCTGGCCAGACAGGCTGATGATGCTCACGCGAATATCGGAATCGTTGGTGCCGTTGATGACGAGACTGCCCGAGGCATAGCGCACGTCGAGAGCTGACGATAAGGCAATGTCGCTGATGCCATTGTCAATGGGCTGAACAATGGGATGAGAGTAGCTGGACGCGATGTTGGCGTGGCCTATGGTCGGCACGTTCATCGTCAGTACCTGATTACTGCCGTCAGGATAGCGGCCAGCCGTCTCGTCGCTCTTCATCTCGGAATAGGTGAAGCGGTCGGTCCACGACTCGTCGGCAGCAGTAAGCAGTACATCGGCGTTGCCATTCGACAGCTTGAACGAGGCGTGTAGCTGACTCAGCGGGGTAAGCTTGTCGCACCATACAATGAGGAAGCCGTGGGCAGGAATGATGGTAGAAGCCTGTGTGTCGCCCTTCGTAATCTTGTATTTCTTCGGCTTGTCGATATTGTCGCTGATGTACATGCCCTCCACATCGATGGGTGCAGAGGTAGTGTTGTAGAGTTCCACCCAGTCGTTGCGCTTGAAGTAGTCGTTGACGTGGATACCGTTGGAGGCACTCACCTCATTGATGCGCACAGGAGTAATGTGTTCAGCAGCCAGTTCGTCGTCGCTGAGTTTGGTGAACGTTGCCGTGAGGCTGACGCTGCTGCCGCTGGGCAGGCTCGTCTCAGCATAGGTGCTGATGATGTTGCCGCCCTGCTTCCACCCTGCGAAACGATAGCCGGCAGAAGCCTCGGCCTTCAGGGTGACGGGTGTGAAGAGATAGCCCTTGAAGTCGGCATAGGGCACGTTGATGCCGTTGACGAAGAGACGTGCCCCCTCGGCATCGCTCTTCAACGTGACGGCCTGGCGTGTGCTGCTGCTGAGCTGGGCATATGAGAATTTTTTCTGCAAGCAGTCGGTCAGGTTCTTGGCGCGATCCTTCAGTTTGTTCTTGATCTCGTTGGCGGCGTTTTCGGGGTGATGATCGCCATCGAGGTTCCAGTCAATCTGTCTCATCAGGTCGCACATGGACTGCACCTTTGCCAGCAGTTCGTCGACAATCTGTCCAGCACGTGTAGGCTCAAAGACGCTGCCTGCCACGAGGCAGAAGGTGTCGATAAACTTGCGACGGAACTCGTCGTGTCCCATGAGGTTGAGCATCAGGCGTACTATCTCACGATTCCTGTTAGACTCGTCGTACACAGTGGTGGCATCCTTGAAGCGGACGAAATAGGTGAAGGGGTCGTCTACATTATTGTACTTGTCCTTATTGAAATTGCGCAGGCCAAAGGCATAGTCGAGATCGAAGCTGACAAGGCGGTAGCGTCCATCGAGACGGCTGCGGTAGCCCTTGATATTATTGTTGGGCCAGTCGTCATTGCCGAGGAACATGGTGGTGGCCATGTAGTTGATGAACTCGTCGAAGTCGAGCAGCGTCTGCAGCTCTTCGTAGGCGCCTTCGGCATTGATCTGTCTTCCCAGCTCGAAGATGCGGTTGAGAGCGACGTTATCGCCGTTCTTTATCTCAAGGTTCTCGAAGGCGTCGAGCTCCTCGTCGTCATAGCCCCAGTTGGCATAGGCGAAATCGTCGTTGTTGGGCTCGCGGAGATTCAACACACCACGCAGCTCACCGTTGACATACTCGATAACGGGTACATAGCTTTGCACGTCGACATCGATGCCTGAGCGCTGGATGATGGTTTCGAGGGCTGGATCGAGGAAACGGGCGTGGTGCGACCAAATATCATTGCCACCGTTGCGCACCAGCAACGTCTTACTGCGGATATAGGGTTTCTGTGGGAAGAATGAGTAGTCGTAGCGGTTTTGTCCGTCGAATATTTTGCTGGCCTTCAGCTTGAATGATCGGTATGTTTGTGAGCGCGTCCATCCGCCAGACACCTTGATGTTGACATCCTGGTTATGGAGCATCTCGCCATCAGGACTGATATAGGAGATATTCACGGGGCGGTCCCAGTCGCAATTGTAATTCTTGGGGCTGTCCTGTCCGTTGCCCGTTATTCCGTTGGTACCGTCGCCATCGCAGTCGATACCGATTTTCGGGTCGGTGAAATAGCTCTTGTCGCCCACGATGCTGACGACTGGCAATGTATACTTGTTGCTGGTCTTGATATAGCTGCGGGTGACGGGCACGCTGGGCAGGTAGCCGTCCTTGAAGAGACGCAGGGTCAGGTTCGTCGTCGATGAAATGTTGAACACGCCGTCCTTGCTCTCCTTATTGGTGTCTTCCACATAATTGGCGGGCAGTGACTGCCAGGAAATATCGTCGAAGTAGTAATTGTTTTCCAGCGTCTTGTCTTCGTTCAGGTTAAAGGCGATGGTCTTCAACGAGTAACTGATGTTGGGTCCCCACCATCCCCAGCTTTGCTCTTCACCAGCCTGCTCGGCAGAGAGTGTGCCTTCGAAAACAATCTCCTGCCACTCGGTGGTGACTTTGTAGGTATCGGCCAGCATCCTGACGCCATTGCCGATGTTCTCGCCATATTTCTTCTGGGCTATGGCCGTGATGTAGGCTTCCTTGTCAGCTCTCACCTTCATGCTGAAGCGGAAGTGCTCGCTGGTCTTCCAAGTGTAGTTAGGTGTATAGACGTAGAGCTGTGTCTGAGATGGTTTCGTGGCGTTGGCAACGGCGTGTACTTGTATGCCACGTGAGCCGTTGACACCGACGCCGTCGGTAAACTTCTTCACGAAACTGCTGCTCTCGCCGTTCTTGTAGATGATATTGCTTGCGTCCGTTCCTTCGCAGTTGCCGTTCTTCACTTGTTCAATCCATGGAATCTCCACCGTTTCAGCTTTGGGCGCTGCGGGCAGGCTGCCATCGGTGGTGTACATCAGCGTGCAGCCCTCGGGGATATCGACGCTTACGTTCAGTGTGTTGGTGAACAGGCGGCTGCCCGTGCTGACGACGGGGGCATCGAGACGCTGTGTGGCGAAAGTGGCGGTGGCGTTGGTGGCACCTGGCGTGGCATCGGCCGTCCATCCCCACTCGTCGCCTCCGTCGGTCAGGCGTGCCCATGACGTGCGGCTCATGGCTTCCGGATATGTCTGGCTTGTAATGATCTGTCCGTTGGCATCGCTCAGGATGATGGTGCCGCCGTCGCAGTCAAGTTTGAAGGACGCCTGTGTTTTCTTGATCTCGTTGGAGCCCAGCCAGATGACCTTGTAGCCTTTGGCGGGAACGCTGCCCACACCGGCGGGTATGCGCCATAGTTTGAGGTTTGCGGGGTCGTCGCTGAGATATAGACCGTTGAGGCTGACGGCCTCGTTGCCAGGATTATAAAGTTCAATCCAACTGTCGAAGTTAATGGCGGGACTCATCACCGAGCCTGCGTTGGCGGCCATCAGCTCATTGATGACCAAAGCTGCTGTTGCTAAAGTAGAGGCTAACATATTCTTTTTATTAAACGGGCTGCAAAGTTACAAAATAATGTTTATACGCGCATACAGAAATTATTATTAAGAAAATGGCAATGCTCTTTTTGACACAAAAACAATAAAAAAAGAGACATACGAAAACCCCTATTTGTTTTTTACTTCGTAAATTTGTGCCCAAAATCTAACAACTAACAAAACCAAGGAATCATCATGAAGAGAAATTTGTTGTTTTTGTCCTTATTGGCAATGATGAGTTTGACTTCCACTGAACTGAAGGCAGACAATCCCGTGCTGAATATCGAGGGTGGAAAGGTTCAGGGCGTCATGGCCGACGATCATCCTGACGTTTATGTCTATCGTGGCATTCCCTACGCTGCGCCTCCCATCAGGGAGAACCGTTGGAAGGCCCCTCAGCCCGTCGTACCCTGGAAGGGCGTGAAAGTCTGCGACACCTTTGGCCGTCCGAGTTTCCAAGCCATCCAGTACACCGGTGGCTATTATACCGAGTGGGGCTATGGCAAGGAGGCCGCCTTCAGCGAGGATTGTCTATATCTGAACGTATGGACGAAGGCTCCTGGGCAGGTGAACAAGAAACTGCCTGTGGCCTTGTGGATTCATGGCGGCGGCTATCGCGAGGGCTTCGGCTCTGAGCCTGAGTTCGACGGACAGGAGTGGGGTGCCAAGGACGTGGTGCTCGTCTCCATCAACTATCGCCTCGGCGTCTTCGGATTCCTCGTACACCCCCTGCTGGCAGAAGAGAGCCCGAATAAGGTTTCTGGCAACTATGGCATCCTCGACCAGATTGAGGCCCTGAAGTGGATTCAGAAGAATATCGAGCAGTTTGGCGGTGACCCCAACAACGTGACCATCTTCGGACAGAGCGCCGGCGGTGGCAGCGTACGCACCCTCTGTGAATCGCCTTTGGCTCGCGGTCTGTTCCATAAGGCAGTCATTATGAGTGCCCAAGGACTGAGCATCCCCAACCCCAACGGCGGCGGCATGATGGGCGGCCGTTATAGTGGCGGCTCTATCGAGGATGCCATGGCCAAGGCCAAGAAGATGTTCGACTGGGCTGGCCTGACCGACCTGCAGAAGATGCGCGCAGCATCCACTGAGACCGTCTTTGCACTCAATACGCTCTACCACCAGATCAACAGCGACGGACAGCCAGCGGGTATGCCCGCCATGTTCAGGGGACTGCCCTTCATGCCGATGATTGACGGATATGTCAGCGTGAAAAGTTTCGACGACGCTACCCGTGAGGGCACGTTGGCCAACGTACCTTATATGATTGGCTTTACTCTCAACGACATGGGCAATATGGCTCCCAACATTGCAGAGTTCTGCAAAGTCCGTGAAGAAAAGGGCGGCAAGGCTTGGGCTTACGAGTTTGCCCGTCCACTGCCCGACGACGGCAGCCATCCCGAGGTGACCGCCCGCCTGAAGGGTGCTTTCCACAGCAGTGACCTCTGGTTTGTGTTCAAGAGTCTGAAGCACTGCTGGCGTCCTTGGACGCAGGGCGACTGGGCCCTCTCTGAGAAGATGCTGACAGCCTGGACTAACTTCGCCAAGTACAGCGATCCCAACGGCCCTAAGGGTGGCGCATGGAAGCCCTGCACGGCCAAGAATCCGAAATTTATGGTGTTCAAGCTCGACGACAAAGACGCCGAAGCCTCCGTTTTCGGCGAGCCCATCATCGCTGAATCGACACCGTTCCCCTTCAGATAAATATCATTTTGTCCGCAAAAATCCGAAGGCTTCGGATTTTTGTCCGAAGCGGTCGGATTTTTGTCCGAAGCCTGCGGATTTTTTCGGACGATTTAGATTCTTTCAAAATTAGTATTGTCAAAAAATAAACTAAGATAAGATGAAAAAGATTTTTAGCCTACTTTTCTCGTTGTGCTGCACACTGGGCATGACGGCACAGCCCGCAGGAGGCTTCGGTGGTTTCCAGATGCCTCAAGTCAATTTAGAAACGAGCCAGCAGTGGAAGGACGTCAACTACGCCGGCGACGACAAGGCCTATCACACCTGCGACATCTACCTGCCCAAGGAGGTGAAAGACAGCTATCCCGTAGTCATCCACATCTACGGCAGCGCGTGGTTCAGCAACAGCAGCAAGGGAATGGCCGACTTAGGCACCATCGTCAAGGCACTTTTAGACAATGGTTTTGCCGTCGTCTGCCCTAATCACCGCAGCAGCATGGATGCCAAGTGGCCCGCACAGATCAACGACATCCGTGCCGTCATCCGCTTTGTTCGCGGTGAGGCCAAGACGTATAAGTTCGACACGAGCTTCATCGCTACCAGCGGCTTCTCGTCCGGTGGACACCTTGCCTCTACGGCAGCTACGACGAGCGGTATTAAGCAGACCACCGTGGGCACCTACCTCATCGACTTAGAGGGCACGGTTGGCAACTATCTGGATCAGCCCAGCACCGTGAATGCCGCCTGCGACTGGTCGGGCCCTGTCGACCTGACGGCCATGGACTGCGGTGAAGGCATGAAGATGGGCGACAGAAGCCCCGAGGACGTGCTGCTCGATTCCAAGCTGTCTGAGGAACCCGACAAATACCGCAGCCTCAGCGCCACGTATTATGTCAGCAAGGACACCCCGCCCGTCATCATCTTCCATGGCGAGAAGGACAACGTCGTACCCTGCTGCCAGGGAAAGATGTTCTACGAGCTGCTGAAGGCCGCCGGTGTGAAGACTGAGGCCACCTTTGTTCCAGAGGGTGGTCACGGCATGGGCATGTACGCAGAAGAAAACTTGAACAAGATGGTCAACTTCCTGAAGGAGGCCATTGCAAACAAATAACTGAAAACCATGAAGAAATTATTGTTTTCAATAGCATTGTTCAGCTGCGCCCTGACTGGCAGCGCACAGCCTAAATGCAACGCCGACGGCACGGTGACGTTCCAGTTCCGGAATGACTCGGCAAAGAGTGTCCTCGTCGACGTGCAGTTTGCAGGCAGGAAAGAGATGACACGCGGAGCCGACGGTCTTTGGTCGCTGACGCTCCCCTCCCCTGCTCCCGACATGTATCCCTATTGCTTCATCGTCGACGGTGTCAGTGTGATGGACCCCGAGAATCCGCAGTATTTCCCCAACGAAGGTTTCAAGAACAGCCTCTTAGAGGTTCCGTCGGCTGAAGGCTCGCTGCCCCACGACATCCGCTCCGACGTGGAGCACGGCCGTGTGGAGTATATCCATTACTATTCGAAGAGTCTCGGCGCCACCAACAATGCCGTAGTCTACCTGCCGCCCTCGTACATGACGGACATGCAGAAGAAATACCCTGTTTTCTACCTCATCAGCGGCACGACGGATACGGAGGAGGTCTACTTCAAGGTGGGACGCGTGAACTACATCCTCGATAACCTGATTGCCGAAAAGCAGGCCAAGGACATGATAGTCGTGATGCCTTATGGCAATCCTATGAAGCTGAAGCTTCAGGATGCCCCCACCACGGTGCCGGGAGAAACTACGAAGGAGCGCTCGGAGGCGATGGCCGCCCAGATGCGTTTCGGCGGCGATGTTTTCAGCCAGGATCTCATCAACGACCTGATGCCTTACATCGAGAGCAACTACCGCACCGTCAACAACAAGGACAACCGCGCCATCGGAGGCTTCTCACGCGGCGGCAATCAGGCCCTGTTCAATGGTCTGACCAACCTCGACAAGTTCTCCTACCTCTGCTCTTACAGCTCATTCACGTCGACCGACATCCCCGATGTCTACGATCAGGCTGCTGATACGAACAAGAAGATTCACCTGTTCTGGCTCGGCGTGGGCACCGACGACTTCCTCTACGGCAACGCCCGCGACTACATGGAGTTCCTCGACAAGAAGGGTATCACATGCGTAAAAGAGTTCACCACCGACAAGTTCGGCCACACTTGGATGAACGCCAAGTATTTCCTGTCGAAGACGCTGCCCCTGCTGTTCAACAAGAAAGCAGCCGAGGCTGCTATGAAGGAGGCACAGCCTGCACCTGCCGCTACTGGTCAGGAACAGCAGTTCACGCCTGGCGTGATGGCTCGTCTCTTCCCCAAGCCCATCATCTCGCCTGAGTATAGCGAGCAAGGCATCACCTTCCGCTTCAAGGCTCCCGATGCCAAGAAGGTGGAGCTGGACACCGAGTTCCGTCCTGACAACATCGTGATGGAGAAAGACAGCGACGGCGTGTGGAGTACCACAGTCACTGACTTCATCTTCGAAACCTTCGTATACTGCTTTGTCGTTGACGGAATGCCCGTAACCGACCCCAACAATATGTTCATCGCACCAGGCGACGGCTTCAAGTACAGCATTGCCGACAACCCACATTCCCCCTTCAACTTCGCTTCACAGGGCGACATCCAGCATGGTCGTACGGCCTACGACCTGGCACGCCAGGAGGCTTGGTACACATCGGCTATGCCCGCAGGTATGGTCATTCCCGTCTTCATCCAACTGATATCAGGCAAGGGTGACACGATGGAGAGTTGGTTCAAGGTAGGCGGCGCCGACGCTATCGCCGACAAGCTGCTGGCCGATGGCAAGACGAAGCCCTGCATCATCACCACGAGCTCGCTCGACTTTATGCCGGACGGCCAGCGGATGCCTGGCTTCCGTGTGAGGACGCTGAAAGCCGATGACTATCCTACGTGGAGTCTGCGTAAACGCGCTTTGGTAAAGCTGCTCTTTGACATTGGCAAGGAACAGCAAACCGGCTTCCCAGGTATGGGTGGCGGCTTCCCTGGTGGCGGAGGTGGATTCCCCAGAGGTGGCGGCGGCTTCCCCGGTGGCGGCGGTGGCTTCCCGAGGGGGGGAGGGGGCTTCCCTCCCGGTGGTGGATTCTAACTATTACCAACAAAAAGACAGATACTAATGACAAAGAAAACTATGATAACGGCCATGGCGCTCACACTGAGTGTCATGGGCGTCTTCGCACAATACAAATACGACTGGCAGAATCCTCAGCTGCCAAGGGCTGAGCGTGTAGAGAGCCTTCTGAAAATGCTGACACCTGAGGAGAAGGTAGGCCTGATGATGAACAAGAGCATCTCGATAGACCGTCTCGGCATCCCGTCATACAACTGGTGGAGCGAGGCCTGCCACGGTGTGCGACAGGGCGACTACACCGTCTACCCGCAGCCCATCGGCATGGCCGCAGCCTTCAACGAGGAGCTGGTATACAATGTTTTCTCGCAGGTCAGCGACGAGGCCCGTGCCAACTGGAACCGCTCTGACCACAGCATGCAGCATGTGGATATGGGCGCCATCTATTATCCCGGCAACCCTGAGCTCACGTTCTGGTGCCCCAACGTCAACATCTTCCGCGACCCGCGATGGGGACGCGGACAGGAGACCTGCGGCGAAGACCCGTACATGAACGCCGTGTTGGGCGTAGCAACGGTCAAAGGTATGCAGGGCAACAATGACACCTATTATAAGACACACGCCTGCGCTAAGCATTATGCTGTGCACAGCGGTCCGGAGCCTCTGCGCCACTCGATGAACGTCGAGCCGACCAACCGCGACCTTTGGGAAACATACCTGCCAGCCTTCAAGGCGCTGGTAAAGAAGGCTGACGTGCGCGAGGTGATGTGCGCCTACCAGCGTTTCGAGGGCAAGCCCTGCTGCAGCAGCGACCGCCTGCTCATCGACATCCTGCGCAACAAGTGGGGCTACGAAGCCATCGTCCTCACTGACTGCGATGCTATCAACAACTTCTTCAACCGTGGCCAGCACGAGACGCACAAAGACCCGTTGTCGGCTTCTGTCGACGCCGTGCTCAACGGCACCGACCTGGAGTGCGGCAAGGTGTTCATGTGTCTCACCGACGGTCTGAAGCAGGGCCTTATCAAGGAGGAAGATCTCGACGGTCATCTGCGTAAGACGCTGATGGGCCGCTTCGAACTCGGTATGTTCGACCCCGCTGACAAGCTGCCTTGGGCTAATCTCAGCGAGGACGTCATCAGCAGCGAGGAGCACAACGACCTGGCCGTACAGGCCGCCCGCGAATCGATGGTGCTGCTTTACAACGGAGGACAGACCCCTGTCCTTCCCTTGAGCAAGAACATCAAGACACTGGCAGTACTCGGTCCTAATGCCGATGACGTGGAGCTGTTGAATGGTAACTACGGCGGCACTCCCACGAAGGCCCATCAGCACTCGCTGTTGGAGGGCATCCGAAAGGCTGTGCCCAATGCGAACATTATTTATCACAAGGCCTGCGAGTTGAATGATGAATATGAGACGGTGCCTCATCTGATTGACTTCAACGACGGCCAGGGCGTATTGGTGGAGTTCTGGAACAACGCTGACCTGAGCGGCGAGCCTGTGACCAAAGGCTACTACAAAGAGCTGAACTTCTCGACCTTTGGTGCTTGGGGTTTTGCCGATGGCGTTAGCCGCGACACACTCTCCGTGCGCATTAGCGGACAGTATAAGTCCACGTTCACGGGTGAGATGAAGTACACACTGACCACCGACAATGGCTATGTGCTGAAGGTAAACGGTCAGGTGGTGGAAGAAGGCAAGCCAGGTGGACGTCGAGGATTCGGCTTCGGACGCCGTGTAGAATACAAGTCTTTCCCCGTAGAGGCTGGCAAGACCTATGACGTCAGCATCGAATACAGCCACGACCACGGACAGTTTGCCATGCTGCGCGGCGACATCTGCGAGCGCAAGCTCGTCGACTTCACCAATCTGGCCAACGAGGTGAAGGATGCCGATGCCATCATCATCATCGGAGGCATCTCCGCACGTATGGAAGGCGAGGGCGGCGACAAGCAGACCATCGAGCTGCCCACCGTGCAGACCATGCTCGTGGCTGCCATGCACAACACGGGCAAGCCTGTCATCTTCGTCAACTGCTCAGGCTCGGCCATCGCCTTCGGCACCTTGGAGGGAATGTATGACGCCCTGGTGCAGGCCTGGTATCCCGGACAGGGAGGCTCGCAGGCACTGGCCGAAGTGATCTTTGGCGACTATAACCCCGGCGGCAAACTGCCCGTCACGTTCTATCGCACAAATGGCGACCTGCCCGACTTCCTCGACTACTCGATGAAGAACCGTACCTACCGCTACTTCACCGGCCAGCCGCAGTATGCCTTTGGCTATGGCCTCAGCTACACCACCTTCAGCGTAGGCAAGGCCAAGGTGAAGGCCAACGGCAGCAAGCCCGAGGTTACACTGACCATCCCCGTGAAGAACACAGGCAAGCGCGAGGGCACCGAGACCGTGCAGGTGTACGTGAAGCGTCTGGACGACCCGGGTGCTCCCATCAAGGCGCTGAAGGGATTCCAGAAGCTGAGCCTCAAGCCCGGCGAGACGCAGAAGGCTGTCATCACCCTTGACGGCGAAGCCTTCGAGTATTATGACGAGAACATCGACGAGCTGGCCGTGAAGAGCGGACGCTACCAGCTGCTCTACGGCACCTCGTCGCGTGACGAAGACTTGCAGATTTTGAACTTTATCGTAAAATAGGTAAACAGAAAAACATTCGAAAGTACATTTTATATATAAATAAGAATGAAGAAAATATTCATCACCACTATCATCAGCCTGCTCTCCTTCATCGGAGTGCAGGCACAGCTGTCGACCAATCCCAATAAGTTTCTCGGCAACATCACCACCTGGGGTAATGTGGAGGCCGGAGACGGCATTCCAGCGTACTATACGCTCTGGAATCAGATTACCTGCGAAAACGAATCGAAATGGTCATCTGTTGAAGGCAGCAGAGGCAACTTCAACTGGTCTGGAGCCGACAGAGCATTCAACTATGCCAAGCAGCATAAGTTCACTTACAAATTCCATGCATTGGTGTGGGGAGCCCAGTATCCCGGCTGGTTGAGCAGCCTGTCGGCAAAGGACCGTCTGGCCGCTCTCACCAATTGGTTTGACAAAGCCAAGGCAAAGTACAGCACGCTGCCCATGATAGACGTGGTGAACGAGGCTGTCGGCAATCATCAGGCAGGCAACCCCATGATGAAGGAGACGCTGGGCGGAGGCGGAAAGACCGGTTACGACTGGCTGGTTAAAGCCTTCGAGATGGCCTACGAGCGCTGGCCGGATGCCATTCTCATCTACAACGACTACAACTCCATCCGATGGGATCTGGACAACTACATCACCTTAGTACAGACTTTGCGCGATGCAGGTGCGCCTATTGACGCTTATGGCAACCAGGCACACGAATTGAAAGGCATTTCTGTAAGTGAATTGAAGAATGCGCTGAAGCAGCAGCAGGATAAATTGCAGATGCCGATGTTTATTACTGAATATGACATCTCGTCCACTGACGACAACGAGCAGTTAAAGTATTACAAGGAACAGATTCCCGTGATGTGGGAAGCCCCCTATTGTGCCGGTGTCACCCTATGGGGCTATGTGTATGGTAAGACATGGACAGATGACGGAAAGGGATACTCTGGCATTTACAAAGACGGCAAAGAGCGCCTTGCCATGACCTGGCTGAAAGAGTATATGGCCAGTGATAAAGCCAAGAATGCCGTAGGCCCCCTGCCCGGCACGAAGAAAGAGGCCTCTATCTATATCCGCCCTGCTTCCCTGAAGGTGGCCAAGGGCGATGTGCTGCCTATCAAGGTGCGTGCCCGTCTGGCCACCAAGACCATTGAGAAGGTGGATCTCTATGTGGGCAACCAACTGGTGAAGACCATGACCGAAGCGCCCTACATTGCTGAGTACACCACAAGCGCAACAGGATGGAATACCACGAAGGCCGTGGTGACCGCTACCGATGGTTCCACCTACGAACGCTATGGCCGCTTCAATGTCCTCAACTCTACTGTCAAGCGTGAGCCCTACAATGAGACAGTTCCCCAACTGCCTGGCACCATCAAGGTGATTGAGTACGACAAAGGCGCTTCCGGCGTTTCCTACAGCAACGCTTCACGCAGTCTTTCAGTAACAAAGGATGGCGCATGGATGGAATATACTGTCGACGTGGCCGAAGATGGAATCTATTCCCTTGATGCCGAGGTGGCCGCTGCAAAAGCCGGTGGCATGTTCCATCTGGCAGAATACTCCTTCGACAATCTTGACTACCTCACAGAATATCTTGATGTGCCAAATACTGGCGGCGCCAATAACTACCAGACCATGCGCGGCCTGCTGAAGATGCCGCTGACGGCTGGCCGCCATGTGCTCTGCCTCAACATCGACAAGGGCGGATTCTATATCAAGAACCTGACCTTCAGCCGCTATGAGATAGGTAGCGACATCTCTGTTGCCATCAGTTCGGTCAAGCCCACGACAATCAATTTCGGCGACTCGGCCACCATTACCGTCACTACAAAATCGACCAGCAGCACCATAGACAATGTAAAACTCTATGCCAACAACCTGCTGATTGCCACCTTGACGGAGGCTCCCTACACCTATGTATACTATCCGGCTGCGAAGGGTACCTACACCCTCGAGGCCATAGCTACCAACGCAGAGGGCAAGTCAAAGATTTCGGCAAAGAAGACGCTGAAAGTCAACGGCAAGCGTGAGCCCTACAAGGACATCAGCCTGCCCGGCATCGTACAGTTCGAAGACTTCGACAAGGGCGGCGAAGGCATGACCTTCCACGACAGTGATGATACCGACCAGGGCGATGCCAAGTACCGCACCGACAACGAAGGCGTTGACATTGTGAAGGGCAACGGTGGCAATGCCATCGGCTATACAGCCAAAGACGAATGGCTGGAGTACACCGTCAACGTGACGAAGGCCGGCACCTACAATTGCGAGGCTACAGTATCATCAGGCACCACAGGCGCATCGTTTACCGTCAGCCTGAGGGACAACGGACAGACCACGCAGCTTTGCTCCATTACCATCCCGCAGACAGCCAGCAGCAACTGGGATACATACACGAAGGTGAGTGCCAAGCTCTCAAAAGCTCTGCCTGAAGGCAAGCACATCTTGCGCGTCACCATCACCGGAGCCAACGGCAATCTGGACAAGATGGCGTTCACTTGTGACGAAGGTGGTGACGAGCCTTCCACAGCAGACCCCAACTTCCACATCTATCTCTGCTTCGGACAGTCGAACATGGAAGGCAATGCCCAGTGGGAGAGCGTCGACTCATACGTCGACCCACGCTTCCAGATGCTGGCCACTACCGATTTCACTTCACCCAAGCGCACGCTGGGTCAGTGGTATACGGCCAAATGCCCCATCGTCAGTCCCGTAGGCAAGCTCGGCATGGCCGACTACTTCGGGCGCACCATGGTTGCTGCCATGCCTAAGGATGTGAAGATCGGCGTCGTGGCCGTAGCCATGGGCGGCAGTCCTATCGAGATGTTCGACAAGGACAAGTACCAGCAGAAACTTTCCGAGAATCCCAATGAGTGGTGGGCACAGCTGTCGAACACCTACTATGGCGGCAACCCCTACGGACGCCTGATCGACATGGCGAAAGAAGCTCAGAAAGTAGGCGTCATCAAGGGCATCCTCCTGCATCAGGGCTGCACCAACTGCGGCGACCCCAACTGGCCCAACATGGTGAAGAAAATCTATACCGACATGCTCAGCGACCTGAATCTGAAAGCCGCCGACGTGCCTCTCTTCGTCGGTGAGACGGAGCAGAAAGACATGGGCGGTGGCTGCTACGGCCATAACGTCGTTGTCAACCAGGTGCCCAACGTCATTCCCACGGCCCATGTCGTACACAGCAACGGCGTTCCCGGCAACGGACAAGACCAGTGGCACTTCTCGGCAGCAGGCTATCGCACCTTCGGCAAGCGCTATGCCATTGAGGCCCTCAAGGCGATGAACAGGCCGATAGTGAAGGATGCAGCCTATACCCTACCCTCCAACCTCGTCAAGTTCTTCACGCTGACGAATCTTGAGAATGCCACACAGACCGTACACGTGGGAGCCAATGAGAATCTCCGCGTGTGGGGCACCTTTGCCGACGGACACAGAGAGGACTTAAGCAATGAAGTGCTCTTAACCGCTGGCGAGGGAGTAACCATCACCGGCAGCAGTGTGAAGGTTGAGAAGGAAGGGTTCTATACGGTCACTGCCACCTATAGCGACTTTATCGGCACGCAGCACACTGCCGCCATCACCATCGAGGCCGTAGGCACGGGCATCGACGAGCGCTTCACCGACCTTGCAACCCTCACTGCCAACCCCTCACCGCTCTTCGCCATTGTCAACGAGGACATGGCCAAGGCATTCTACTGCTCAGACAACCAGAATCTGTACTTCGACGACTATTCCAAGGCTTTCGACCCCGCAGTAGCGGGCTACTACTTCAAGCTGGAGAAGGCGTCAGGCACCAGTTATTACCTGTTCCGCCTCTATAAAGCCGACGGCACGCCACACGTCGTTTTCGGAGGCCCTGGCTACCTCAACTCTCAGGAGGCCACCGGCTGGTGCAGCTTCATTCTCGGCCTGAACAACCAGAACGGGCAGGATATCAAGAACGGTGCGCTATGGGATGTCAAGTATGTAGAGAACAAGGGCTTCACATTGAAGAACATCGGCACGGGCAAGTACCTGCAGGATGCCGCACCGGCCAAGTACGACACCCCGTCGTATTTCACCTTCTGCACCATTGGCACAAGGAGCAACATCACACCGCTCATCACCGACCGCCCCGCCAGCGCCGTCATCTATACCCTGCAGGGTGTGAAGGCCGGAACAACAGAGCAGTGGAGCAGCCTGCCGAAGGGCATTTACGTAGTCAACGGAAAGCTCAAAACCAAGAAATAATACACCATGGAAAGCTATAGGGACGTAAGCCGCGCGTCACCACTACAGACACAGACGAGGGGGCAAAATAAAAACGCCCATAGGACGAGAAGGCAAAATATCAAAAAAAGTGCCGAAATTGGGGCCTTAACGTTAATCGTTAATCGTTAATCCGTTAATTCACCCCATTCATCTATATTAAACAACGGGCGCTTGCTATCATAGCAGGCGTCCGTTTCTATGAAAAGACAGAACAAGCAGTATTGTCAGAATACAGGACCGAAGCCCATGCAGCTGGTGGTGGTCAGGGCGGTGATGGCAGCGGTCAGAATAGCCACGATCACCTCGAAGCCCTTGCGCTTGACGGCCTTCCACACAGCCTACTCTACGTTTTTTCAACCATAGTTAAAGTCGTTTTGAGCCCTGAAACATCTTTTTGCAGGCTGCAGAATCCGTTTTGCGGCCAGCAGATTTTTTGCAGGCTGCAGAATCATTGAAGGTGGAGGGCTGAGGGTGGAGGGTGGAGGGCTGAGGGTGGAGGGTGGATGGTGGAGGGT
Organism: Prevotella sp.; assembly: GCA_024681875.1. Next base: position 37,826 of record JAILAA010000031.1, read on the forward strand.
GGAAGGTGGAGGGTAGAGGGTAGAGGGTGGAGGGTTGAGGGTGGAAGGTTGAGGGTTGAGGGTGGAAGGTGGAAGGTGGAAGGTTGAGGGTGAAAGGTGGAGGGTGGAAGGTTGAGGGTGAAAGGTGGAAGGTGGTATCTCGACTCCCCACCCCTTAAGGGGCGGGGTGGCCGAAGGCCGGAGCGGGGAGTTGCTGCGCCATAGGCAGAGTGTGTGAATGGCGTGCAAAGTAATTGCACCCCTCCCTACAAGGGAGGGGCTGGGGGAGAGTCTATGCCTGCCGCAGGGAAAGTTACAGACCCCACCCCTGCCCCTCCCCTTGAGGGGCGGGGAGTTTATGAGGTGGCTTCCCTTCTTGCGTCCCGTTGGTAGCAAGCGTCACCCTTCGGGATGCCGAGCGGAGGGGCGGGGAATTGCTGCGCCAGAGGTATCAAAACTCCCAACCCTTTAAGGGGCGGGGTGGCCGAAGGCCGGGGCGGGGAGTTGCTGCGCCAGAGGCAGAGTGTGCGAAGGGCATGCAAAGTAATTGCACCCCTCCCTACAAGGGAGGGACCGGGGGAGAGTCTGCCGGGGGAGAGTCTAGAGGGGCCGGGGGAGAGTCTGGAGGGGCCGGGGTGGGTCAGTTATCGATTAACGGATTAACGATTAACGTTAAGGCCCCAATTTCGGCATTTTTTTTGATATTTTGCCCCCCTCGCCCCCTTGGGGCGTTTTTATTTTGCCCCCTCGCCTGTGCCTGTAGTGTTGACGCGCGGCTCCACGCGCGGCATCTCAAGCACGAAGCGGCTACCGTCCTTGTAGTCTTTGTCGTAGAAGAGGTCGCCCCCCAGCATCCGCGCAAACTGTCGCGAGATGCAGAGACCAAGTCCAAGCCCCTCGGTAAAGTCGTTCAGCTTTTCAAACTGTGTGAACAGCTTGGCCTGTGCCTCGACGGGTATGCCCGGACCAGTGTCTTCCACGATGAAGCGTACTACCTTGGCGCCCTGGCGCAGGCGCAGGGTGATGGAGCCCTCAACGGTGAACTTCTTTGCATTGTAGAGCAGCTCGTAGAGTGCTTTCTTCAGATAGTCTGTGTTGGTGGTAATGGTCTGAGTGTCGGCCAGTGCGCTGTCTACTGTAATGGTGATGTGTTGGGGCAGGCGGCTGTTGAAGAAATGCACCGTTTCTGCTGCAAATGCATTGCAGTTGATTTTATCCTTGCGCTCCAAGTACTGATGGTGCTCGTTGAAGGAGGCTGCCAACAGCATGTTCACCATACGCGACACCGATGTGCTGTTCTTCTGCATCGTGGCAGTCAGGTGCTGTCGCTCTTCAAGTGTCATTGACTTGAAATTGTCGCGCAGCACCTGCATGAAGCCCATGATGATGTTCAGGGGTGTGCGCAGCTGGTGTGAGACGCTCTGCACGAAGGCCATCTTCTTTCTGTCGGCCTCGTCGGCTTTTCTGGTGGTCTGTGCCAGCTCTTCATTCTGCCGCTCTTTCTCGGCATCGGCGCTTCGCAGGCTTGCTATGTGCTCCTCCAGCGTCTGCTGCATGGTGGCGAAATTGTTCTGCAAGTTGCCCAATGCATCGGTGCGGTTGCTACGTGGCATTCTCTCGCTGAAGTCACCGTCGGCGATGTGCGACGCTTGTCTGGCCAGCTCCTTGACAGGTGCTATGAAGCGTCTGACGGTGCGGTTGCAATAGAAAGTCAGGACGAGCAGGCCGATGACGACAAAGAAGATGACGATGAATCTCAGGTGTACATAGCCTGCCGTCACGTCGGCTTCGACGCACACCAGGGCCAGACCCCAGCCTGTCTTTTTCACTGGCTGGTAGAACGACACATAGGTCACGCCTTCGGCCACTGTCCTCATGCTGCCTTTGTTGCCTGCCACCATCTCGTGGCCCAAGGCGATGAGGTCGGGCTGTCGCTTGGGGTCAACGTCGGTAAAGATGGTTGTAGTCACCAGACGGCTGGTGTCGGGATGGACGAAGTAGTGTCCTTCGCGTCCCAGCATCATGCTATAGGCGTTGGGATATGGCTTTGTGGCGCTGATAATCTTCGATAGTCTGGGCAGTGAGATATCGGTGGAGAGAACGCCGATGAGGGTGCTGTCGGCATCGTAGAGCGGCACGCAGTAGGAGGCAATCATTTCTGGCGAAGAGAGTGTACCCTCGTTGTAGTCGTTGAAGGGGTCTACCCATACGGCCTTGCGGGCTTCGCGTGGTGCTTTGTACCACACCTTGTCGAAATATTCATATTCTCCTTCCCGCACAGTCTCTATGCTGTCGCCATCCCTGACGGAGTAGACGGAGAAATAGCGGCCGTATTCCGGGAAGAAGTCAGGCTCGGTGGTGATGGAGCAGCTGTTGATGTTGGGATTCAGTTCCACTATGCGGCGAGAGAAAGCGAACAGCGAGTCGGGCACCATGTTGTTCTTGACCACCCATTCCATATTGTGCGTAGCCGTCTCCACTTCTCCCAGATAGCCCTCCAGGCGCTGTGCGGTGTTGTCGAGGGCACATTCGGCATGTCGGAACGCCTCCTGCAGCACCATGTGCCTGGATTTGAGGAAGAGCAGTCCTATCGTTACGACGAAGACCGCCAGCGCAAAAGCCAGGATTCCGCTGGATATTCTCTTTGACAGCGATCTGCCGATATAGTCTTTGAATAATTTCATGGCTTCGGCAGTTTAGGTGGTGGTTATGTCGTCTTTCTTGCCGGTTGTCACGGCAATCATGTCGTCGAGCAGGCTGGTGATGGTATCGGTGTTGGCTATCATCTCACGCGTCATCTTCTCTACCATCTCCTGCTTCATCTCGTCTTGCTGCTGCCGGATGATATCCACCATGCTGCTGATGGCATTGGCGGGCTGCAGCATTTTGTCTGTGGCACTGTTCAGGAAAGCGCTCTGCGCTCTTTCCGCTTCCCTGGCGTGTTTATAGGCCTTTCGCAACGACAGCCCCTGTTCGTCAAGGCTGCGCCGGTTCTGCGCAATCTTCTCGAGGAACGAGGCCAGCGACTGCTGCATCCCCACAAAGACCCGTTGCAGACGTCCCAACTCGTCCTTTCTTCTGGTGTTTTCTATGGGCTGGTCGAAATGTCCTTCGGCGAGATACCTTGTCGAGGCTTCGAGCTTTTCCAGCGGCTTCATCTGCCAGCGGATATAGCAGATGCAGAAGGTAAGCAAGACAGCCAGCCCAGCCAGTGTAAGGGCGATGGCCCAGCGGCGCAACCCGTAGAAGGGCCCCATCATTTCTTCCTCGGGACATGCTACGACGATGCTCCAGGCAGCTTTCTTGAATGGTTGGTAGAAGACGTAGCTTTCCCTGCCCCTTATGCGCAGCTTCGTCGTGCCGCTCTCACCGTTCAGCAGCGCCTTGGCCAACTGCACCTCATCATCGCTGTGGCTTTCTTTGATGACTTTCATAATGGCGCCTGGCTGTAGCATCATGCTGTCAGGATGGATAAGCAGCGAGCCGTTGTGGCTCAGCAGCGCACAATAGGTGTCGGGCGAAGGCCGTGTGTCCATGATGGTGCGTGACAGCTTGTCCAGCGAGATGTCGACAGCCAGCACTCCGGCGCCTCCCTTGATAGGCATCGAGAAGGTGACGATGGGCCTGGGGCTGTACTTGCTCACCGACTTAGGGTCTATCCACATCGCACTGTCGCATTTCACGGGGCTGGCATACCACTCCTGTTCCGCATAGGGCACATCGCCGAAGGTGTCGAAGCGCTGGATGCAGCCGTCTTCGTGGCGGTAATAGGCCATGTAGTAGCGCCCCTTGTCAGGGTAGTAGTCGGGTTTGAAGGCGATGGCACAGCCATCGATGATGGGATTATTCTCCAGCATCATGCGGCTGTAGGTAAGCATAGCGTCGGGATCGTCCAGATGATGTTCCACGTTCCACAGCATGTTGCGTGAAGCCGTCTCCACATTGTGCAGCACATTATCGATGGTAAGCACCGACGAATTGAGCGTGGCGTGGGCCCTTTCCATGACCTCGTCCTCCAGCGTCTGGTGCGAGAACCACAGCAGCATCCACATAGCGGCGATGAACATCATCGCCACAAAAGACGCCACCCAGATGCTGAGCCGCGCTGTCAACGTCTTAGTTATACGAAACATGCACACAATAATTATTTAATAGAGAAGGAACCTGTCGATAAACGACTGCACGACGGGATACTGCTCCATCGGCAACTGGCAATGGCCGTGACCGCCCAGTATGTCGCAGCCGAAGCGGTCGCCTATGCCGAAGCGCTCCCACACCTTCTTGGCGGTCTCGGCCGATGCACGCATGGAGCCGTCGGCCAGCCACACATAGTCGGGATTGCCCAATAGCAGCAGCGCACGCGGACACACCATGGCGCAGAGCTCGTGCTGGTCGTAAGGCAGGCGATAGACGTTGTCGCCGCCAAAGTTCTCCCTCTGGCTCTCAAGAAACCAGTGGTAGTCGGTCTTGTCCAAGTCCTCCACATTCTCCGTCGACTCATGGCTGACGCGCCATGCTGCCGCACCGCCGCCACCAGGTTCCTGGGCGATGGTCAAGGCGATGCGCTCGTCGAAGGCGCCGCAGTAAAGCGCCATCTTGCCAGCATAGGAGCAGCCGCTGACGCCTATGCGGCGGGTATCAATCTTCGTCGTCTCGGGGCCCAAGAGCTGCAGGCCGTCGATGAGGCGGCTCATGCCCCATGCCCACTCGCTGTAGGCGCCGTTGGCCGTAAGCTCAGGGTAGAGGCGGTCGAAGGCGTGCTCGCCGCGGTCGTGGTGCTGGCCAAACTGCTTATAGTCGTTCACGTCTGCCGAGCGGAAGGTCATAAATGCCACGGGGCGGCCCTCAAACAGCTGGCGTGGCAACGTCAGCATGTCGGTGCCTATCATCACGGCGTAGGGCGGACGTCCCACATTGGGATAACGGATGAGCGAGCGCAGCGTCAGTGTCTCGCCGTTCACCTTCACGTCAACGACGATGGCCGTATCGCCCTCCATGTGTGCCGTCACCTGTCCGGGCTCCATCACAGGCTTCGTGCCGATGCCGTAGTGCTGTATGAGCGAGCCTATCTCGTTGCGCCGCCGCTCCCAGTCGCCGAAGCTGCCAACGCCCTCCAGGGCATCGGGCAAATCTTTTATCACAGGCAGCTCTGCAGCCGCCTTAAACTGCTTCAAGGCAAGCCCTGCGCCAGTGTTCTCCTGTTCGTACACACGCGGCTGCGCCACTGTCATGGCAACGCCGAACATGCAGCAAAGCACTGCCGTCAACATCCTTCTTTTCATAGAAAGCATAGTTTTACGTTGCAAATATATAAAAAAACTTAGAAATGTCAAGGATTTTCGCAGAAAATTTTCCACGAAATGGACTGAGCCGAAAGACAGTTCTTTCTGCTTTTGCGTCAATAGAGCAATAGCAGTCCTGCGAAGCCTGCCATGAGGATGAGCTTGATGGGGTTGATGTTGAAGATTTTCGTGCCGATGAACGTGGCGACGAAAAGGAA
>JAILAA010000042.1 GCA_024681875.1 Prevotella sp.
GAGACCTATAACGAGGCTATCAGCCTGACCGTTCACACTCCCGCCGTATTTGATGGTGAGTATTGCCTGATGGATCCCGCTAGCAAGCTGTTCCTGGGCCGTGGTTGTTCCTGGGGCACTGAGGCTGCTGTTGACAAGTACGGTATTCCGTTTAACCTCAAGACCGATGCCGCTGGCGTTTCTTCCATTGAGTTTGTTGATTGGACCGGCGTTTACTTCTTCAAGACCAACGATAATGGCATGTTTACCGACAATGCTTCTACCGGATGGCAGTTCGTCAAGGTAGCAAACAATGCATACGCTCTGAAGACCGCAACTGGCGACCTTTATGCAAAAGTTGCCGACGGTACCTATGGTAAATATGTGCACGCAGTGGAAGGCGCTGCCAATGCTACCACTTGGACGTTTGTGACCAAGGCCCAGCGCGATGCAGTCATCGCTGCCTATCCGAAGGAGAACTTGAAGAATGTGCTGAGTGCTGCTGGCCTTTATAATGATGTTCTGGCCTATATTACAGCACATCAACTCTCAATTAATCAAATTGAAACCGCTGTTGCTGCCTACGCAAACGAGAACTATCAGCCGATAGACTGCACTTCACTCATCGGCACCGCAACCTTCAGTGGCAATAAGGGTGATTGGACATGGAATCAAGTACGTAGTCAAGATAATCAGCCTGCATACGGCAATGGTTTTGCTGAAGTATGGTGCGCTACAGGTAGCTTTACGCAGACCATTGACAAGGCTAACCTGCCCGCTGGCTTCTATAAGGTTACCGTACAAGGTTTTGAGCGCCGTAAGGATGCAGCTACAGCTGCAGCTCTCTATGATGCCGGCTATAATCTCGTTTCCACTTACCTTGCCGCCAATGGCGAGCAGGTGCGATTCACCGACTGGAATGAGGTGGCTGGCAAGCCGACCAATACAAGCGATGCTGTGACTGCCTTTAACAGTGGCGAGGCTGAGAACTTCGTATTCGTCTATCTCGACGGCAATACCGATCTGACCATCACCGTGAAGAAGCCCAACTACATCTGGGACTGCTGGGCCATCTTCAATAACTTCACGCTGACGCGTTACGACGATAAGGTTGTGATGAGTGAGGATGCTGACTACACCCCGAAGGCAGTTGAAAGAGCTTACGTGGAGCTGAATCGCACCATCAAGGCTGACAAATGGAATTCCTTCGTGGTACCGTTCGCAATCAGCAATGAAGACCTGAAGGTTGCCTTTGGCGAGGATGTGGAAGTGGCTGAGTACAGCGAGATGGCCGATGGCGAAAACTCTGTCGTTGACTTCACAAAGATGGTTACTCCTGCCATTGCTGCTAACACACCTGTGCTGCTGAAGACCTCTACTGCCGGTACACAATATACCTTCATGGAGCGCACCATTACTACTGGTGATGCCAAGGTGGAAGGCGCAGCCAACTTCGACTTCGTGGGCACCTACGCTGCAACGACCGACATCGCAGCTGGCGACTACTTCATTAGTGACAACGAGCTCTATAAGAGCACTGGTGCAACTACCATCGCCGGCACTCGCGCCTACATCAAGGCTAAGACCGCTGGAGCACGTTTGGTCAACTTCTCTATCGATGGCGTGACCACCGGTATTGAGGGCATCAAGGCTGCCGATATGGAGAATGGCAATGTCTATAACCTGAATGGTCAGCGCGTGGAGAAGGCTCAGAAGGGTCTCTTCATCATCAACGGCAAGAAGGTTGTTGTGAAGTAATTAATAATATAAATGTATAACCAATAATACAGTTGACATTATATGAAGAAAAATGCATATTTGGCTCCTGCCATTAAAGATGCAGAGACAATGACGCCAGAATTGTTGAACGGTGCATCGATAACTGAGGTTACCGGTGACACCGGAGTTGGAATGGGCGAAGGCGAAGCCCCAACTGAGGCTGATAGCCGTATCAAGAAAGTCTGGGGTAGTGAGGAAAAGGAGGAGGAGTATTAAGCCGCACCACTCTGACTGAATCATGTTTCAGGGCGTCGCCGTCATGGGTGGCGCCCTGAAATTTTTTCTAAATGTTTGCAGTGAACAGAAAAAGTAGTAACTTTGCAGGCGCAAGGAAAAAAACAAAGAAAAATGAGAAAGATCTTCCTGATAGCCCTCATGGGCATAGCAATGTTAGGCGCCTGCCGCCGCAGCGAGACGCAATCGTCGCCGGCGGTGATGAGCACCTTCCGGCAGGCTGACGGGGCTTATAGGACTAATGAGGCTGATAGGACTGATAAGGCCAAAGAAGAGCCTGTCGACCTGACGAAGCAGCGTGTGGGACGTGGCGTGAGCGAGACGTTGCTGAGGCGAAAGAGCTATGTCGCCAGCTATAACAAACGGACACTCTGCCCCAACTGGGTGGCGTGGACGCTGACAAAGGCGCATACCTACGGCAGCGTGCAGCGTGAGAACGAGCGCTTCGAGGAAGATACCGACGTGCCCACGCCGCGTGCCACCTTCCAAGATTTCTATAACTCGCGCTATGACCGCGGTCACATGTGTCCGGCGGGCGACAACAAATGGGACGAGGAGGCGATGACGCAGTCGTTCCTATTGACCAACATCTGTCCGCAGAACCACGGACTGAACAAGGAGGACTGGAACGACCTGGAGATGCAGTGCCGCTCGTGGGCGCGCCGCTATGGCGAGCTGACCATCGTCTGCGGACCGCTCTTTGAGGACGAAAACCCGCGGAAGATAGGACGCAACCGCGTCACCGTGCCCTCAGGCTTCTTCAAGGTGGTGTGCCGCATGACACCAAAGCCTGCCGCCGTGGGATTCATCTTCACCAACGACGGCCACCGTCAGCCTTGGCGCCAGCAGGTCGTTAGCGTGGACGAGGTGGAGCAGCGCACAGGCTTCAACTTCTTCCACATGCTGCCCGATGACGTAGAGGATGCCGTCGAGGCAGTCAGCACCCTCGAAGAGTGGTAGGGTGGTGTGTTAAATAAACTTTAAAAACATGGCGTGTTGTGCAAAGTATGGTGGAAAAGCCGTAACTTTGCACTCTCTTAAATATAGATTTAGCGACATAAGAGCGTGAAAATAAAGCAAGTGCTGGAAGCCCTTGAAAGATTCGCGCCCCTGCCGCTGCAGGAGAGCTGGGACAATGCTGGCCTGCAGATTGGGTTGACAGAGGCGGAGGTTTCAGGGGTATTATTGTGTCTGGACGTGACCGAGGCTATCATCGACGAGGCTGTGGCCAAGGGCTGCAATCTGGTGGTAAGCCATCATCCGTTGCTGTTTCGCGGCCTGAAGCAGGTGAGTGACGCCACCGACGTGCAGCGCACCGTGCGTAAGGCCATCCTCGGCAACGTGGCGGTGGTGTCGATGCATACCAATCTGGACAATGCCCGTGGCGGCGTGAACTTCAGAATAGCGGAGCGCCTCGGCCTGCAGCGCGTGCACTTCGGCCTGGAGCCTGAAGACAGCGCACTTAGCGGTTTGCCAGCTGAGAAAGGCCAGTGGGTGATGGGCCAGCTGCCTCAGCCTATGGACGCCCGTGCCTTCATTGCCCATGTGAAAGACCGCATGGAGGTGAAATGTGCGATGTGCAACGAGTTGCTGCGTCGGCCCATCAGCAAGGTGGCCATCTGCGGCGGTGCCGGCGACTTCCTTCTCGACGAGGTTATCGCCCAGGGTGCTGACGCCTTCATCACCGGCGAGATGCACTATCACCAGTATTTCGGCCATGAACAGCAGCTACAAATCTGTGTCATCGGACATTATGAGAGCGAGCACTTCACTGCCGAACTGCTGCGCGACATCATCCTGCGCGACTGTCCCTCTGTGCGCTGCGAGATAACAGAGATAAACACGAATCCAATATTGTATCTATAGGCCCAAGCCCCTGTTTGCGGCCTTCCCCCCTTGGGGGGGATAAGAGGGGGGCTTCATTTTATGGCAAAGAAAGATCCAACCGATCTCTCCGTAGAGGAGAAACTGAAGACACTGTTCCAGTTGCAGACGGCCCTGTCGGCCATCGACGAGAAGAAAGCCCTGCGCGGCGAGCTGCCCCTTGAGGTGGAAGACCTTGAGGCAGAGATTGAAGGCCTTACCACCCGCATCGACCGCATCAAGGCCGAGATTGACGAGTTTGAGCGCGCTATCTCGCAGAAACGCGGCGAAATCATCGAGAGCCAGACCAATGTAGACCGCTACAAGCAGCAGCTGAACGAGGTGAGAAACAACCGCGAGTTTGACACGCTGTCGAAGGAGATAGAGTATCAGTCGCTTGAGATTGAGCTCTGCAACAAGAAAATCAATGAGGCCATGCGCCGCATTGAGGAGAAGAACGTGGAGCTGGACGGCAGCGCCGCCATACTGGAAGAGAAGCAGGGCGACTTAGACGTGAAGAAGAGCGAGCTGGACGAGATTATGGACGAGACACGCAATGAGGAAGACAAGCTGCGCGAGAAGGCTCACGAGCTGGAGCAGAAGATTGAACCGCGCTTGCTTACTAAGTTCAAGTCTATCCGCAAGAGCGCCAGTCCCCGCAACGGACTGGGCATCGTCTATGTGCAGCGTGACGCCTGTGGCGGTTGCTTCAACAAGATTCCGCCTCAGCGGCAGCTCGACATCAAGATGCACAAGAAGATCATTGTCTGCGAATACTGTGGTCGCATCCTCATCGACCCCGAACTGGCCGGCGTAAAGGTAGAGAAACCCGTGGTGCAGGAGGAGAAGAAGGCCGCACGTCGCCGTACGACCGGAACTGGCGTGAAGAAGACTTCTTCATCAAAGAAGACCACCGACGCCAGCGACATGGAGTAATGCTTGATAGTCGGGTATGTCGCTCAGGAATTCGTAGCTGCGGTGGGCATAGTCCATGTGGCAGCAGTAGTGCTGACGACCGTTTGACACGACAAGATAGTCAACATGCAGCAGGATGTTATAGGCCGTAATCTGGTCGAAGACACGCTGCGTGATGGCCACGTCGGGGGCCTTGTACTCGATAATCATTTGCGGCTGCAATGCGACGCTGTAGAGCACGGTGTCACATCGCAGCCGCTTCTCGCCTACGCGTAGTTCCTTCTCGTTGGCCATCAATCCCTTAGGATATCCCTTGTGCTCTACCAGGAAATGAACGAAGTGCTGACGCACCCATTCCTCAGGCGTCAGTGCTACGTAGCGGCGGCGCAGGAAGTCGAAAATCTCACGCTTACCGTCGCGCTCGCGCCATCTGACGTCATAAGGAGGCAGGTTGATGTCCATTATTTATATAAGTTTATGATGCAAAGGTACTAATAATTGGAGAATTTTTCATATCTTTGTCGCAAAAATCCGTGAAACATGAAGAAAGTATTGTTTTTGGCGGTCTTTATGGCCGTGAGCCTGCTGCAGCTGCGTGCGCAGGACGTGAAGATTGAGTTTGTTACTCCGTCTATTGTACACATCGTGAAGGGCCAGCCCACCAAGTCATTGGTGGTGACTGCGAAGCCCGGGGATGTTCAATGCTCAACGGCCAATGGCCAATGGAAGAGCAGTGAGCTGACCGTGCGTAAGGATTCTCAGGGCAACCTGACGTTCCTCACGTCTAAAGGAAAATTGCTGCTGCGTGAGGAGGGCTGGAGCCTTATCAGGAAGACAATTGATGAGTGGGAGGTGAGTCAGACGTTTAAGCTCGACAAGGACGAGGCCATCTACGGACTGGGCACTATCCAGGACGGCAAGATGAACCGCCGAGGTGCCCAGAAGCGCATGGAACAGTCGAATCTTGAGGACTTCCAGAACGTGCTGCAGAGCATTAAGGGCTGGGGCATCTACTGGGAGAACTATTCGCCGACCATGTTTGAGGACAATGCCAAGGGCATGACGTTCACATCAGAGGCCGGACAGGGCATCGACTATTACTTTATGTATGGCGGAAGTGCCGACGGCGTCATCGCCCAAATGCGCTATCTGACGGGCGATGTACCGATGTTCCCGCTTTGGACTTACGGCTATTGGCAGTCGAAGGAACGCTATAAGACAGCAAGTGAGACCGAGGGCATCGTCGACCAGTACCGTGCGCTGAACGTGCCCTTGGACGGCATTATTCAGGACTGGCAATACTGGGGCTCTAACTACCTGTGGAACGCGATGGACTTCCTGTCCGAGGACTTCTCCAACGGCAAGCAGATGATTGACAATGTGCACAAGAAGCACGCCCACTTCATGATTTCCATCTGGGCCAGCTTCGGGCCCCAGACGCAACAGTTCCGCGAACTGAACGAGAAAGGGCTGCTGATGCCCTTCGAGACGTGGCCGCAGAGCGGTATCTCGCATATCTGGCCTCCTGTGATGAAGTATCCTTCTGGCGTAAAGGTATATGACGCCTTCCATCCCGAGGCCCGTGCCATCTACTGGAAGTACCTGAAGACGCTCTTCGACTACGGCACCGATGCATGGTGGATGGACTCTACCGACCCCGACTTCTTCAATCCCCGTGAGAGCGACTACACTCACAAGGTCTATGGTGGCACCTGGCGCTCACAGCGCAATGCCTTCCCGTTGGAGACCGTGCGCGGCATCTACGAGAGCCAGCGCAAGGATTATCCCAGCTCTACGAAACGAGTGTTTATTATGACCCGCTCCTCTTACGCAGGTCAGCAGCACTATGGCTCGAATATGTGGAGCGGCGACGTTAACTCGTCGTGGGACATGCTGCGCAAGCAGGTGCCTGCAGGGCTGAGCTTTACGCTGACGGGCAACCCCAACTTCAACACTGACATCGGCGGCTTCTTCTGTGGCTCCTATAACACCCGCGGCAGTGGCTCGGCTCCGAAGAATCCGCAGTTCCAGGAGCTCTACGTGCGCTGGATGCAGTACGGGCTGTTCTGCCCCGTTTTCCGCAGTCATGGTGCCGATGCTCCCCGCGAGATCTGGCAGTTCGGCCAGAAGGGCGAACCCATCTATGACGCCATCGAGAAGCAGATACGCCTGCGCTATCGCCTTATACCTTATATCTATAGCACGGCCTGGCAGGTCACCTCTAATAACGATAGCTACATGCGTCCGCTCTTTGCCGACTTCGCTCAGGACAAGAAAGTATGGAACATGACCGACGAATTTATGTTCGGCCGCAGCATCCTCGCCTGTCCCATCGTTGACCCGCAATATACTGAGGAAAAGATTATCCGCACCAACGCCATGACTGGCTGGGACCGCCAGAACGCGTCCGACGGTTCAGCTGTTGGAACTATTGACTTTACCGCCTCAAAGACCGCTACAAAATACCTGCCGAAGGGTGCTACTTGGTATGATTTCTGGACGGGCCAGCGTTATCAGGGCGGAAAGAATGTTGCTCTGGAGACCGCTATCGACCGTGTGCCGATGTTCGTGCGTGCAGGCAGCATTCTGCCTTTAGGCCCGGAGATGCAGTATGTAGGCGAGAAGACTTGGGACAACCTAGAGATTCGTGTCTATCCCGGTGCTGATGGTACCTTCACCCTATATGAGGACGAGGGCGACAGCTACAACTACGAGAAAGGCGTCTACAGCACGATTCCTTTCCAATGGAATGACCGCACACGCACGTTGACCGTAGGTGAGCGCAACGGCAGCTATCCAAACATGCTGCAGAGCCGCAAGTTCACCGTCGTGATGCCTGATGGCAGTCAGCAAACCATCAGCTACGACGGCAATGAGATTCAGGTTCGCATGTAGTTGCGGATGTGATATTTGAATTATAATAAAAAATCCCAAAAGCCATGAGGGGCTTTTGGGATTTTTTTGTACCTTTGTCGTCGCAATATCACTTTTTTTATGGCAGAAACCAAGAATGTGACTTTCGACAGCATCATGCGTGACCTTCAGGCCGACAAATACGCGCCTGTATACTATTTGCATGGTGATGAGTCGTATTATATAGATAAGATATGTGACTACATCGCTGAGAATGCCCTGAGGCCCGAGGAGCGCGACTTCAACCAGACTGTTTTCTTCGGATCAGACGTCACAGCGTCGCAGGTGGCCGATGCAGCGCGCCGATATCCTATGATGGCAGAGCGTCAGGTGGTGATTGTGAAAGAGGCGCAGAACATCAAGCAGACGGATGCACTGCAGAAATACTTCGAGAAGCCGCTGATAAGTACCGTTCTGGTGCTTTGCCACAAAAATGGCAAGATTGACGGGCGCAAACGTGAGTATGTGAAGGCCATTCAACAGGCCGGCATCCTTTTCGAGAGCCAGAAACTGAAAGAATACAAGCTGCCGGAGTTCATCGAGGGCTATCTGCGCCAGCGACAGGTGAGCATTGACCCTAAGTCGACGCAGCTCATCGCCGATGCCATCGGCGCCGACCTCAGCCGTCTGACCAGCGAGCTTGACAAGGTTATCATTTCATTGCCTGAAACGGATAGGAGAGTGACGCCTCAAGTAGTGGAAGACCAGATTGGGGTGAGCAAGGATTTCAATGGCTTTGAGCTGCGCGATGCCATCGTCAACCGCAACGTTTACAAGGCCAATCAGATAGTAATTTATTTTGACAAAAATCCGAAGGCTGGAAGCATCTACTCGTTTCTCCCGTTGCTCTTTAATTACTTCCAGAATCTTCTCATCGCCTATTATGCACCTCAAAAAAACAGCCAGGAGGGCATCGCACAATGGCTAGAAATGAAATCTCCATGGGGTGCCAAAGACTACCTGACGGGCCTCAGAAATTACTCTGGAAAGAAAGTGATGCAGATTATTTCCAAGATACGTGAAATTGATGCCAAAAGTAAGGGATTGGACAACCCAAACACCCCTCCAGGTGAGCTGATGAAGGAACTAATTTTTTACATTTTGCACTGATTTTATCCTTTTTCGCCTTCTTTTTGAGCTAGAATGAGCACTCCCCAGGAGTGCTTTTTGGGGCCCTAAATGCCGATGATTACAGGGGATTTGAGCGAAATAACTACCCTCAAAACTCGAAAATTTTCGGCGAGACAATCCCTCGTTCAGAATTTTTCAAGCATGGCGATTTTCAGCATTTTCAGTTTTTTTGAATTTATCTTTAACATTCTTTTGTGTTTCAGAATGTAAAGTTTGAACATTTAAACAGCCACTGAAATTTTACAAAACTTTAAATAATTCAGTTGGTTTAAATATTTAAATCGAAATAATCGGTCTTTATGAATTCAAATATCTAATTCTAAATACGCTGATTTAAATTCACAAATCTTTATATATACAATTTGTACATTGATGACATAAATAATTGATAATGAGTGAATTTTGATTAAAGTTGAAAGAATTTATCAATCAAAAAACAGCTTTAGGGAATGTAAAGTGCCCTTTTGTTGCCATTTCTATATGTATGAAAGTAAATATCTATACGATAACCAGTTATTTAGCATTTTATCTCTCAATTTTGCTTAGGATTCAAAAGATAGTTGATTATTTACATTTGCATAATTAAATCTAGAAAACAACATTTCTTTACTTTGTGTTTACGAATTTAAAACAATATTTTTAAAGTTTGCGTCCTTAAATTTTTCTTTAAAAAGTTTGCGCGCTTAATTTTTTTGTTTTACCTTTGTAAACTCAAAGGAAAATGCCCTAAAAGGGTAAAAATGCATCAAAAACAGACATGAAAGACAGAATCAGGCAGATTATGGAGGCGCAACACATGACCCAACAGGTGTTCGCCGACTTCATCGGAACCAATCCCGCAACCCTCAGCGGAATCT
The DNA here is from genome assembly GCA_024681875.1 of Prevotella sp. Next base: position 9,672 of record JAILAA010000042.1, read on the forward strand.
TCAACGACCGTACCCGCCCCACCCTCAATATTGTGGAGGCCATCAAAAAGAAAATTCCTGACATCAACACCGACTGGTTGATGTTCGGCACAGGCCAGATGTACTTGCAGTCATCTGCCCCCTCGGGTGACGTCCAGACAGCTCCTAATGACCTCCGTCAGACGGGCTCGATGGGGTCCGAACAGATGCTCGACTTCGGACCGGTTGCCTCCTCTACCCCACAGAATGTCGTCTCGCCGTCTGCTTCTTATAATGGTGTAAGAAATACACAGTTGATTTTGGCTCGTGAAGAGGTAAAACATTTTGACAAACCGCAGCGCCGTGTTACCGAAATCCGGGTCTATTATGACGACCAGACGTGGGAGAGTTTTGTGCCTTCGAAGAAGTGATTTTTCGGTGTTCATGGATATTGATTTCGTAAACAGGCTGTTCATGAAAATAAACAGGCCGTTCATGAAAATAAATAGGCCGTTCATGAAAATAAACAGGCTGTTTATAATCGTGAACGATATGCTTCAGAAACGTGAACAATATGCTTAAAATCCTTAGTCTACTTCTGCCTTTTCCCTATCATTGAGTTGTATGCAGATGTATCACCCTTGTGTCACCCGTGCCACTCTCCAAAAAGTGGGTGCAAGCCTAGTGTTTATCGGCATTGTGTCACCCGTGTCACCCTAAAACGCAAAAAATCTATACTAAGAAAACATTATTCCATACCACCGGACGGACATTTCATACGGCGCAATGAAATTTCCCGTCCGTTTTCTTGCCCGTTTCAGAATCTTTTCTTACTTTTGCAATCAAGTATCGGAATATCGCCTCAGAGGAGGTGCCGGTGCGACTTTTGTGGGTTAAACAATAACGACAATAGCAATTATTAGGAGAATGTAGAAACCTGAGAAATTTCTTATTCCAAGTAGAATAACGGTAATTGTGATTTGTTCGCGCTTATAGCGTGGACGTCACTTATCATTCTACTGGGCTTTCTCAGGGCCTCTACATTCGGTAAGGAGCGGACACGCTTCTTTCGTGTGTAGAGGCTTTGATGTAGAAAAGCCCAAAGATTCCGATAAGTGCTTATTGTCCTAAAGCTATAAGCGCAAAGAATGCCAGAAAAAAGGGACGGCGTTGATGCGGATTTAAAATCCGTATCTCAGGAGTCGGGGATTTCAAATCCCCTCCAACGCATAATTGACATTAGGGAAGACGACCTGCTGGAACTGTCGCCGAAAGTGCTTGATATACTGCTTCGCGACCATACCACAGGTAAAAACATCTTCTGGGCCACTCATGACTATGAGGCGCTTGGAAGTGGATATGATTACCATTCGGAAATACTGCCTGAACTGATAACAGGTGAACGGGGAATGGTGATCCGTCCTCGTGTGCTCAAATCTAAGGAGAATCAGACAGACCGTTCCAAGGATATGGCAGAGGTGTTTACACCTTCATGGATTTGTAATGCACAGAACAATCTCGT
>JAILAA010000090.1 GCA_024681875.1 Prevotella sp.
ACCAAGATGAATGCAGGGAAGTCCTCTACATCAATCTTCCAAATGGCTTCCATACCCAGTTCTGGATATTCCACGCACTCGATACTCTTGATGCTGCTCTGAGAAAGTACGGCAGCCACACCACCGATGGTACCCAGATAGAAGCCACCGTGTTTCTTGCAAGCCTCTGTCACCACATCGGTACGGTTACCCTTGGCAATCATTACCAAAGAGCCTCCGTGATCCTGGAACTCATCCACGTATGGATCCATACGGTTGGCAGTCGTTGGTCCCATAGAGCCGCAAGGATAGCCTTCTGGAGTCTTCGCCGGTCCTGCATACAGGATAGGATGATCCTTGAAGTAAGCAGGCAGGTCTTCACCAGCATCCAGACGGGCTTTCAGCTTGGCATGGGCAATGTCGCGTGCCACGATGATGGTACCCTTCAGGTTCACACGGGTGCTGACAGGATACTTGGAAAGTTCGCCACGCACGAAGTCGATACCCTTGTCGAGGTCGATTTCCACGCCCTTAGCGCCCTCACCTGGCTGACGCATAGCTTCTGGAATCAACTCCGTAGGATTCTCATCCATCTTCTCCAACCATACGCCATTCTCATTGATGACAGCCTTGATGTTACGATCGGCAGAGCAAGACACACCCATACCAATAGGACAAGAAGCACCATGGCGAGGCAGACGAATCACGCGGATATCGTGTGCCAGGTATTTGCCACCAAACTGTGCGCCAAGACCGATCTTGTAAGCCTCTTCGAGCAACTTGTTCTCCAAGTCCACATCGCGGAAGGCACGACCAGTTTCATCTCCCGTGGTAGGCAGGTTGTCGTAATATTTAATAGAAGCCAACTTCACTGTCAGCAGGTTCTTCTCTGCACTGGTACCACCAATTACGAAAGCGATGTGGTAAGGTGGACAAGCAGCGGTACCCAAGCTCTTCATCTTCTCTACCAAGAATGGAAGGAGCGTACCCTCATTCTGAATGGTAGCCTTGGTCATCGGGTAGAAGTAGGTCTTATTGGCGCTTCCGCCGCCCTTGGCCACAAACACGAAGCGGTATTCGTCACCCTCGGTGGCCTCGATGTCAATCTGTGCGGGCAGATTGCAACGGGTGTTCACCTCATCGTACATCGTCAGCGGAGCGTTCTGCGAATAGCGCAGGTTGTCCTGTGTGAAGGTATTGAACACGCCCAGCGAGAGTGCTTCTTCGTCTTCGAAGCCCGTCCACACCTGCTGGCCCTTCTCGCCGTGGATGATGGCGGTGCCGGTATCCTGGCAGAAAGGCAGGATGCCGCGTGCGGCCACCTCGGCGTTGCGCAGAAACTGCAAGGCCACGTACTTGTCGTTCTCCGAGGCCTCAGGGTCGCTCAGTATCTGAGCCACCTGAAGGTTGTGCTCGCGGCGCAGCATGAACTCCACATCGTGGAAGGCCTGCTGAGCCAACAGCGTCAACGCCTCGCGGCTCACCTTGATGATGTCCTTGCCCTCAAACTGTCCGACGCTCACGCCGTCCTTGCTCAAAAGCCTATACTCAGTCTTGTCCTCGCCCAGCTGAAACATCGGGGCATACTTGAATGTCGTTGTTGTTGCCATATATGATTGTTCTTTTATTTTCGGCTACAAAATTACAACATTTTCTTTATAATCATCCTTTTTGGGCTAAAAAATCGCCAAAAAAAGAATTAACTTTTTTGAGATTATATTTGCACAATTGCAAAGAAACACATACCTTTGCATCATCAAAAATAATTACTGACTCCACCCCTGCCCCTCCCCTACAAGGGAGGGGAGAGGGCTCAAAAACACTCAACATGAAAAAAATCTATCTCGCACTGATGTGCATGGCAAGCCTGTCGCTGATGACGGCTTGCGGCGACAAAAAGGCCGACAAGGCCAACGACGCCAAGGAGAACGAAACAGAGGAAGTGACCAACGACAACGAGCAGGACCTCGACGACGAGGAGCTTGAGGCACAGCCTACCTCTGACGATGCTGACCGCTGGGGAGACCCTGCAACGGCTGAGCCCTTAGACCTGACCGCCCTCTATGCTACCGGCGACTTCAAGCCCGCTACTGGCATCATCTTCGAGGACACATTGTCGAAGGATGTCGAGACCGCAGGCGAGCTGCCCACCAAATGGGATATCAAAGAAGGCAGCGCCGAGGTGGGCGAGGCCAACGGTCACTACTACATCAAGATGATGGGCGGCAACACCGTGCTCCAGCCACTGGCCGGCGGCAACGACTTCCTACCCTCGAAGTACACAGCGGAGTTTGAGTTCATGTTCGGCAAGGACGTATGGTACCATGTCAACTTCTTCAATACTGACGAGGAGAACATCGGCAACTTCAACATGTGGCTGTGCCGCTCCGACTGGAACTTTGCCAAGACCGACAACGACGAGTGGATCTACGGCGACAAGGACCAGCTGGAGCAGCTGATCAACCGCGACGGCTGGAACCACTTCGCTGCTTCCTACGACAACGGCAACATGAAGCTCTTCATCAACGGCAAGCGCATCGCCAACCTGCCCAACATCAAGCAGGGCTCCTACTTCTACATCACCGGTGACGGTGCCGATGGCGAGAGCCACTACATCCGCAACATCCGCGTAGCCAAGTAATTGTTCGGCCTTTGGTCATTTGCGTGGAAAATGGCCTGCGCTCAACCTCCGGTCGCTTGCTACCGAAGGGACGCAAGAAAGGACAATATGCACATAGCCCAGGGCAACGCCCTGGGTTTTGTGTGTTAACTCCCCTCCCTTGTAGGGGAGGGGCAGGGGTGGGGTCAGTAATTCATCATATTAAGGCCTTGAGGGGCGGGGGGGGCCTATAGGCCGGGGCGGGGTGAATGCCGCCGAAGTTACTACAAACTAAAGAGGTCTTCGTGTGGCCTCACACTCCAACTCCCCTCCTTTTCCAAAGGAGGGGTTAGGGGTGGTTTGTCAATACTGTCACAACCTATTGAAAAAAAAAGGTTAGGTCATTGCTTACAAACCACCCCTGCCCCTCCTTTGGAAAAGGAGGGGAGTAGCTGCGCGAGACTGACAAACCACCCCTGCCCCTCCTTTGGAAAAGGAGGGGAGTAGTTGCGCATTGAACCACTGCCCCTCCTTTGGAAAAGGAGGGGAGTAGCTGCGACTTTATTTTGAGAATGATGCAAAAAAAACTGGAGGGCCGCAAGGCGCTCCAGTTTTTTTAATGATGTTCCCCTTTGGGGAGAAACTTCTGTTCTAAAAGGCTTAGATGTAATCCTCTGACTCGTCTGCCCAGACATTACGGCGCGAGTGGTTGTCATCGGGATCTTCGTCCGGATCGGGATTAATCTGAGGATCACCTTGTTGTGTGCCGCCACCTGACCAAGCTGTTTCCATCAGGTTTGACTCCATGTCAAGCTCTTTGATGCCGGGAATAATATATGCTTTCTTGTTCATAGTCATTTTCAGCCTCTTGCCCCTGTCCTCTCCCGAAGGAGAGGGAGCAGGGTTTTGAGGTCTTTTTTGTTGATACTTTAATTATTTCTTAATCGTTAGCCTTGAGAGGAGCTTACTTAATCACAACCTTCTGTCCGTTGCGGATGTAGAGGCCCTTGCGCACAGGCTGCTGGTCGAACTTCACACCGTTGACGCCATACCAGCTGTCGTTGGTCGTAGCCTGACGGTCAACCTCCACGATACCAGTGGCTTCTTCATCACCGAAGTTCAGAGTGAAGTCGCGTGCCAAAGTAGCTGCTCCAGTGAACTGGAAGTAAGCGCGGAGTGACTTCAGTGTGCGGTTAACGGCAGTGTGCTTCAGTGAGCTGTCAGATCCCATGTAGTAGATGTCATCATCATCGGGAGTGATGTTGAATGCATCATAGTAGCCGATGAACTTCACGCTTCCATTCTCATCACCATATTCCAGATTGTAGGTAGAAGTAGCGTTAATGATGACATTGGCGAACTTAGGATTCTCGATATCAGTGCCAGGAGCCCACTTGATGATATAAGGAATACCACCATAGATAGGATACTCATCGAAGGTCATAGTGATGTGAGTGCCCTCAACAGTAGCATCACTCAGTGACTTGACGGTGGCACCGGCCAGCGGGCTCTCGTCGAGATCATCGATGTCGAACGGCAGGCACAGCGTGTTCCAGGTGTCATCCTTGAAGAGCTTGCGATTGGCAAGGGTGACGTGAGCCTGACGGCCTATGTTGTTGACAATCAAGCTGCTGTTGTCGGTAGCATTGTTATCCAGAGTAAGCAGTGCGAACTCGTTTACCTCGCTCCATTCGGATGTTTCACCACCCTTAACACTCTGAATCTGATACTCATAACCATTGTTGGTATCAAGTCCACTCAGGTCAACAGTAGCATCTTCTATATTAGTAATTGTTGTCCAATCACTGGCAGGAGTAGTATTTCCGCTGACACTAATATCATCAACTAATAGATAGTATTTGTAATCAGAATAATAGTGTATAGCGATATACTTAGTGCCTTCAGGAATTGTCTCGGTGTATTCTTGCCAAGTCTTCGTATCTGCAGTAACTTCATCGCCCCAAGTGAAATTATCTATTTCTGTATCTGTGGACGAATAACCAACTTTGAAGACTTCGCCTGAAGTATTAGTATTCTTATAGAAGAAACTAAGTGTGCCTACAGAAGACAAACTTGGAGAAATGAGGTATTGGTCGTATGAAGTTGCGTTAGTGTATGAAGAGAATACGAAACAACTGGATTCGTCTATACCATCTTCTGAGGATACTCCAAGAATATTTGATGTATTGCTGTTAATAGTTTGCCATGCACCAAGTCCTCCTTCGAAGTCTTGATAGAGGGTTATTTCCGTATTTTCAGCCGTTCTGTAACGTACATTATAGCTGTCACCTTCGCCTGTCCAAGTAAGGGTAGCGCCGTCGGCAACCAAGTCAGCCTCGATGTCGTAAGGAACAGGATTGCCCACCAAGGTTGTGAACATTGTGGATGTCCACTCGCTATCGCCTCCGTCATAAATGGCCTTTACCTTTACTAAGTATGTCGTTTCCGGGTTCAAGCCAGTCAGCTCAGTGGGACTGGTGGCATCAGCTACTGTTTGCCATTCCACTTCTGAGCCGTCAGCAGTGCCTACTTCAGCGCGAATCATCCAGCCATAGCCAGCCAAAGAAGAAGCGAGGTCGCCGATGTTGGCCCATTCACCGCCATCATAAACCCACTGGTTGTTTTCCTCAGTGGTCTCGCAGGAAGCCATAACGTATGTACCAGTCTCCGTCAGGGTAATCCACAGGTCGTCATCAGGATCGATGGATACCGGTGTGTCGAGAAGAACTTTATGGAAACCTTCTGCGGCTTCGGGAGTCACAGTTTGAGTATGGATGAGCTCGCCTTCATCGGGAGTCTCACCACCCTGATAGATATTGATAGTGATATCGCCAGTATTGGATGATGTCTCATAGATAGAAACCGCGTTGATAGCAGCATTCTCATTACCACTAAAATCTGCAAAATTGTCGCTGGTGTACAGCACACCCCAAGTCCAGGTACCGCCACCATCGCTTCCAATGGATGTTGCAAACGTTCCATTATCATACAAAACCTCTGTTGCATCTGTTACATCCGGACGCTCTGTATACTGCAGCTCAAAGCCAGTAGCGGCGGGATCAGCCTCCCAAGCGACTTCAGCAGTTGAAGAGGTGATATCGCTGACTGTCAAGTCTGTAGGAGCGGGGCATGCGATGTCGGTCGTGAAGGTTGCAGGCTTACTCCAGCTGCTCTGCTTCTCACCGAAGATGGCACGCACCTTTGCTGAGTAAGCGGTCTCAGGAGTCAGACCGGTCAACACGAAGGGATTTTCATTAGCAGCGATGAGGTTATCCTCGTCACCGTTCAGGCAAATCTGCCAAGCAGTAGCTTCGCCGTTCTCAGTCCAGCTCAGCTCAGCAGTTCTGGAAGTAACATTTGCGGCGGCAACAGCGGTAGGTGTGGGAACTTCCTCAAGGGTGGTGAAGGTAGCTGTAGTCCAAACGCTCTCGCCCTCGTCTTCTCCAGTATAGACGGCCTGTACCTGTACCTGATATTTCGTCTCTGGTGTAAGACCTTCAATAGTGTAGGGGCTTTCAACGTCTTCAACAACAGTCCAAGGCTCTTCAGTTCCAGACGGCTGCTCAATGGTAATGTCGTCAATATCAAGCATGAACATGTCAGTGCAGTCAAAATGGCGGATGGCCACATAACCCTGCTGTCCGGCGTATGCACTCAGGTCAACCGTGTACTGGTACCAAGTGCCCTGACCACGGTTGCCGCTGCGTGTAGTGCCTGCCTTTGCTTTGGCACCACTGCTCTTGGCTGTCATTGTCCATTCCTGAATGGTGGTAAATGCAGAGGGATCGGTATTGCTCGTAGTAGAGACAGCTACACCGAAGTGCTCAGCAGGAAAACTGCCATCCTGACCGCAAGCCCAGAAACTGATGCTGCCACCCAGAGCAACTAAAGGCGAAACCAGATAGTTGTCAGGAGTCAGAGCACCAACACCGCTCAAATTGCTGTAGGAGCCGGAAACCACCAAGTCGGCAGAATCATCATGCCCGGAACCTGCGAGGGAGCTACCTGCAATAAGGTAAACCCCACCACATTCTGAGCCCAGGACCCAGTCGTATCCGTCACCATCTGCATCGATGGTTGTCCAGTCGCCCATAGAGCTATCCTCGAAATCTGTTACCAGCTCACCTCCAAGGGGAGCTACTCTGTAGCGCAGGTTGTAGCTGTCAGCATCTCCCGACCAGCTGATTTCAGCAGATGTAGCGGTTATCTCGCCAGCAGCAACTTCCGTGGGTGCAGGGAATGCGATGTCGGTGGTGAAGGTCACAGTATTACTCCAGTCGCTGACATCCTCACCAATGGTGGCGCGCACCTTTGCAGTATATTCAGTCTCGGGCTCAAGGCCAGTCACCGTGAAGGGATTGCTATTTGCAGGAATGAGATTGGTCTCATCGTCGTTCAGGCAAACCTGCCAGGACGTAGCTTCATCTTTCTGAGTCCAGCTCAGCACAACGCTGCGCTTACCCACCTCAGTGGCAGTAAGGCCGACGGGCTTCTGCACTGCAGGAGGCTCACCGATGGCAAAGCGAACGCGGTTCTTGACACTCAAAACAGTGCCCTCATAGCTCGAGGGAGTGGACGGGTCATAGTCGGTACCATCGCTATAGACACGGAGGGCCTGGCTTGCGGCATCAAAGACGTAGAAGCTAGGACTGGTCACATAGGAGCCAGTATTATCATCGACTACTAATACCACATTGCTATCACCGTTATATTCAAACGGATTCTCGAATTCTATAGTTGTCCAATCGCCAGCAGCAAAGGTTACTTCGCCACTAAAGACAAGGTCGGAAGAAGTGACGCTTTCCCAGTCAGTAGTCGATTCAAAGCTTGACTTATTTGTGCTGACCATGTAGATGTCAAGGTTACGCGTAACCGCACCAGAACAGAAGAAGTCAACGCTTAGAATGAATCCACCCTCGCCAAGCTCAGCAGCGGTATAGATCTGCTGGGTCAGGCTGTGATTATAAAATGTATAGGTAGGCAGGTAGTTGTTGGTTGCCGTTCCCTCGCCGATACAAACTTTGCCGTCGGGGCATACCTCCTTGGTCTTGAAGGATACGGTCCTCCATCCGCTGACATTACCTTCTCCATCTACTGACTGTACGCGTGCGACATAGGAAGTGTTAGGTGCCAGCTCGTCAAGGTCGATAGAAGTGTCAGCGGAATGATATAACAACTCATCCCAATTTTCGTTATCCCCTTCCTTAAGCTCCAAATTGTAGGTGCCTGTGCCGCCAGTCCATGCCAATGTTGCACCGTAGGCAGTAACATTAGAGACCTCGAAAGTAGCAGGCTTCTCAACGGTCACGCCGCCGGCAGGAGTGATGTCAAGTAAGATGACATTTCTCTTGGCAGTAGTAGCAGTACCTGAAATGCCATCCATATTGGTAGGATCATAGCCATTGCTATCCTGACGGGCATAAATTGATCTAACGACTGCGTCCTCAGCGGTGAACACCATTCCATTCAGTCCGCTCTTCCATTGGCCAGTGTTGTTGTCGAAGCAAATCACCAAATTACCAGTTCCACTATAATTAAATGGTGTGGTCAATTCAAAGGTGTAGGCCTCGGCAGTCGTATTGTGGACGGTCACTGAGCCGGAATACACGATGTCGCTTGCAGTTACGGTCACCCAGTCGCTGGTACTGGAGAATGCTTCTTTGTCTGTCTCCACCATATAGATGTCGAAAGGCATCTCATAGAGATTTGCATTTCCATACAGATACAAGGTGATAGAGTTGATGGTACCAGCCATTCCAATCTCATCAGGCGTGTAAATCTGCTGGGTGTAGGAATAATTGTAGAGTGAGTTCATTGGCAGATAGGAGTCGTTTCCAGCAGTCCCCAAATCGCCAATCGTCACTTCATCTGCTCTTGCTCCTGTGAAGCTGAAGAGCACCGCAAGCAGCGTTACCGCAGCCCGCGCAAGAAATCTTGGGTAAGATGTTCTTTTCATGTTGTTTTTGGTTTGGTTAATAAAAAATAATGTACTATAATAATAATGTTTATTGCCACCTTTTGGTTACAAATCGGGGACAAAGTTACACCAATTTCTTTAAACCGAAGCAAAAATTACAAAAAAAATGCACAAACAGGTGTAAAAATGATACAATATCAAAAGTTGATGAGACAATTACATCAATGGAGCTCAAAAATTGTTTAAACCGCGCCGCGATTTATATAGGCCGCGTAGTGATTTATATAGGCCACGGCGCGATTTAGAGATTTTCTCCCATTCCCCACCCCTTGAGGGGCGGGGTGGCCTTTAGGCCGGGGCGGGGTAGATAGAGGGGCAGGGGTGGTTTGTAGACAATAACCAAACCTATTTTCTTCAATAGGTTGTGACAGTATTGACATACCACCCCTACCCCTCCTTTGGAAAAGGAGGGGAGTGGCTGCGCCATTCCGGCAACAGGATTTCGTGCGGTTGAAAACAAAGCTACATTCATCGCTACTTGGGGCAGTTGTCAGCCCCGACGGGGCGACGGAATACAGGCAGGGGTGAAGCCCCTGCAAACAGTTGACCACCAACAAATGAAGCCCCGACGGGGCGACGGAATATTCTGCCGCCCCGTCGGGGCTTGACGGTGGTGGGTTTCCACATACAGGGGCGCTGCCCCTGCCTGTATTCCGTCGCCCCGTCGGGGCTGACAACTAACCTATATCGCGACGGATTCAGTTTTTTTCAACCGCACAGCACGACGGATTTCGAGGAGGGGAGGGGCTGCGCCATTCCGGCAACAGGATTTCGAGGAGGGGAGTGGTTTGCGGCCCTCCTGTTTTACGCCCCACGCTTTAACACCCCAAAAGGGCAACAAACGGATGCGCCTAAAAGCGTGTAAAGGGAAATCGTCCGAAAAAATCCGCAGGCTTCGGATTTTTGTCCGACCGCTTCGGACAAAAATCCGACCGCTTCGGACAAAAAAACCGAAGGCCTTTGGCGTATATGGCCATGCCGAAGAACGCCCTGCCACTCCCCTCCTTTTCCAAAGGCCTAACCTCTTTTCTCCCCTCCTTTGGAAAAGGAGGGGAGTGGCTGCGCCATTTCTGCAACAGGATTTCGAGGAGGGGAGTTAATACACAAAACCCAAGGCGATGCCCTGGGCCAGTTACGCATTTCTTTTGGAGTTCAGGAGTTCAGGAGTTTAACACGCGGAAGTTGAAACTATTAATGAAACACGAAGAAACGAAGAAACAAAGATTTTTCGTTACGTGAAATTATCTTCATTTCTTCGTTTCTTCGTTTCTTCGTGTTTAGTTAGTTTTTATACGGATACTTAACACGCGGAAGTTGAATTATTTAATCACAACCTTGTGACCGTTATGGATGTAGACACCCTTGTGGACAGGCTGCTGGTCGAGCTTCATGCCATCAACTGTGTACCAGCTCCCCTCGCCAGTTGGAGAGGGGTGAGAGGTGAGGCTTACTCCCGTGGTCACGTCGCCGTCG
>JAILAA010000115.1 GCA_024681875.1 Prevotella sp.
CATCAAGTAATCCGAAGCGCGTTTGGGGTCCACCTCTATCAGGTCTGCCAGGATGCTGAAGTTGTTGAAAACGAAATGGGGACTCAACTGGTTCTCCAATGCCTGCAGGCGGAATTTGTCGCGTTCCCTTTCAGCCTTCTCGCGCGACCGCCAATAGTACAGCGTCACCACCGTCGTAAACAGGCAGCAGGCGGCATAGTCCACCAGTATCATTCCCGACGTCCACGGCCAGCCGTACTTCAGCATCTCCCTGAATTCCTCATCGGTAATCAGCCACATCGCGTAGTAGAACAATAATCCCAACATCGAGAGGCCCAGCACCAGCAATATGCCATGTATGATTCTTCTTATCTTCATTTCGTTGGCAAAGTTACGATTTTATTTTGATATGAGGATAGCGGCAGCAAATTTTTCACTTTTCACTCTTCACTCACCATCCGCCACCCCAGTCGCCCCAGTCGCCGTCCCACTCGTCGTGACCTTTCTTGTCTTTAAGATTGTTCTTGCCGCCCAGGATGTTGAAGCGATAGACGACGCGGAGCATGCCGTACTGATAGATGGCGTTGTGGCGCGAGTCGGTGCGCATGAGGGCGTCGATGGTTCGGCTGATGTTGGTCTGCTGCCCCAGGATGTCGTTGACTTCGAGCATGACGGTGAGGGCATGGCCCCTGAGGAAAGAATGGCTCACCTGCGCGTTCCACAGCAGTTCGTTGGTGTTCATGGCACTCTGCGAATAGCCTCGACGACTGCTCATGCCGATGTCGGTGGTCAGCGACGTGCCCCACGGTGATGTCCATTCAAACTCTGCGCCGTAAGAGAAGTCGTAGGTATTCATGTTCGCCATCTCGTTGACGTTGTTCTTGGAGTTGGCATAGTCGAGCCGTCCGTTCAGCATCACGCTGAATTGTTCGTTGCGGTAAGAGAATTCGAGGCCCGAGTTGAGGTTGACGCTGCGTGTGACGGACTTCCGGTCTGCGTCGCCGCCCTCAAAGTCATTGTTGTAGAAGCCCACCCGACGTGAATAGTCGCCGCCCAGGTCAATGCCGACGTTAAAGAGTTTCTGTTTGCCCAATCCGGTGTTGAAACCTACGCCACCTCCGCCGTTCCAATTGCCGTTGATGTTCATCGGCATGGTGGTGCGCACACCGGTCTGGTTGTCGTAGGTAGTCTTGTTGTCGATGCTGTTGCGTGTGGCGCTGAACCACAGCCAGGAGTAGATGCCCTGTTGATGCTCGGCCTCATAGGTGTTGAAGTTGGCAAAGATGTTGTGCGAGAACGAAGGCTTCAGGCCCGGGTTTCCCTTGGTGATGACGAGTGGGTTGGAGTCGTCCTTGATATCGAGCAGGTTGGTCATGCTGGGCTGACGTGTCCGTCCGTTATAGCGCAGGTGCAGGTTCGTCTGCTTGTCGAAGTTCCAGCGCAGGTTGATGCGTGGCGCAAAGTTGAATACGCGCCGAGTAATCTCAGGATACTCATAGCCCATGTACTTATAGTTGAGCGTGGTGCGTTGCGGCAGCAGGTCAAGTCCGATGCTGAAGTTATACTGCTCGCGAACCCTACGGAAGCTGAGATTGATGGTCTGGTTGTAGTTGCGGTATTCCGAGAACTGGCTCAGGCGGTTGGCGATGGAGTCGGTGCCGTCGAGCACGTATTTCATCTCGTCCATAAACCGCAGCACGGCATCGATATTGTAGCGCTTGTTCTCCATGCTCTGCTGAAGGGTCTGATAGGCGTCGCTGTCGTAGATATAGGCGCGGCGGTCGTTCTTGCTGTAGCTGTAGTCGTAGGTGTAGCTCAGCTGCAGGTAGGTGCGGTCGGCAATGGGCTCGCTGTAGGTCATCTGTCCCTGCAGGCCATAGTTCTTCGTCGGCGTTTCATAGTAGCGGTTGTTTTGCTGGTCGGTGCCCGCCTGAGTGTTGAAGGTGATGTTGGCAGCCGACAGTTGCTTGCTACAGCCATCGCTGAAGTTACCGACCAGGCGGAGCGTCAGGTTGCGGCCTTTGTCGTTCAGCTTTCGATTGGCCTGCAGCTCGCCTTTGAAATGGGTATTGGTGCTGTAGCTCATGCTGCGGCTGGTGTTGGTGTTGACGACGATGTCGGCCAGACGGTTGAGGAGACTGTCGTTAGGGTCGGCGCTATACGAGCCCGACGAACTGAGTCCCCTACCCCTGTTGCGTGAATAGGTGATGTCAGGACGGAAGATGATGTTGGTCATCGTGTCGGGTTTCCATTCGACACGGAAGTTACCCGTCAGTCGGTTGTTCGACGTAAGATTCTTGCTGTAGTCCTCGCTGAATCTGGCCAGCGTGGCATTGAAGTATTCCGTCGACGAGGTGTTCTCGTTGTCGCTGCCGTCAAATCGATAGCGGATGCTGCCACCCGTCTCCAGCTTTGGCTTGGCCGTTGCGAAGTTGCCGCCTATCTCCTTGCTGCTGCGCAGGCCCTGCATGCCCCAGCCGCCCCAGCGTCCGCCACCGCCTCCGAAGCCCATGTCGGCCACGTTGTTGGCACTACCCAGGAGGGTGGCCTGGAAGTCGTCGTTGAAACGGTTCACATTGAAGCGCTCGGCATAGCGGTGTTTTGTGCCAGCCCCAAGGTTCACGTTGCCGTACCATCCGTTCTTCATGCCTTTCTTCACCGTCAGGTCGAGCACCGTCTCTTCCTCTCCGTCGTCGATACCTGTCACGCGCGAGAGGTCACTCTTCCGGTCGTAGGTCTTCAGGTTGTCAATCATCTCGGTGGGAATGTTCTTCATTGCCACCTCCTTGTCGTTCAGGAAAAACTCCTTGCCGTCGACGAGAATCTTGCTGACGGTCTTGCCGTTGATGGTGATGTTGCCATCCTTGTCCACCTTGGCGCCTGGCAACTGCTTCACCAGTGCCTCTAGGGTCGACCCCTCAGGCACACGGTAGGCCGCTGCATTGTAAATCAGTGAGTCGCCTTTCACCGCAACCTTGGCAGCATGGGCCGTCACCTCCACACCCTTCAACTCGATAGCGTCGGCTGCCATCGTGATGTATCCGATGTCGACCGTCTTTTTCTTCTGTGCATTCAGGTCTACATCTACACACTTGGTGACATAGCCGACATACGAGATCTTCAGCGTATACGTTCCTTTCTTTACGTTCTTGAAGCTGAAATCGCCTTGTACCCCAGTAGTCGTTCCTTCCACATACGTGCTGTCGGGCAAGGTGAGCAACTGCATGGTGGCAGCAATAACGGCTTCTCCTGTCGATTTGTCAACCACCGTACCATTTACATCAAACGAACTCTGCGCCATCATGCTGATACATAGTCCTGTCATAACGACTCCTAAAAAAACTTTCTTCATTTTTATTGTCATTTAGTTCCGCAAACTCTGCAAAGACGGCCTGAAAGGCCAAAAAGCTCCCAGCCCAGGGCATCGCCCTGGGTAAGTGAGGTGCGCAGCCAACGCCCTGAAAGGGCAAAAGCAGTAATGCGGCAGGTGGGCTTTTGCCCTTTCAGGGCGAGTTTACCCATCCCTTTGTACCCAAGGCGCTGCCTTGGGCTGTTGGCTCGCTGGCCTTTCAGGCCGTTTCTGCGCAGGGCTCTCATCGTTAGCAGAAGTTGAATTATTTAGTTTTTGTATGCTCCTCCAAGCGCTTTGAAGAGGTTGATTTGTCCTTGGATATAGTCGAAGGTGTCAGCAGCCAGCAAGAGACGCGACTGCAACAGAGCCTGTTGCGCCGTCAGCACTTCCAAGTATGTGTTTGAACTGTTCTGCATCAGCTCCTGGCTCACCTCGTAGGCTTTCTGGGCAGCAGCTACTTCTTCTATGCGCAGCTGTAGCCGCTCCTGGCTGAGCTGACAGTCCGTGAGGGCATCGCTCAGCTCAGCCCCTGCCACCAGCAGACTTTGGTTAAAGGCTACCAAGGCCTGTTCCTGTTGTGCTTTGGCGATACGGAGATTAGCACGGTTCTGCCCCTTGTTGAACAGCGGCTGCACCAGCGATCCGATGGCGTTCAAGAGCATCTGACCGGGATTCACCACCTCGCCCAGGTTATTTGTCCATCCTGCCGATGCCGTAATCGTCAGCTGCGGATAGAAGGCCGCACGGGCCACATCCACCTGTGCCATCTGCGCCTTCAGGGCATATTCAGCAGCACGGACATCGGGGCGATTGGAAAGTAGGGAAAGCCTTACCCCCGCCCCCTCTACAAAGGGCGAGGGGAGTAATGTGACTTGCTGGTAGAAGTCACTTGTCTGCATAAAAGAGTAATTACTCCCCTCTCCCCTTGGAGAGGGGTCGGGGGTGAGGCTTCCAATTATTACTCTTAGCGCATTCTCCGCCACCTTTATCTGCTGCATCAAGGTCTTCTCCTTCGCCGCCACGTTCAGATAGGCCGCCCGAGCCGCACTCACCGCCGCCTCGTTCTGCATGCCCACCTCCTTCAGCGCCTCCATCGTCTCCACTGTCTGTCGGGCGTTCTCGGCATTGTCACGCGTCACCGCCAGCTGTTGGTTCATCATGGCTAATGTATAATAATGTGTGGCCACCGCCGCTATCACCTGCAGCCTTACCGCCCGCTCTGTCTCTGCCGTGCTCCAGTAGTTGGCCACCGCCGTCCGCTTCTCGCCGCGTAGCCGTCCTGCCAGATCCACCTCCCATTGCATCGACACGGGGATATTGTACGTCTTTTGTGTCGGTTGTACTTTTGTCTTCGACAGTTGTCCTTCAGCACCTACCGTCAGCGATGGCAACAGTGAGAGTCTTGCCGCCTTCAGTTGCGCCTCCGCCTGCACCACGTTCAGGTTTGCCGTCCGCAGGTCAGCATTCCGCTCCAGCGCCGTCTCTATCAGCCCTACCAACTGCGGCTCCATAAACACGCTGCGCCATCCGATGCTGTCCACCGTCTGTGCCGAGGCCGTCATCAGGCACCACAGCCCCGCCGCCATCATCCATATCTTCCTTAGTCCGTTCATATTCATTCTTTTCTTAATCACGCCGCAAAATTACGCCTTTCTCGCGCGATACAGAATAACAATGTGGGTGAAACGGGAAAAATCGGGGGTGAAATGTAGCGCTTTCGTAGGGATATGAATAGCCGCCCAATTGGGAAAAAACAAAAATCCAACTGGGAAATTATTTTTTTCCAGTTGGAAACTTAAAAATGGGGTATTTTACTTCACTATCGGGTTCAGTTCGTGGAACGGATCGAAGAAGAGGATGTAGATAAATCCGTTGGTGCCGAGCATGAAATAGACACGTGGCGAACGGTCGCCTGTATCTCTACATGCCAGTTTACCATCGCACTCATAAAGTCCAAAGTGATAAACAATCATGCTTTCGTCAGCATCAGGCATAATCTGTTTCACTGCTTTCCTCACATTACCGCTGAAATTGGAACGATAGAAATGATAACTCTTATCGCGACGCGCCTTTGCTTCTAACTCATTGATGGTACTCGAAGAAATCTCTTTCATCATAGTGAAGTATTCCTGCGTATCGCGTAACATGAACTCCTGTTTAAAGTGATAGTCAGTCACGTCCAAGTCGATATAGTCATACTTCACTACAATGGGCAGGTCTTTCGACAACTGCACGTCATCATAGCTCAGACTGTTCTTGAAAGAGTCAGGCGTATTGAGTTGAGCCAGTTCCTCTGGCTGAATGTCTATGTCGTAGGGATTGAGTTTCATTGCTTCTGGCGATTCCTGTCGTGACGGGCCTTGTAGTAGTCGTGCATCGTGTCAAGGGATATTTCCTTTTCCGACCGCTGGTAGGGAGCCAGCCCCTCACGCGCCTCCACCCAAGGCTGTTCAGCGTGGGTGAGGAAGATAAGCCCGTTCTGTGACTTCGAACCATAGAGCATCACAACAGAATCCAGCAGTTCCGTCTCCTCTGCCGACAATTCCAGTTTCGCAGCCAATTCTGCAAGTGTTGCATTCACATCGTCCGTATCGAAGTCCTTTGCCGTCAGGTGGTCACACATATTTGAAACCTTGTCGCGGTACAGGTAATAGATGTCAGGATATACGGGACCATTGACCCAAGCCTGTGGAGCCTGAGCGAAAAGCGTGTTCTGTCGTCCGTTGAATACCATGTACCATGACTGCACGTAGTAGAGCAGTTTCTGTAGTTTCAACGGGCTAACCGTCAGTCCCTTTGCAATGAGAGACAAACCCACATACCTTGCTATGTCTTTAATGTCGCGCATTTCCTAAAATACTTTGAATTTCGGTGCAAAATTACAACTATTTTCTGAAAGAAGCAATGTTTTTCACCTCTTTTCATGTAAAAATGAACAAATTCGCTTCATTTTATGTGATTTTTGCATTACGAGGCACCTAATTTGAAGTTTTTTGTGTAAATTTGCAACGTTCTTCGGAACAAAAGACATATTAGGCTCTATCATTCCCATTCACCACCTCGGACAAAAGGAGCCAAATTGCAACAAAGAGCGTCGGCGCATAGTGCGCAGGCGTTTCAACGGTTGCAATGGCTTGTGGTGAGCCGGGAATGCGTAGAAATGGCCTGCGCATTTCATTTGAAAGAAGTTAAAACAAAAATAATAATCGTATGAAGAAATCAGTTTTGCTATTTCTCTGTGTTGCACAACTAACGTATGCATCAGCCCAAATCAAGGTGGCAGACGATGCATATAAAGAGCAGATGACTGCAAGTAAATATGTGACTGAGCCGCTCTCGATTGAAAACAACTTCAATACGTATGACGGTACGTTCCTGCAATATTACTACAGAAAGAACATCGTAGGCGACACTCTTTACACCAACGGAGCAAAGATGGATTGCATTGTGGTTAATCACAATGAAAAGAGTATTAAAAGGAAACCGCACAATGAAAGTCCCATTTCACAAGGCTATTACCGTGTCACAGGAATTTTTATTGGAACGGATTCTGGCGGCAAGGAGATAGCCAGTGAACTATATGCTTTGGTAGATAGTGGATATACGAGTAATTTACCGAGCCGAGAAAGTTTGGAAAGAGGATTCTCCTTGGGGAGTGGAATGAAACTTTCTGAGATTAACACAAAGGTACAGGAGTTCCAACTTAAAGGAGAGAAATGCGATTTCGTGGGGTATGGTTTGGATTGTGGAATATATCACCGTCTGGAATCTTTGGATTCCTCCTGTATCTATTATACAAAAATAGATACATATACGGAACGTCATTTTCTCCCGGTCAGATTCTACAATCTCATATGCAATGAACTTAAAGGAAAAGATGTCTATCTAACCTATAAACGTTTTGGGGGAGGATATAAGAATCCATCAGATAGAAAAATCAAAGATGTACTTACAGGAACGGTTATTTTCCAAAAGGATTCGTTATTCCACTGTATTGACGTTGTTGTGAATGATAATCTATCCACGTGTTGCGTGCTTGAAGGTGAAAAGAGCGGCAAATTTGCAATTAAAATTGATCGACTATCTGAATCTGACAAATCAGAAAACAATAACGAATGTATGAGTTATTATAGTACTGTAACAGACAAGATGACAATCTGGCAGCCAGACCCCTATACAGGATCAAAAGGAGAGCTGATAAGAGACCGCCACTTTCATGTTGACAATTATGGCGAAGGAATATCCGTCACAAATGAAACAGAAAGATGGCTTATCAAGGTTGATGATTTGAATGCCATCTATGCTGAAACAAAGCGATACGAAGCACTAACTGAGGCTCAATACAGACAAGAAGCTGAAAAGCAAAGAAGAGAAAGAGCAGCAAGGGAAGCACAACGCAAGCAAGAATTATGTGCTCAGTATGGCAATGAATTCGGAACACTCATTGCAAGTCGCAAGGTCGCTTTGGGCATGACGCCAGAAATGTGTCGGAAAGCATGGGGTACGCCAATACAAATATCGAACATGGTTGACGCGACAGGCAAATATACCGTTTGGAAATACAATCTTAAGACATGTATTTACTTCTATAATGGCATTGTTGCCAGAATTACAAACTAACAAATTTGCTCTATGGATAAGACAGATATTGTTCCTATGGGGTTACAACATCACTCCATCGTTGGCGTTGACAATTATCCCGAATACGACGGATTATATAAGAACGACACAGATGCAAAAGCACTATCAGTTGGATTGGCCCAGTGGAAACATGAAGACGAAGATGGTATAAAGGAAATATCGGCGAAAGTATTCCGGCATAATGGCAAGCGGTGGAGTCGTCAGAGCGAGGAACTTCCCCTACATCGTTGCTTCGACCTCTGCATTCTCATCGTGCAAGCCTTGCAACGAAGCACCAAGGGTGAGTTCTTTGAGACAGGAGAGAATTGCTTCAATCCGTATGTTTTAAATGAAAAAGAATTGGAGCAGATTAAACGTTTCTATGACAAATACAAGGAAGAGTATTTGGAGGAGAAAATGAGAAATCTAAAAGATTTGCTTGAAAGATTTCTGAAACAATAATACTTCAGGAGGCCGACGCTGAATCGCCAGCGTCTGCCTCCCGAATCTCTTTTTTCACTCGCATCATGGCGTATGAAAAGACTGATGTTTACGATGATGGCAGTAGTACTGCTGATTGTCTGTAGCGGCGGCAGACGACTCTTTGGCTTCCTGGAGCATTGAGTACTACAACTGTCACGATGACAAGCGGCATAGGACGCTCGGACTTACTGGGAGGGAATAAAAAAGAACTACAAGCAAGCCTGAAATTCATCACAGAGTTACTTCCCGACGAAACAGTGATTTATCCCGGCCACGGCAAGAAATCGACGATTGGATATAAGAAAGCAAACAATCCGTATCTTGTGTGACCATATAAACAGAAACATTCTGTCAGCCCTCTTTTTCGTTTATGTTTCCTCCCAAAGCCTTGAAGAGGTTGATTTTTCCTTGTATATGGTCAAGCCAGTCGGTAGTTATGGTTAGGCGTGACTGAATCAGAGTGGATTGGGCAGTGAGCACTTCGAGGTAGGTTGCTGAACTGTTCTGCATCACGTCCTTGCTCACCTCGTAGGCACGCTCTGCGGCGGCCACTTCCTGCTGACGTAGCACCAGTCGTTCGCTGCTTAGTCGGCAGGCCGAGAGTGCGTCGCTCAGTTCACCGCCAGCAGCCAGCAGTGCCTGATTAAAGGCTACCAGCGCCTGTTCCTGTCGTGCTTTGGCAATGCGTAGGTTGGCACGGTTCTGACCCTTGTTAAACAGTGGTTGCACTAGCGAGCCGATGGCATTCAGGAGTATCTGACCAGGATTCACAATTTCACCCACGCTGTTTGTCCATCCTGCCGATGCTGAAATCGTCAGTTGCGGATAGAATGCGGCTCGTGCCACATTCACCTGTGCCATCTGCGCTTTCAATGCGTATTCCGCTGCTTTCACATCGGGACGGTTGGCAAGT
>JAILAA010000159.1 GCA_024681875.1 Prevotella sp.
TTCCTTACCAAGGAAGTGCTCTACCACTGAGCTATTACAGCATTTGTTTATAGAGCGGAAAACGGGGCTCAAACCCGCGACCCCCAGCTTGGAAGGCTAGTGCTCTATCAACTGAGCTATTTCCGCAAGTACGGCATCTCGGCTTCGCCTCAACAAAAGCGAGCTTTTGTGCTCGGCTTGCACTCAATTCCGCAAAAACATCTCGTGAGAGTGGGAGGTGATGGATTCGAACCACCGAAGTCGAAAGACAACAGATTTACAGTCTGCCCCATTTGACCGCTCTGGAAACCTCCCAATATTTTTCTTTGCTCCGGGCCTCATGCCCTTTGCTTCTCCAATCTTGAGCCTCTTGTCGGATTCGAACCAACGACCCCGAGATTACAAATCACGTGCTCTGGCCAACTGAGCTAAAGAGGCTTTTTATGCAGCCGCTTCCGTTTCAGAATTACGACCTGTTGGAAAACGGCTGCAAAGTTACGACTTATTTTTGAACTACCAAAATTTTTTGAGACTTTTTTTTAGTAATTCCTTGATTTTTCCTTTATTTTCTGCAGTTGCACCTTCAGCGCGTCAACACAGAGGTCTATTCCTTCCTCAAACGTGTCGTTCACTTTCTCCACGTGAACAGGAGCCTGACCTGGCAAGGTCACTGTGAGACTTGTCTCCTTGTTCTGAGCAGTGGCAGGTTTAACAACCTTCAATTGCACCTCTACTTTCTGTATATCTTCATAGGATTTTTCTAACTTGGCGACCTTCTTCTCGATGAACGCCTCTAACTTCTCGGTAGCGTCGAAATGAATCGACTGAATCTTAATCTCCATAGTTGTCTTTTGTTTTTAAAAAGTTAAACTATCAGGTTAGCCCCTTGGGTGGGCATCCTTGTAAACTCGTTTGAGCTGTTCGAAGGTGGTGTGCGTGTAAATCTCGGTCGTCTCTAAGCTTTCATGCCCCAGCAGCTGGCGGACGCTTTCCAGTCCGGCGCCGTTGTTGAGCAAGGCTGTTGCGAAAGAGTGTCGCAGCACATGTGGCGAGCGTTTCTTCATGGTGGTCACCTTTGACAGGTTGTCCTTCGTAGCGACGTACACGCGGTAGGGTGTGATGCGTCTCCCGTCTTTTTCCACAAAGAGTGCCCCTTCTGTCGAGCCCACTTCGCTGTCGCGCACTTCCATATAGTGCTGCAGCTGCCGGGCCATTTCTGCCCCGAAAGGCACGATGCGCTGTTTGTTCCTCTTACCGGTCACTTTCAGCTGGCCGGCGGTGAAGTCCACATCGCCATCGTTAAGCCCTATCAGCTCTGCTCTTCTCAGTCCTGCCTCGTATAATAATATAATAATAGTACGCGCGCGTACATTATTAAAATCATCAGCCCACTGCTCTTCGTCGAGCAGCTTATCCATCTCGCTCTCGCGAACGAACTGCGGCAGCGGCTTGGCTTTCTTCGG
Source organism: Prevotella sp. (assembly GCA_024681875.1). The sequence goes on from JAILAA010000159.1 coordinate 1,443, forward strand.
CCCTGTCAGGCCATGCGCCGGATCGCGATCCACCAGTTTCCTGGCCAGCGCGAACCTATAGAACGAACGCAATGCCGAAAGACCCGTATTGACGGTGGAGGCGATATTGCCCCGCTCCATCAGGCTCTCCATCCATCCGCGGATGATGTCGGCATCCACCGATGCCCAATCGAGCCCAGCCTCTAGGGACTGAAAATAAGCTTCAAAGTCGCAAAGGCTCATCTCGTATCGCTGAACGGTCAGCTCACTGCGGTTGCGTTCATAGCGCAGATACTTGAGAAAGAGGTCAATCACGCTTTTCGGCTACGAATTTACGGAAATTATTTGATTCTACCAAATTTTCCGGAAACTTTTTTAGTTTTCCTCGGCAGTACGCAGCTGCTGTACATAGACGGCATGCTCCATCTTCAGGCGCTTCAGTACAGAGGGTTTGTTGAACTGCTGACGGCGACGGAGCTCCTTGACCACGCCGGTCTTCTCAAACTTTCTCTTAAACTTCTTAAGGGCCTTCTCAATGTTTTCGCCTTCTTTTACAGGTACAATAATCATACTGTTTTTTGACTTTAAATATTTAATGGGTTATACATAAATGCAGTGTTCGAGCGCAGCGCGCACGAAATGCGGGTGCAAAATTACTACTTTTTGTTGAATCGGCCAAGTTTTTCTTTCTTTTTTTTAAAAATGCCGGCATTTTGCAGGAATAAAATAAAGAGCGGGTGTTTTTGGGGCAACAATCTCTTTTTCAGGAAGGCTCAGTGGCTTTTCCCAAAAAGCCCTAGGGGTGAGACTTTTTTCCCAAGCGGTGGGACTTTTGTCCCAAGCGTTGGGATTTCTTGGGAAAGCAAGATTTTTCTCAAAAAAAACAGCGCTACAAATGCATATTTCAAAAAATATGTGTACATTTGCAACATGAAAGCAAAGAAATTCTTCCGGAAGTTCGCCAGCTGGCACCTCTGGCTTAACCTGCTGGGCATGGTAGCCGTCGTTGTAATGGCCTTTGTAGGCCTGAAGTGGTGGTTACTGAAATACACACATCACGGCGAGGGTATTGAGGTGCCCGATCTGTATGGAAAGAACTACCTTGAGGCACAAGAGGCAGTGGCCGAGCTGGGCCTGCGCATCGAGGCCAACGATTCCACCTATATCAAGGAGATGCCCGCCGGCAGTATCGTCGTGCAGTCACCTTCAAAGGGAATGAACGTCAAAGAAGGCCGCATCATCTACGTCACCATCAACTCGCTCACCATACCACGCGTCAGAATCCCCGACATCGTGGACAACTGCAGCTATCGCGAGGCCATCGCCCGCCTACAGGCCCTTGACCTGCACGTGCTGCCACCTAAGCTCATCGATGGCGAGAAGGACTGGGTCTACGGTATCAAGATGGACGGTCGCGACATACACGTAGGCGACATGGTTGCCCGCGAGTCGCAGCTGGTGCTGGTCATCGGCAATGGCTCGTGGAACGAAACGGGCGACGACGATTTCTATGAACTGCCGCCCCTCGGCAACGGCGATGACGAAAGCACTCAGGATGATCCCGCCAACGGCTATGAAGGGCCGGAAGACGACTTCGTGCCCGTTGACCCGAGAGAACTGGAAATGTACTAAGCGATGATGACGGAGCCTGACATAGACTACGGCGAGGAGCTCAGCGAAGAGGAGCTTTCAGAGCTGATGGATGGCAGCGAAGCCTCCGAGGCCGACGGGCAATTGTATGAGCACCTGCGCATGGAGGTGGACCGAGGCCAGGTGCCGTTGCGCATCGACAAATACATGACCGAGCACACACAGCACGCCAGCCGCAACCGCATACAGCAGGCTGCCGAGGGCGGGTTCCTCTTCGTCAACGACAAACCCGTAAAGAGTAATTATAAGGTGCGCGCGGGAGACGTCATCAGCCTGCGCCTGACACGCCCCCACTTCGACACCACCATCGTACCTGAGGAGATGCCGCTTGACGTGCGCTACGAGGACGATGACCTGATGGTCATCTACAAGCCAGCTGGCTTAGTAGTACATCCGGGCTGCGGCAATTTCCACGGCACATTAGTCCACGCCATCGCCTGGCATCTGCGAAATCTTCCTACGTATGACCCCAACGACCCGCAGGTAGGCCTTGTCCATCGTATTGACAAGGATACCAGCGGATTGCTCGTCGTGGCAAAGACTCCCGAGGCAAAGTCCAATCTGGGCAAGCAGTTTTTCCACCATGAGACCCACCGCAGTTATGTGGCCCTTGTCTGGGGAAATTTCGTCGAGGACGAAGGCCGCATTGAGGGAAATATCGGCCGTGACCCGAAGGACAGGCTGCGGATGGCGGTCTTCCCGCCCGACAGCGAAACAGGTAAGCCCGCCGTCACCCATTACAAGGTACTGGAGCGCTATGGCTACACCACCCTTGTCGAGTGCCGTCTGGAAACGGGACGCACGCACCAGATCCGTGCCCACATGAAGCATATCGGTCATCCGCTCTTCGCCGACGAGCGCTACGGCGGCTGCGAGATACTGCGAGGCGAGCGTACTGCCAGCTACAAGGCCTATGTACAAAACTGCTTCAAGCTCTGTCCGCGCCAGGCGCTGCATGCCCAGACGCTGGGTTTCGTGCATCCAACGACAGGCAAGCAGATGGACTTCACTTCTTCCCTACCCAACGACTTGATGGCACTTGTCGACAAATGGCGGCGGCGACTACAGGCTTAGACTACAGACTATAGACTTTAGACTTCAGACATTATATAAACTTCAACTCTCAAATCATATATGAAACAACAGAAAAGAACCATAGCCATCGTATGCGGTGGCGACAGTAGTGAGCACGACGTATCACTACGCTCAGCACAAGGTCTCTACTCCTTCTTCGACAAAGAACGCTATAATGTCTATGTCGTAGAGATGAAGGGCACCGACTGGCAGGTGGACCTGCCTGACGGCACAACGTCGCGTGTGAAGCTACACGACTTCTCCTTCCGCGAAGGGGGCAAGACGCGCCACTTCGACTATGCCTACATCACCATACACGGTACGCCGGGCGAGAACGGCATCCTGCAGGGCTACTTCGAACTGCTCCACATACCCTACAGCACCAGCAACGTACTGGTGGAGGCAATAACTTTCGACAAGTTCGTGCTCAACCAGTATCTAAAGGGCTATGGCGTCAGAGTGGCCGAAAGCGTGCTGGTGCGCCGCGGACAGGAGCATCAGTTAGACGAACAGAAGATTGTGGAGGCCGTAGGTATGCCGTGTTTCGTGAAGCCCGCCTGCGACGGCAGCAGCTTCGGGGTAAGCAAGGTGAAGCACCCCGACCAGCTGGCAGCTGCCATGCGTGTGGCCATGATGGAGAGCGACGAGGTGATGATTGAGTCTTTCCTCGAAGGCACCGAAATCACCGTCGGCTGCTACAAGACGAAGACGAAGAGCGTGGTTTTCCCCGTCACTGAGGTGGTGACGAAGAATGAGTTCTTTGACTACGACGCCAAGTACAACGGTCAGGTGGAAGAGATAACGCCCGCCCGCATCCCTGACGAGCAGGCCGAGCGTGCGCAACAACTCACTTCGGCCATTTACGATATTCTGCATTGCAACGGCATCATCCGCATCGACTACATCATCTCGCCGAAGGGCGACATCACCATGCTCGAGATCAACACAACGCCCGGCATGACTGCCACCAGCTTCATCCCCCAGCAGGTGCGTGCTGCCGGTCTGAGCATGACCGACGTGCTGACCGACATCGTAGAGAACCAATTCTAAAACCATGAGAATAGAAGATTTCGACGCAATCCGCCCCCTTGAGCCGCAGGAACTGCCCGCGGCTTACGACCGTTTGGAGCAGGACGCACAGTTCCGCATCGTGGTGAACTATCTTTATCCACAGGTGCCTTTCGAGGCGATTATGCAGAACATGCGGAAGTGCCATACGTGCTTTGAGTTCCAGAAGATGTTTTGCTATCCTTTCCTGAAACAACTCATGGCGAAGGCGTCGACAGGTCTTGACTTGGACGCCTCGGCCATTGACGTGTCGAGCCGTTACACCTTCGTCAGCAACCACCGCGACATTGTGCTCGACAGCGCCCTGCTCGACGTGCTGCTCATCGATGCTGGCGCCGGCACTACCTGCGAGATTGCCATTGGCGACAACCTGCTGGCAGCTCCATGGATCAAGGACATTGTGCGCATCAACAAATCATTCATCGTGGAACGTTCTTTAGGCATCCGCGAAATGCTGGCAGCCTCAAAACGCCTGTCGGAATACATGCACTATGTCATTGGCGTAAAGCACGACAACGTATGGATAGCTCAGCGCGAAGGCCGTGCCAAGGACAGCGACGACCGCACACAGTCCAGCATTCTGAAGATGATGGCCATGGGCGGAGAGGGCACTGTCATCGACCGTCTCAAGGCGCTGCACATCGTACCCCTGAGTATCAGCTATGAGTATGACCCCTGCGACTTCCTCAAGGCACGCGAGTTCCAGCTGAAGCGCGATGTGCCGGGCTGGAAGAAAACCAAGCAGGACGATGTGGAATCGATGCGCACCGGCATCATGGGGTACAAGGGCCATGTACACTACCACTGCGCCCCCTGCATTGACGATTGGCTCGACACCCTGCCCCAGGACATGCCTAAAGGCGAGCTCTTCGACACAATCGCTGCCCACATCGACAAGGAAATACACCGTCACTATCGGCTCTATGCTACCAACCGGGTGGCAGCAGGGGCCGAAAGCACTGACGAGGAAAAAGCAAAATTCGCCCATTTCATCGACAATCAAATTGCCAAAACACAACAGCTCGAGCAGCCAGACATTCCTTTCTTGCGCGAGCGCATCACCACCATGTACGCCAACCCCTGGCACAACCATGCGAAAGCACTTAACCAAGAATAAGATCATGAGCCGAGCCATATTCTTCTGCCTCCTTTCATACAGCATTGCAGCCTGTAGCATCGACGCCTACGATAAGGGCGAAGGTGAAAACTCGCTACTGACAGCCGAGATGACAGAGGCTTTCGTGAACAGCGACGGCAAAGTGACGGCCGTGGAGACCGACGAAGGCGAGCACCTGGCTCTGACTACGCCGACAACGGTGAAATGGATGTCTAAGTCCGACACTACCTACCGTGCGCTACTCTATTATAACAGGGTGGGCGACAATAAAGCCGAGGCCGTCAATTTCAACAGGGTGGGTGTACTGACACCCCACACACTTGTCACGAAAGAGAAGAAGGACACCATGAAAACCGACCCGATATATGTGGAGAGCATCTGGGTGAGTAAAAACAAAAAATACGTCAATATGCGCTTGCGCCTGCTGACGGGCACATCCGATGACGACAAGGCGATGCAGACCATCGGACTCATCCGCGACAGCATCAACAGCACCAGCACGCACGAGCGCCTCATTCTCTACCATGACCAAGGTGGCCAACCGGAATATTACTCATCAACGGCCTTCGCCAGCATCCCCCTGGCCGAAATACATGCTGACACGCTGACCATCACGGTCAACACCTATGACGGGCTGTTGAGCAGAATCATCACCAAATAATGCAAAATCAAGAACATGAAAAATAAACTGACTGTCGTAAAAGTAGGAGGTGCCGTAGTAGAGGACGAAGTACAACTCGCACAGCTTTTACGCGATTTCATCGCTATTCCCGGAGCCAAAATACTGGTGCACGGCGGTGGACGTCGCGCCACAAAGACGGCTGAACGCTTAGGCATTGAGACAAAGATGGTAGAGGGGCGTCGCATCACCGACACCAACATGCTGGAAGTGGTGACAATGGTCTACGGCGGACTGGTAAACAAACACGTTGTGGCATGTCTGCAGGCCCTGGGCGCCGATGCTATCGGCCTGACGGGCGCCGATGCCGACATCATCCGTTCCATCAAGCGTCCCGTCAGCAGTATCGACTACGGCTTTGTAGGCGATGTCAAGAAGGCTAACGGAACAAAAATTGCCCATTTCATCGAGGCAGGGATGGTTCCTGTCATTGCACCGCTTACGCACGACGGACAAGGAAACATGCTCAACACCAATGCCGACACCATGGCATCGGAAACGGCAAAGGCCATGGCTGACAAGTATGACGTTACGCTGGTCTTCGCCTTCGAGAAGCCAGGCGTGCTGCAGCACCCAGATGACGACACATCGGTGATCGGCAGCATCACAGCCGCCGACTTTGAACGGCTGAAAGCCGATGGCACCATCAGCGGCGGCATGCTACCCAAGATCAGCAACGCACTTCAGGCCATCAGCGCCGGCGTCAGCCGCGTCATCATCACCAGTGCGCAGGCTATCAACGGTACTGGCGGCACCGTTATTTCATAGTATTTCTAAAGATTTTTCTATTTTTTTAGAAATTTTTGACAGAGAAAAGAAATAATTGTGTATTTTTGCAAACTGTAAATCAAATTAACGAGCTATTAACAAACAGCAAAACGTCATTTAACTAGACAACTTACCAATAAACATAAACAAAAAGATGAAGAAAAGATTTTTCTGGAGCCTGTTGGCTCTTATGCTGACGGCATTGCCTGCGATGGCGGGCGACGACGACGTGATGATTACGCGTGACGGGTCGATGATAACAGTAAAGATTGAGAAAATCAGCAGCTCGCAAGTAACCTTCGTAGACTTGAAGCACAAACGGCGCGGTCGCCTTAACGCCCCTGCCGACTTCGTGTACATGATTATGAAGGACAAGGGCAACAACATCTTCTTCGACGAGGAGGGTAACCAAATGACATCACCCGTTGTAGAGTTTGACAAGGATGACGACGTGATGTTCCTCAACCGCGGCGAAATGTTCGTTGTCTACAACGTCAGAGTAGGCCGAGACGAGATTTCCTATCAGCTGAAGGACAAGAAAAAGGCACCTGTCCTCACCGTGCCGAAGTCTGACGTGTTTATGATCCGTAATTCCGACGGCACGACAACATTGTATAACGACTCCTACCAGCAGAAGCAGCGCGCACGCCAGCAGGCAGCAGCTCAAGCAGCAGCTCAACCCGCCGCTCAGCCCGCCGCCCAGCCCGCAGCCCAACCAGCCGCCCAGCCCACACCGGCTCAGCAGGCACCTGTTCAGCAGCCCGCTGCGCCAGCCACACCTGCTGCCACAGAGGTTCCTGCAGCACAGGCAGCCACCGCTGCCGCCAACGGTCAAGCACTGCTGGCCAGCAACACTACTGACCCGGGCTTCTATCCTGCACCTGAAATGAGTCCTACCGACATCGAGCTAAAGGTCAACGCCATCAACCCTTACACCCTCTACCGCAAAGGCTCTGTAGCAGAGTATTGTTTCCAATACAAAGGCAAGCAGACACAGTACAGGGGCGGCCCTACCTATATGCAGCAAGTAGTGAGCAACGAGCTGATAGAAAACGGTCTGCTGGTGGCCCACATCAAGCAAGAGTTTTTCAATAAAAAGCACGAGCCATCGAAGGGCATCCCCGCCTCGTTCAAGGAGAGTTTGTATCCCGTCGAGATTGACACGGCCGGCACTTTCCATCTGACACACAATGTAGCCCAAGACGTCCTCTACATCATCTCAAAGAGACGCGGCTTCGGCCTGCTGATTCCCGGCAACATGCAGCCAGGTATGCAGCTGAAGTCCAGCACCCTCTACGACAATGGCAAGGGAGTGCTGGGAGGCAACTTCAAGGCAGAGACCGTCTACGACAACTGGAAGGTAGAAAAAGAAGAGCCCATCACCACACCGGCTGGCACGTTCAACTGCATCAAGCTGACGGGTCACCTGTCGCAGAAGATTGGCTCCACCGGTAAGTTCGTCGGCGAGCAAATCACCTGCTGGATAGCACGCGGCATAGGCGTCGTACAATATGAGACAATTGCCGATTCTGACAACAGCCGCGAGCCGTTCATCATCTATCTGAATAAACTTGAACTCCAATAATAAAACTAACCAAATTAACCTATCAAACATTACAATTATGAAGAAATTATTCTTGACAGCCATTCTGGCAACAACATTCCTCTGGGGCGCCAACGCACAGACCGTCATTTCAAACGACTATGGTTCACCGATTACCGGAGCCGACAACCAGAACATCAACGACATTGACGATGACGAGACGATGGGTGTCTTCAACCTTGTCTACTACGACTTCGATGGTGGCGAGAACTACGGTATCTCCGACTATTTCTTGAACCCCAACGCCATGGGCTTTGAATTCAACATCCGCCTGAACTTCGAGAAATACGGAAACTACAACGTTGACTTAGGTCCCAACTACTCCATCAAACTTTGGGGACAGGACGACAAGAAACTGTTGCTCACGGCAGCCGCTGGCCCGTCGTTCAGAATGCAGGATGTTCCCAAGTATTCCCAAGGCAAAAATGGTAATCTAAAGGAAGAGTCTGAGACAAAGTACAAGTTCGACCTCTTTGCCAACGCCCGCCTGTCCTTCAAAGCAGGTCACTTCATGCTGTCAGCCGGTTACTTCATCTGGGGTGCCGAGTTCAAGCTCAGCAAGGGCTACAAGGCCGACGGCTTCAACTTCGCATTAGGCTATAGCTTCTAACGTTCCTTCATATACTACACAAGAACAATTATGAAGAAGAACTTTCTGTATATGCTTTCCATGATAATGGTGGCATTGGTGAGCTGCAGCCTCACCGCCTGCAACGACGATGATGACGAAGAAGAGGGCGGCAGCGGCAAAAGCGGCGGCCAGCAAAGCGTACTGGTAGGCACGTGGAAGACCACATGGGACTGGCAGACATCTTCATCCGGCACAGGCGGCTACTCTATCTTCACCTTCAGGGCAGACGGCACTGGCACAGACTCCGGCTCTAACCAGGACTATGATGCTTACGGCAAGAAAGTTGATGCCCCATATACGTGGAACGATAATTTCAGATGGGAGCTTGCAGAGTATGACGCTTATCTGAAGACTGGCACAGTCCTTATTAGGTACACAGGTTCTTCTAGCGCCATGAGTAAGACCTTTGTTCTGGAAGGAAACAAGCTGATAATGGATAACTACACGTATATCAAACAGTGAAATACAGTTTCCGTCAGTTTTTATACCTTTAAACAGCTACTTGCCTGACTTCTCACGAGGTCAGGCAAGCTGTTTATAGTAAAATACTTTTTTTCTTCCTTTTTTTTGCCGCCGTTTCGAGAAAAAAAGCGTACCTTTGCAAAGTTAAACAACTAACTACAAACAAATATCAAAAACAAGACAAAAATGGGACTCATTGAACAAATCATTGCACGTGCCAAGAGTAACAAACAACGCATCGTCCTCCCCGAGGCTGAGGAGGAGCGCACGCTGACTGCAGCCGACCGCGTACTGGCCGACGACATCGCAGACCTCATCCTTATCGGCAATCCCGAGAAGGTGCACGCCCTGGCCGAGGCAAAAGGCCTCAAGAACATTGGAAAGGCCACGCTTATCGACCCACTGAACTATGAGAAGAGCGAGGAGATGGCCCAGCTCTTGCAGAAGCTTCGCGAAAAGAAGGGCATGACCATCGAGAAGGCCCGTGAGCTGGTGAAAGACCCGCTCTACTTAGGCTGTATGATTATCAAGACGGAAGGTGCCGACGGACAGATCAGCGGTGCGCTTTCGACAACTGGCGAGACGTTACGCCCCGCCTTGCAAATCATCAAGTGTGCCCCTGGCATCACCTGCGTCAGCGGCGCTATGCTAATGATTACGCAGAAGCCGGAATATGGCGAGAACGGCGTGCTTGTCGTTGGCGACGTGGCTGTGACACCGATGCCCGACGCCAACCAGCTCAGCCAGATTGCCGTCTGCACGGCGCAGACAGCAAAGAGCGTAGCCGGTTTCGACGACCCGCGTGTGGCCATGCTCTCGTTCTCAACGAAAGGCAGCGCCAGCCACGAGGTGGTGGACAAGGTCGTAGAAGCTACGCGACTGGCCAAGGAGCTCGATCCCACGCTAAAGATTGACGGCGAGCTGCAGGCCGATGCCGCCCTCGTGCCGTCTGTGGGTAAGAAGAAGGCTCCCGGCAGCGACATCGCCGGCAATGCCAATGTCCTCGTCTTCCCTTGTCTCGAGGTTGGAAACATCGCCTACAAACTGGTGCAGCGTCTTGGCGATGCCGTAGCCATCGGCCCTATCCTGCAGGGCATCGCCCGTCCTGTCAACGACCTCAGCCGCGGCTGCTCCGTTGAGGACATTTATTACCTTGTTGCCATCACTGCTTGTCAGGCAATGGACGCAAAGAAGTAGACTCTCCCCCGCCCCCTCCCTGGCAGGAGGGGAGTGAATAGAAAAAAAACTCATTAATAACAAATATGAAAATGCCCCAATAACTCCCTATAAGGTAATTACTCCTCCCCATTCAGGGGGAGGTTGGGAGGGGGCCCTTTATTATGAAAATATTAGTTCTTAACTGTGGCAGCAGTTCAATTAAATATGCATTATACAATATGGACGATAAGTCCGTAATGACTTCAGGCGGCGCCGAGCGCGTCGGCCTTGACGGCTCGTTTGTGAAGGTGAAACTGGCCAACGGCGAGAAGCGCCAGATCATGCACGACATTCCCGAGCACACTGAGGGCGTGAAGTTTATCTTCTCGCTTTTGACCGACCCTGAGATTGGTGTCATCAAAGACCTGAAGGAGATTGACGCCGTGGGCCACCGCATGGTGCATGGCGGCGAGAAGTTCAACAAGAGTGTCATCCTTACTGACGAAGTGCTGAAGGAGTTTGAGAAATGCTCCGACCTGGCCCCGCTGCACAACCCCGCCAACCTGAAGGGCGTGAACGCCGTGAAGGAGCTGATGCCCGGCCTGCCACAGGTGGGTGTCTTCGACACCGCTTTCCACCAGACCATGCCGCCAAAGGCCTATATGTACGCCATTCCCTACGAGCTGTACGAGAAGTACGGCATCCGCCGCTACGGCTTCCACGGCACCAGCCACCGCTACGTCTCTGCACGTGCATGCGAGTTCCTCGGCATCAAGGCTGAGGGCACGAAGATGGTGACATGCCACGTGGGCAACGGCGGTTCCATCGCTGCCGTGGTCGACGGCAAGTGCATCGACACTTCCATGGGTCTGACACCTCTTGAGGGTCTGATGATGGGCACCCGTGCCGGCGACATTGACGGCGGCGCCATCACCTTCATTGAGAAGAAGCTGGGCCTCGACGCCGACGGCATGAGCACTCTGCTGAACAAGAAGAGCGGCGTGGCTGGTCTGACAGGGGGCTCCAGCGACATGCGCGACTTGGAGAGTGCAGCCAAGGCAGGTGACGAGCGTGCCAAGCTGGCGCAGGACATGTATTTCTACCGCATCAAGAAATACATCGGCGCCTATGCAGCTGCCATGGGCGGCCTTGACGTCGTAGTGTTCACCGCCGGCGTAGGCGAGAATCAAGTCTCCATGCGTGAGGAGGTGTGCAAGAACATGGAGTTCCTGGGCATAAAGTTCGACGCAGAAAAGAACAAAGTGCGTGGAGAAGAGGTAGTGATTTCGGCAGATGACTCGCGCGTAAAAGTCGTTGTCATCCCAACTGACGAGGAGCTGATGATTGCCACCGACACCATGAATTTGCTTTCATGAATCATTCTCTCTAATAATTCTGTAAACGCTGTCAGAAATTTAACTTTTTTGTCCTTTAGCGTAAAAAAAGTCTAAAAAAAGCATGGCGGATTAAAAAAAAAAGTGTATCTTTGCGCCGTCAATGCTTTTTGCAACTAAAAAAAGAAAAGGAGTAATGCCGAAAATCCTGTAAAGAGTAGGCATCAAATTAAATAATTTAGTTACAACTATGAAGAAAGTTATTTTCGCTGTTCTCGCAGCATTCATGGTAAGCCTCAGCTTCACTTCTTGCAGCAAGTCTCCTGAAGAGCAGATGGTTGGTTACCTGAAGGACATGGTGAGCCTGCTGAAAGACACCCACATCAAGTCTGCTGACGATGTGAAGACTCTTGCTGAGAAGGCTAAGGACATCAAGGCAAAGGTTGAGGATCTCCAGAAGAGCGTTGGCGAGAACTACGAGTCAAGCCTGACCGAGGATGAGCAGAAGAAGCTCATGGAGGACATGGAAGCTGTCATGAAGGAAATGGCCCCCGAGCTGGAGCGCATCGAGAAGGAAGCTGCTGAGGCCAATATTGACCTGAAAGAGTTAAAAGATCTTGACTTGTTCTAAATATCTTTAGAACGACACATCTACACAGCGGGGAGTCCTCGGTGAGGAGTTCCCGCTCTTTTTTTCATCAACAACTCACAAAACTATTAGAAAAACATGAAGAAACTGATTTTCGGCATCGCAGCACTGTTTATGATGAGTGTCGTGCTGGTAGGCTGCAACGACAAGAAGTCGAAGAAGGACAAGGACGACGAAGACGATGAGGAGCGCACCGAACAGGTGACTGATGACGAGGATGAGGACGCCGATGAGGATGTCTCCACCGCATTCCATGACAACGAAAACCTGTCGCCTACCGAGCAGCTGATAGGCCATTTGAACGATCTGGTCAGCCTGATGAAGCGTACACACATTCAGTCGGAGGACGACGTGAAAGCATTTGCCGACAAGGCTGTGAAGATTAAGGAGAAGGTGGATGCCCTGATGGAGAACTTCACCGAAGAGATTGGCAACATCGAGCCGGCAACGCAAGCCGAACTAATGGGCAAGATAGAGAAGATAGGCAAAGAAGGTGAAAAGGAAGCCAACCGCTTGGCCAAAGAAGCAGAAGAGGTCGGCATCGACCTGTCGGAGCTGAAAGACCTTGATATCTTCTAATTTGTGACATCAAGAAGACAAGACATCAAAACTGGAAGTTTGCCGGTTTTGATGTCTAGTTTTCTTGATATCCTGTTGAAAGCCATCTATGGCTGGCTCTCGCCCTCAATGTATTGCTGGGTAAGGAAGTGTTCGCCGTCGAAGACGACATAGCTGAAATGGCTGATCCAATCGCCGAGGATGACAATGCGTGCCTTGTGGGTCAGCTGAATGTCTACATCGATATGGCGGTGCCCGTAGATGAAGTAGTCAACGTTAGAGTGATACTGTATGTACTTCTTCGTATATAGGACGAGATGCTCACGGTCTTCGCCCATATAGGCGGGCTCCTCGCCGTCAGGGCGCTTCAGGCGCGAGTGTTTCGCCCAAGTCTGCCCCAGCCACACGCTCCAGCGGGGGTGCAGCGTGGCGAGGAAGAACTGGCACACCTTGCTGTGAAAGAGCCAGCGCAAAAACTTGAATTTCTTATTGGGATCGCCCAGGCCGTCGCCATGGGCCAGAAAAAAGACCTTGCCGTAAATCTCCGTGGTCTCCGGTTGCTTGTGAACAATAACACCACACTCCTTCTCCAAGTAGCCGAAAGTCCAGATATCGTGGTTGCCGGTGAAGTAGTGAACCTCAACGCCCATGTCGGTCAACTCCGACAGTTTTCCCAGGAAACGGGTGTACCCGCGAGGCACTACATACTTGAATTCAAACCAGTAGTCAAACATGTCGCCCAAGAGATAAACGGCGGCAGCTTTCTCCTTGATGCTGTCAAGGAAACGCACCAGTCTGCGCTCCTGCATCCTCCTATGTTCTATTGCCCAAGATCCCAGGTGCGCATCACTGAGAAAATATACGTTCTTCATTATTCAATCAAAACCCAATTCTACTCTTGCCTCCTCACTCATCATCGACTGATCCCATGCCGGCTCGAAGACAAGGTTAACAGTGGCAGCCTTCACGCCTTCAACACTCTCCACCTTCGTCCTCACGTCTTCGAGGATATAGTCGGCGGCAGGACAATTGGGTGCTGTAAAAGTCATTTCCAACTCTACGCTGGCATCGTCCTTCACGTCAATCTTGTAAATCATCCCAAGATCAAAGATGTTGACGGGAATCTCAGGGTCGTAGACCGTCTTCAGCACATCAACGATGCGCTCTTCTATCAGTGTCCTCTCTTTTTGATTCATTTACGTAGTCACATAGCATTGTCAACAATCACGTCTGCGTAAGAGTTAGGATAGTTATTACGCATGATGTCAGGCGTGATGACACTGTTGCCAATACCGCTAATACCACCGACGACTATTTTATAGAAATTGTTCCTGACAATACCGTATTGCATGGGACCCATGTGGTCTGTCTCACTGTTACGATGAGGTATCCAATAGGCGTAGTATGTCTCATAGACACCCATATTAAACTTACACTGTTTGATGCCATATACATTCAGCTCGGCATCAGTGTAATCCATAGACTCATCAAGCGTGAGACCGCTTGCAAAATTGATTGCCTGGATAGATTCGTAGAAATTGTAGTTGTACAAATAGATGGTATTGGGCCAATACTCGGGTCGTGTTTCTTCCTTTAGCGCCCTTAGCTTGGAGTCATAAAGATAGACAAAGGTAGGATTCACGGCACCCTTGAAGATGATGCCAGGCGAATAACCGTTCTTCTGTTGCGTCTTGAAGGAGGTGTTCTCCAAAATATAAGCATAGCCATATTTATTAGCGGCAGGCATGGAAGCGAAGTTCGTTGTATTAAATGCCCCAAACCACGACTTGTAATAATTGGCAAACGCATTGGCATCAGCGACATTCAGCGTCTTATTGTAGAAGAGGGGATCGACCACATACTGCTCTCCTTCATCGGCATAGTCTCCGAAGTTCTCTTCCAATGTAAACTCAGGTTGTTCCCTGAACTCTGGCATGTTGTCCGTATGCTGGAAAAGATAATAGCGCGTATTAAGGTTTACCAACTTATAGTTAGTAATATTTATTTCGGCATAAACCGTTCCATCCCTACTCAACGAGAACGAGTTTTCACTGACACCAATCTGCAACTTGGCCAGCACACGCTCAACATCTATAGTGAGAACGTACTTTTTGTTGACCCAAGGAAGCAAGTCAATGCCCAGCAAATCGGTGGCCCGATTGGTCATGATTGGTCCGCCTTCGGAAATATTTGCTGCAATACCATCGAAATACGTGACAGAGTCTACCAAATTGAGAATTTCATCTTCATTTTCTACCTCATCTGGGCCATAAGAGTAGTTGGCAATAGCGAAGATATCATACATGCCACCCCTAAAACACACGTTATCAACCGTATAGGTGATGTCATAATAGGGATTAACAATCTCCTCATAACGTGAAAGATTATTCAAGACAATCTTGCCAGCAAATTGCTTCGAATCGGCATCAAAGAACCACAGTTGAAGAGTGGTGATGGCACATTCATTAGAGGAACCTGCATCTTTTAACGAAGCCATGCCAGGCACTTTCAACCTCACGGACAGATTGACAAGACTATCTCCCACCAACTGATGCAAGACATTGTCAAGTGATTCGTAGTCAGCTATGGGCGAATCAGAGTAAGCAGCAATAATCTTTCCGCTATCATCTACAACGTATGTACGGGGAATGCCACTGGTAGCAAACTTACTGTACAACGCCTTGTCGCGGGCAATATAGTAAGGCATGGAAAGGCCTGCTTCGTTCCAATAGCTCTCCACTTCTTCCTTCGTCTGACTGCGAGGCACATTCAATACTGGCACTATGGCCTGATATTTATTGTATATCTTTTGCAGCACGCCAAACTCCTGACGGCAATCAGGACACCCGGTATCGAAGAAGTTAAGGATATAGACCTTTCCACTCAACGATGAAGAAGACAATTCATGCCCTTTGACATCGTCAAGCGTGAAAGCAGGAATCTCATCGCCAACATTCATCACCGATGGCTCCTTCTTGTCCTCATCGTCATCCAGCTGACAGGCTGATAACGAGAGGACAAGTAGTGAAAGAAAGATACTCTGATATCTTTGCAAATAGTTCAGCACACGTCTATAGTTTTAAGTTATTATAAGCCCTTACTCTCCAACTGTTGACACGCAACTGTATGAGCTGCTCGAAACCTCCAGAGAGATAGAACACAATAGTATAGAAGTCTTGCCTGTCAAGATATTCCTGTACGGTCAACTGCCTGCCAAGATTGGTATAGAGCGATCCAATCATTCCGACAAATTCAGGAAGAGAAATGTTAAAGATCTCCTCACCAGTCTCCTTCTTCTCGAAGATGACACGGCAGTCGTAGTTCTCCATCAGTCTCAACGTGGAAATGCCGTACTCTGCTCCATGCAACTCACCATAGTCGGAATCATTGAACGTAACTTCCTGGCTGATGTAAGGCTCGTAGGTAGTTACATCATCCGTGGCTATTGAGTTGTATGCATCCAAGACACCATTTGCCGACACAATCTTCAGGCTATAGTCATCAGCAGAAATACCATCATCGTCAACAGAGACAATGAGGCAAGCCAACTTATTTGTGTCCTTCATCATATCGACAGAATGTACAGCATAGGAGTCGTCATAATGTACGCCAGTCAGCGAACCATAGTAGATGGCTGGCAATTCTTCAGAATAGGTACTGCCATTTCCTATCAGCGAAAGGCGGAAATCGTCTTTGGACTGCGTTTCGCCTTCCAGCGAATACTGGTTGCTTTCTATGCCGCTCCACACCACAAACTGGTAGTCGCCCACAGCCAGACCCTCGACCCTGACACGATAGTCATTGGCCTTCAGGTCGGACTGGGTAGCGTGTATGCGCTTGACGAAATTCCCATCTGTGTCATAGACATAGACATACGCATCCTTGACGTATTCCGGCGCAGCATCTACATCCAGAATATTGTAGGTGTAGTGTAGCTTCAGCCAGAAGCCGTAGGGGCAATCGTCATTGTCGTCCTTCACCCAAGTGCAGGACACCATTGCCATGATGCACAGTATGGAAATCAGGTGTTTCAAAGCACAATATTTGTTAAGTCTCTTACAATCCATGGCTTCACATTGATCACCACTTTCAGATATGCTTCTCCCTCATCAGGCGTATCCGGATTAATAGGAATCTCATAATATCCGAGACCTGACACATTAGCAACAAGGATGCGGTAGAGGTTATTGCGCACAATGGCAAACTCCATCACGCCCATGACCGTATCGTTCAAATTATCCAGATGACGAATCCAGTAAACGTAGTAGCAATGGTAAACGCCGGTTTCGTCCTTCTCAAACTTCTGTGCCTGATAGAGATCCAGGCTGTTAGGCGAGATAGCCTTGACGCCAATAGCTTCAGCAAGAGCTTCGGCAGAGTCGTAGAACTTGTAATTGAAATAGTACAGCACTTCCGGATACTGGCTCTCACCAATAAGTTCAAGGCCGTTTTCTCCCAGATGGTAAACGTTGTTATAGGGTTCCATCTTTGCCCTGAAGATGATGCCGGTGCTATAGCCGTTCTTCTGTGCAGGAGCTAATGTGCAGTTTTCTAAACTATATAACGTATTATACTGAGGATCTGCATTGGCCGGGTTGAACGCCATCCATGCAATAGTGCTGGGATTGCTATAGGCACCGAAGTAATGCACATAGTAATTATCTGCATTGGTGAAATGCGATGCATCGACGGATTTTTTGAAGAAATAGGGATCGATAACATAGCCATTCACATCCTTCACTTTACCGAAGTTCTCGTTGATGTTCCACTCGGGTTCCTCCAAGGACGTAAGCACTGCAGTGCGGCGGAATGAGTAGTAATACTTGGGCATATTGACAATGTAGTAGCCGTCAAGTGTCACACTGGCATACTTGCGCTTAAGCTCATCTTTCAGCTCGAAAGAGTCAACACTCTTGGCAACATCAATACGGGCCAGAACACGCTCTAAAGTGATGAACAACACATTGTCCTCGTTATTGTCGTTCTTGGTTATCACGAAACTAAGGTTTTCGTTTGCACGGTTTGTCATCACAATACCTTTAGAAATGTCTGTGATGACACCCTGGTTGTATGTCAGGCTGTCGATGTCGGCCAGGAACTCGGTCTCAGTCTGCTTGCTGATGAAGCGTGAGGAATTAGCTACAACGAAGACGTCGTATGTTCCCTGCGGCACTGACAGGCGTTCAGATTGATACATAACATAACCGTCAGCATCAACACCAGTACGGACAAGATTTGTGAGCAAGATGCTCTTGACAAAGAGTTTGGAAATTGAGTCGAAAAGATAAACCCTTGCGTTATTCACCTGATACTCTTCAACCGTTCCCGTCACATGTACACCGCTGTCTTCCACAGTGCCTTCAGCACCACGTGTCACGGAAGTAGAAGGTACGTTTGTTTGAAACTTAAACACGACATCAGCCATTTCAACATTAGCTTCTTGTTTTTCGCTAACGTCGCCAATGTCTTCGCGCTGACTGCAGCCGCAAACGACGGCACCTGCCAAAAGCAGCGCATAAACGATTCTGCTTGAATGGGACATAGTTTTTCTAGTTTTTATTAGTTATTATTATTTATTCTTTTATTATTATTTATTCTTTTGGAATTCCTGAAGCTGCATTTCAGCCTGCGTAACGCCCTGCTGGCGAGCCTGCTCCACAAGCCTTACAGCCCTTTCGGTATCACCCCTCAGCCAGGCAATGAGGCCCTCGTCCATTGTCTTTTCTGGACAGTTGTTTACTTTGCTAAGATATTCTTCAGCTTCGTCGGCCTCTCCTTTCTTGATGGCAAGACATGCCAACGTGAGGTTGATATACGAGTCGTTAGGATAGAGCATATATGCCTTGCGGATGATGGAGTAATATTTCTCCTGATTATCGGCATATTTGTCGGCCAATCGGTAGATCTCGTTCAAGTTAAGATTAATGGGACGCGTCTCAAACACCCGCTCCGACTCTTCGATAGTGAACGGACGCACGGTGTAGATGACGGTATAGTTCGTGCAACGCAATTCGGGGAACCAGTTCTTCACCACATAGTTGAATCCTTCTGCTGCTTCCTTGCGCATCCTGCTCTCTTTCTCATCGGGCGAGATGTTGCTGCTGGCAATACTCATCAGGCGGCTCTGCTGGGGTGCATCAGTTCTTTCCCTAAGCTGCTTCATAAAGCCTTCCCAGTTCTCACCCTTGCCAGAAGCCTCTATCCTGATACCATTAGCAATATTAGTGCGCAACAGGTAGCTCTTCAGAGCCTCCGTGCGTTTCTCGCTGAGCATGAGGTTGTGGTCATAGGGGGCTTCGGGCGAAGCGTATCCTTCGATGGTCATCCTTTGTATGGTAACATCGGAGTCGTTCTTTACCAGGTTCACCGAGTTGTGTATTTTCTGCAACTCTGCGGGATTGGACATGTAGTCGGGCTTGATGTCCCATTTGTTCACCTCGAAGCAGAGGAAAGCGGAGCCGCGCTCCTCACGCACCTTCACCGAATTATCGGCAGGGGGTATCACATAGACGGGATAGAGATTGGCAGACGGTGCCACCTCTTCTCTGGGGAATGTGGCAAGGAGCATTTCGCCTCTGTCATCGGGATTGCTGCAGGCGCAGCTCTGCTTACGCAGTTTCAGCACAGCCCTGTCCATCCAAGGCTCGTACGGCACCGAGCGCAGATAGTCGATGTTTAGGTCCTTTCCCTTCTTCTTCCTATACGCAATGGCATCAGGATAAACATACTTCAAGTTGCGCTCGAAGAAAATCTGCTGGTTGCGGCTGTTGATGAACACCTTTGGCAACTCTACTTTACGCATCGTTACGGTATCTATCACTTCGGGCACCAGAACAACCGACTGCATGGCAGGCACATCCTGTATGGCCGTCAAGTTAAACGACGCAACGACTTTGTTCTCAAGAACGGCCAGTGCCGAGCGATTGAGCTTTAACACATACTCATAGTCACCAGCCTTGACCGGCAGGATTCCTGACAGGAGGAAGACAACCGTCCAAACTGCGAAAAGCCGTACAAGGCAGAAGCCTTTATGAATGTCTTTTATGGTCATATTGCAAAACGGAGGTTTTAAGTTAGAATATGTAAATAAGACTGAGCCCCAGCTTTGAGATACCTATGTAATTGTAGTCATCGCTACCCTTCAGGCTGCCGCAAATCTCACAATTATATTTATCGTACTTGATATAAGTATATCCAACCCCCAGCTCAGCACCGATATTCCAGTGTTTCGCCAAGGCATACTCATAGCCTGCTCCGATGCCGCCTCCAACGAGCCAGCCTTCATAACGGTGTGGCTTCAATCCCTTAAGCAGGCCAAAGCACAGTTCAGTGTTGCCAAAATTGAACTGGCTGTAGTGGGCATAGGGACCGATGAAGAGTCCATTCATCACCTGGCAAGGCCAGATACGATACTGTGCCTGTACCTCCCAACTCTTGTGAACACTTGTGCTGCTCCTTTTCCAAGGACGCAGACCGCCATAGACTTCAAACGATGTCTTTTTCCATAATGGCATCTCTATACCCGCCGATAGTATCCCACTGGCGTCATATAGCAGATTATTACTGATGGCGAATTTTTGCCCGAATGACGGGAGACTTCCCATAAACGGCAGCAAAAACAAAAGAATTAATGCTTTCTTTAATTTCATCTTAAAGATAAATGCTTAGTCTTTTTTGAAGGTTTATGGCGCAAATTTAAGAAAAAAAAAAAAAAAAAACGATGGTTTTGTGTAAAAAGTGTTAACTAAATGAAAAAATTATACATTTTTAACCAAAAACCGTAAAAACAATAAAAAAATAGCGCAAAAACGCTGTGCTTTCGCACAGTTTTTTTACGCTCATATATATAAATAATGTGTGGAGCCTACGCTCCCTTCACCACTTACCATGTACTTGATTGTACACCATCCCATATATCATTGATAGTGACAGACACGATTCCTTCTGTTCCGAAAAGTGAACCGAAATATTCTGTAGCACAGTTGCGCTTGAAAGGCGCATCCTTGATGTCGACGTGTGCAGTAACGAAGGTGCCATCCGTGGCATAGAGGCTGACATTATTTTTCCATTCGGTTGTACTGGAGAAGCCAAAGACAGAGATTTTGCTTTGGGTCTGACCATATTTTGATGAAGGACATTCCAAAAAGACAGGTTGCTCAGTCTTCGGAGAAGTAGGACGTCCTGTAAAGTAGTCGATACCGTAATACCAAAGGTGGGGCACAACAATGAAGGAAGAAGTGCCCTCTTTAATAGCATCGACAATAGTAAGGTTAAGCTTGGTAACAGAACGGTCAAGTGTCACCGTCTGGTTGCCGCTGATAGAGCCATCGACATAAAGTGCCAAATCCTTATAGAATGTGTCACCGACCTTATCCCATATAATAGTATGTTTAGAGGTTGAAAGAGAGGGGTCGGTGCCGCTTGAAGCTACAAAATAGACGTGATGGCTACCCATATTGAAACAGAGTGAAGGTGCGCCGAATTTCTCATCTTTTGATGTCTGGTGTATCTGCTGAACGAGCGCGCCGTTCTGATAGTCAAATATCCAGAGGTCGGTAATTTCTTGTCCATCAGCTAGAACCGTGCCACGGGTAGCTTGCTGCCAGCTGCTTGAGAAGTCTCCAGTGACGTTGAAGGTCACATACTTAGTCGTGTTGTTTGGGGCAGTTTCGGCAGACAGCCCGTCAGCGACGTGTAGATCGTCTTGACAGGCTGTCATTGATATGGCTGCGAGCATTACTGCCAACGCAAAAGTTTTTTTCATATCGAATAATATCGTTTAACTTGAAACTCAGCGGATTAAAAGATTTGAGATTTTCATACTCTGCAAAGTTACAAAAAAAAACAAAATAAACCGTTTTCGGTTGGCAAAAAAAAGTTAAACCATCTACTTTTCTTATTGTTTGGGCAAAAAAGTAAGCGCGAGTTACTTTACAATGCCTCGCGCGCGTACAATAGATATAATAATGTGTTCAAGTTTCGCTAACTCCCATGTCGCCTGCGAATCTGAATCGTTCCCGGAAATCCCAGCGCCTGGGAAAAAAGTCCCACCGCTTGGGAAAAAAATCCCAGCCCATGGGATTTTTCTGGGAAAGCCACTGCGTCTACCTGAAAAAGAGATTAGTGACGTCAGAGTGTTCCCGCTTCGTGATAGGAGTAATACTGCCCGTCTGCAACGATAACGTGGTCAAGGAATTTCAGCCGCATTACTTCACAGGCCCTTTTCATGCTCTGTGTCAGGTCGTTGTCACTTTTGCTCGGATGGATGCTTCCTGAAGGATGATTGTGGCAAACGACCAGAATGGTGGCGTTGCATAGCACTGCCTCGCGCATAACAATACGCACGTCAACAGACACCTCAGACAAGCCGCCATGAGCAATGCGCGTCTTTTTGATGAGGCGATGGTTTTGGTTGAGGTAGAGCGCCCAGAATTCCTCAGTGTCCAAATCCTGCATCACAGGGTGCATGTGTCGGTAGATGAGTGTAGCCGTGCCTAAGTCGGGGCGCTCCTCGGGTGACTCCATCTGCCTGCGCTTGCCCAGCTCGCAAGCGGCCAGAATGGTGATGGCCTTCGCCTCGCCTACGCCTTTGTACTCCATCAGCTCGCGTATAGACATCTTACCCAGGGTGTTCAGGTTGTTGTTGCAACGGCTCAGAATCTGCTGCATCAGCTCCACGGCGCTGACTCCGGGATAGCCCGACCCGACAAGGATGGCCAGCAATTCGGCGTTGCTCAGCGCCTGTGGCCCTTTGTCGCGCAGCTTCTCACGTGGCTGGTCATCTGGCGACCAGTTGGCAATGGTCAGTTTTGATGCTGTTTGTGTCATCTTGCAAAAGTCATTTTCACTCCCCTCCTCCCGGGAGGAGGGGCAGGGGTGGTGGGAACTACTTGCAGATGCGGCTATTCCTTTTCCATTCTTCCTCATAAGCTACGATTGACTCAATAATTGCATTGATATTCTTGAAAACGATTTCATTCTCGAAACGCATAACCGTAACACCATTTTCATTCAAAAAGCGAGTTCGCTCTGAGTCGTGCAGATATGCGCCATGCATATTGTGTACCTCGCCGTCCAACTCGATACACAGTTTGATGGAGGGGCAATAGAAATCCATAACATAGGGGCCTATACCATGTTGGCGACGAAATTTCAGTCCGTTGATTTGAGCAGCTTTCAATGCTTTCCAAAGAGTCGCCTCAGCGGGAGTCAGGTTATTTCGAAGTGCCTGTCGTAGATCTTTCTGGCTTTTTGGATTTGCTTCTGCTGTTTTATACATAGGTGCTTTTTTGTAGCGATATCCCCACCACCCCTGCCCCTCCTCCCAGGAGGAGGGGAGTTTAATAGACTGAACCCACTTTATAAAGTCGCATACTCAACGAATGACGGCGCAGCCACTCCCCTCCTTTTCCAAAGGAATGACGGCGCAGCCACTCCCCTCCTTTTCCAAAGGAATGACGGCGCAGCCACTCCCCTCCTTTTCCAAAGGAATGACGGCGCAGCCATTCCCCTCCTTTTCCAAAGGAATGACGGCGCAGCCACTCCCCTCCTTTTCCAAAGGAGGGGCAGGGGTGGTTTGTAGACAATGACCTAACCTCTTTTTCTTCAATCGGTTGGGACAGTATTGACAAACCACCCCTAACCCCTCCTTTTAAAAAGGAGGGGAGTGGCTGCGCATTGTTTTTGTTGTACTTTAGCATTGGGTGGACTTTTTCAAGTGGGACTCATACATTCTACACTTTGAAAAACTATTATTTATAGAAGTTTTTCTCAAAGGCAGTGAACTCGTCCTGGCCGAGGACGCAGCGCTTCCACCATGCTTTGATAAAGCCCAAACCATAGCCCATGAGTTGCACAAAGGCTGCAGGTATGGAAAGGAGACCTACGTAGAGACTTTTGTTCTTCAGGCTGGAGTGAACGAAGATAAGGAGACTATAGAGCACGATGGGAACCCAGGGCAACAGGCAGAGCCAGCGCCACTGGTCGTTGCTGCAGTAGTACATCAGCAGGCGCCCTATGGCTGAGATCAGCACCAGACCGATGACGCCAATGGTGAAGACCGTGGGCAGCAGGTGGACGAGCTTCAGCGTGCCCGGATGGCGCTTGGTGAGGTTGATGCGCGCAATGCCACTGTTGAACACCTGCCGGAAGAACTTGCGGAAGTCGGTACGCCGCTTGTGCCACACCCACGCCTCGGGTATGAGGGCCGTCTTGTAACCGGCTTCTACGATGCGGTACGAGAAATCGATGTCCTCGCCGAAGCGCATCTTCGAGAAGCCACCCAGCTGGTTCCACACGTCGCGCCGCACGCCCATGTTGTAGGAGCGTGGGAAGAACTTGTCCAAGGCCCCCCTCTTATCCCCCCCAAGGGGGGAAGAGCCGCCGCGAATGCCGCCAGTGGTGAAGAAGCTTGTCATGGAGTAGCTGATAGCCTTCTGCACAGGCGTGAAGTCTGGGTGCGCAGCGTCGGGGCCACCCCAAGCGTCACAAGAGGTGAGAGATTCGTTTATTGCGGCGACATATCCGTCGGGCAGTACCACATCCGAGTCGAGCACAATGAGCCACTCGCCATTGGCTCGCTCAGCGCCATAGTTGCGGCTCTGTCCGGGCCCGCTGTTATCCTTATAGTAATAATGCAAATCAAGGATGCCCGCGAACTTGTCGCAGACATCCTTGCATGGAATCATAGATCCGTCTTCCACAATAATCACCTCGAAGTCTTTTGCGGTTTGCCTGGTCAGGCTTTCCAGCAGTTCACGGACTTCGTCAGGACGGTTGAAGACTGGAACGATAATACTGTATTTCATTTACTCCTTGGCTCTTGCCAGGTAGCTACCATCGCGGGTGTCGACCTGGATGAGGTCGCCCTCGTTGATGAACAGGGGAACGCGCACCTCGACGCCAGTCTCCAATGAAGCGGGCTTCAGCGTGTTGGTGGCGGTGTCGCCCTTGACGCCCGGCTCACTGTGGGTTACGCGAAGGATGGTCTTCACGGGCATCTCGGCATAGAGGATAGTGCCATCGGTGGTGTCAGAGACCACTTCCACGATGTCGCTCTCCTTCATGTACTCATGGCCGATGACGAGCTCGTTGTCTATGGGAATCTGCTCGAAGGTCTCCTGATTCATGAAGATGCGGCCCGACTGGTCCTCATAGAGGTACTGGTAGGGGCGACGCTCAATGACGACGTCTTCCAGCTTCTCACCGATGTTGTAGCGGCGCTCCAGAACGCGGCCGTCGCTGACGTTCTTCAGCTTGATGTTCATGATGGTGTTACCCTTGCCCGGCTTGCGATGCTGGAAGTCGATGCAAACCCAGATGCCTCCGTCCATGCGGATGGCCGTTCCTTTCTTAATGTCTTGTGAGTTAATCATATAAAATAATACCTTAATATGTTGTTTTCGGCTGCAAAGGTACGAAATATTTCTTAATTCATAATTCATAATTCATATTTTTTTGAGAAAAACTTGCGCAATTGAAAAAATATGCGTAATTTTGCAGCCCGTTAGCCCTCATCGGCTCTAAATGTCAAGAAAAAAATCAAACAACAATAATAATATAATAAGGAATAATAAACAATGAAAAGAACATTTCAGCCCCACAATCGCCGCCGCGTGAACAAGCATGGCTTCCGCGAGCGCATGGCCACGAAGAACGGCCGCCGCGTGCTGGCCAGCCGCCGCGCCAAGGGCCGCAAGAAGCTGACCGTCAGCGACGAGCGTCATGGCAAGTAAACCTGCTTTAGCAGCGTAAATGACAAATGGGACAAAACAGGTCAGTGTAAAGACCGTTTTGTCCCATTTTTCGTGATAACAAAATAACTACTACCATGTTCATCCTTACCTTAATCGCAACAATGATGATGAATTTCAACAATGTGAAAGAAACCGAACCTACGGTAAGACCAGCCACGCAGGCTGGGCGCTTCTATGAGGCACAGCCGCAAAGGCTCCGCCAGGAGGTAGACAGCTTCCTGCACCTGCATGAAGGAACGAACAGCAGCAGCAATGTGGCGGCACTTATCGTACCCCACGCAGGCTACTATTTCTCAGGCAATGTTGCTGCGGCGGCCTACATGACACTTGCGCCCGACAAGCCCCTACAGCGCATCTTCCTGCTGGGACCAAGCCATCGCGAGTGGATAGACGGAGCATCGGTCAACAGCGAGGCCGACTACTATGCCACGCCTTTAGGGCAGGTAAGGGTTGACCGCGAGACTGCACGACAGCTTATCGAGACCGACAGCGTATTCTGCTATCGAAAGGAGGCCCATGATCGCGAGCACTGCTTAGAAGTGCAGCTGCCTTTCCTGCAGCGCCGTCTGGGCGAAGTGCCGCCTATCGTACCCATCATCATCTCTACCAACGACTTCTCCAAGCTGCAGCGCATGGCCGAAGTACTGAAGCCATTCTTCACCGATGACAATCTCTTCATCATCAGTAGCGATTTCTCACATTACCCTTCTTATCAGGATGCCTGTGAGGTTGATGCCAAGACGGGGAAAGCCGTCGAGAGCGGCGACGTAGCGCAGTTCATCGCCACATTGGAGGCCAATGCCCGCAGCGGCATACGCAATCTGGCAACCAGCGCCTGCGGCGAGTTCGCCATCGTCACCCTGCTCAGCATGATGGACAAGCAATACGAGGTAAAGCACCTGATGTATCAGAACTCTGGCGACATCGACAATCATGATTCCCATCGCGTGGTAGGCTATCACGCCTTCGCCGTCGTGCGTCACGACTCTGCACAGACAGGCTTTTCCCTGTCTGACGAGGAGAAGCATCTGCTGAAGGAGATCGCACTAAACAGCATCAAGGATTCACTGGACGGGAATGCCATGAGAGACCGTGAAGACCCATGGCCAGAGCATCCGACGCTCAACCGCATGTGCGGCGCTTTCGTGTCGCTCCACAAGCACGGTCAGTTGCGTGGATGCATCGGTCATTTCGGCGAAGACGCACCGTTGCACCAGATTGTCGTCGAGATGGCCCGCGCTGCCGCCTTTGAAGACCCGCGCTTCACACCGGTACGCCGCGAAGAGCTGGCCGACATCGACATTGAGATATCCGTCCTAACCCCCATGCGCCGCATACAGAGTCTCGACGAGTTTCAGCTGCACCGCCACGGCATCTATGTACGAAAAGGCTTCCGCAGCGGCACCTTCCTGCCTCAGGTAGCCGACCAAGTGAACTGGACAAAAGAGGAGTTTGTGGCCCATTGCGCCCACGACAAGGCCGGTCTCCCCTGGGACGGCTGGCGCGATGCCGAACTCTTCGTCTATGAGGCCATCGTCTTTTGATTTGAGATTTGAGGTTTGAGATTTGAGGTTTGAGATGTTTGAGTGTCGGTATTATGACTGTTTAGAAGGGGGTACGGTAGAATGTTTACTATGCCCGCATCACTGCCGCATCGCCAATGGCAAGACGGGCAGATGCCGCAGTCGGCGCAATGTCGGCGGCATCCTCGTCAGCGAAGTCTATGGCCGTCCATGTGCACTGGCCATCGATCCGGTGGAGAAGAAGCCACTCTATCATTTCCATCCAGGCACCACCTGTCTGTCGATAGCCTGTACGGGATGCAACTTTCATTGTCTCAACTGCCAGAATCATGACATCTCGCAGGTAGCACCTGACGCAGTGAAGAGCCATGAACTGCTGCCCGAGGATGCCGTAGCCCTCTGTCTAAGACACCAATGTCCCGGTCTGGCTTATACCTACACCGAGCCGCTGACCTACATCGAGTATGTCACGGACACGGCACGACTGGCTCACGAAGCAGGTCTCTGGAACATCCTTGTCACGGCTGGCTATGTCTGTGCCGAGCCCCTCGCCGACTTGCTGCCTTTTCTCGATGCCGCCAACGTCGACTTGAAATCGTTCAGCGACGACATCTACCAGAACATCAGCGGCGGGCACCTCCAACCCGTTCTTGACACGATCCTTGCCATGCGCGATGCCGGCGTCTGGCTGGAGCTGACCAACCTAGTCATTCCCGGCATCAACGACGACATGCAGATGATTCGCCAGATGTGCCGCTGGCTCGTCAGCAACGGCCTTACCGATGCGCCCCTGCACTTCAGCCGTTTCTTTCCCCGCTACAAGATGCAGCACCTGTCTCCCACTCCACCCGACACACTACAGGCAGCCCGACGCATTGCCCTTGAAGAAGGCCTGCGTCATGTGTATCTTGGCAATATCTGACAAAGAAGCCGCACAGCTGAAGGCTGGCGGCTTCTTCATGGATTTACTTCGGAAGAATCACCACTTGACAAAGAGTATGCGCGGATTGATGTTCAGCTGTATCCACGCCCAGTCCTGCCATACGTCGTGACTGCCACTGACGTTCTTTACATAGTCCATCGCCTCCGTACCGAGCATGGTGGAATAGCCCGCCGACAGCGTCACATCCTTCATCAGCTCGGTACTCAGCTGGAAGTCAATCTCATGGCCCAGTCTTTTTCCAAGCTGCTTCACCTCCTGAACGGTCATCAGATAGTGATAGTTCAGTTGCAGCTGCAGCTTGTCGAACAGCTTCGACTTCACCATTCCCTGTATGTCCTGCAATCCCCAGAAAACGGTGTTGCCAAAATAGTCCATGGCACCGAAGAATTTATGGCTGGTGCCATAAAGAGCATTAAAGGCATGGTTAGTGTCGCTCCATTTTGTATTTTGGTCATTGCCGCTCATGTAGTCATAGCCTGCACTGACACTCAGCTCGGGCGCAAAGTCAAAGCCGATGGAGCCTGATGCCAACCACGCATTTACACTACGTAGCGAGGTCTTTCCCATCTGGTAATAGAAGGCACCATGCACATTCCATGCCATCGGACGGAAGGTGATGTCGGTACCATAGGTCTGCATGTAGTTAGTGCGTCCGTGGTTCTCCGTTCCCCGTTCATAGCCTGTGTTCAGGGCCAGAAGCGACACGCCCAGCGGTATCATGTCCGACTTGTAGTGATACCACAGCGCCTGCATGTTCTTGTAAGGCACAGGACCATTGTAGTAGTCGCCGTTATTGGGCTCTTCCTGATTCATGGCCGCGATGAGGTGCAGGCGGTTGTGTCCGTACTCATAGCCTAGAAGCGCAGCGTTATGCCAGCAGCCATTGACGCCCCAGTCCTGAGCGCCGAAGATGCGCTCGTCGTCATAGGCCAGCTGCATCCTTCCCGCCTGGACAAAGAGCTTTTCACCAAACGTCATCTTTGCCCAAGCCTCAACCATGGTAGCGCGGCCGTTAGGCTCACTGCTGTCGAACTCTCCCCACAGTCCAGTATGCTGTACAGACGCTTTCAGCTGCAGGTTGTCCCGCTTGAAGTCAAACGACAGGCGGGCACGCTCATTGATGTAGTTGGCTGACTGCTGGCCCTCCTTGAGGGGAATAACGGCACCATTGTCGTGTTCACCGCGTGTACGCAACTGCGCGTCGATGCCAAACTCATTGTCTTGAGCATACAGGACAACAGCCGTCAAGGCGAAGACTATCGTCAGTAGTTTTCTTTTCATATCGGTATGGTCGTTTTTGTTCCTGTCACATCGGATTATCAGCTGCAAAGGTAGGAAAATCTTTCTGACAGGCCAAATTTTGCGTCTTCTTTTTGAAAAGTAGAAAAAAATATGTATTTTTGCAGTCGCTATGAAGAAATGGACCATCGACGACGCCCGCGAGCTGTACAACATCAACGGCTGGGGCACAAGCTACTTCGGCATCAACGAAGAAGGCAACGTGTATGTTACTCCGTGTAAGGACGCTACGCAGATTGACCTGCGCGAAGTGATGGACGAGCTGCAGCTGCGCGACGTCACTGCCCCTGTGCTGCTGCGTTTCCCCGACATTCTCGACAACCGCATCGAGAAGACGTGGAGCTGCTTCAAGAAAGCCGCCGAGGAGTACGACTACAAGGGTGAGAACTATGTGGTTTACCCCATCAAGGTGAACCAGATGCAGCCTGTGGTCGAGGAGATCATCTCTCACGGCCGCAAGTTCAACCTGGGCCTGGAGGCCGGTTCGAAGCCCGAGCTGCACGCCGTCATCGCCATGCAGTGTCAGAGCGACTCCATCATCGTGTGCAACGGATACAAGGACCAGAGCTACATTGAACTGGCGCTGCTGGCGCAGAAGATGGGCAAGCATATCTTCATCGTGGTGGAGAAGATGAACGAGCTGGAAATCATCGCCCGCGTGGCGAAGCAGCTGAACGTCCGTCCGAACATCGGCATCCGTATCAAACTGGCCAGCAGCGGCGCCGGCAAATGGGAGGAGAGCGGCGGCGACGCCTCGAAGTTCGGTCTCACCAGCGCTGAGCTGCTCGAAGCCCTCGAGATGCTCGACAAGAAGGACATGCGCGACTGCCTGCGCCTCATCCACTTCCATATCGGTTCGCAGATAACAAAAATTCGCCGCATTCAGACGGCCCTCCGCGAGGCCTCGCAGTTCTATGTGCAGCTGCACAAGATGGGCTACAACGTGGACTTCGTCGACTGCGGCGGCGGTCTGGGCGTCGACTACGACGGCACGCGCTCGCCATCGTCGGAGAGCTCCGTCAACTACTCGATACAGGAATATGTCAACGACTGTATCTACACCTTCGTCGACGCTGCCAACAAGAACGAGATTCCCCATCCCAACATCATCACTGAGAGCGGTCGCTCGCTGGCTGCCCACCACTCGGTGCTGGTCATCGACGTGCTGGAGACGGCCTCGCTGCCCGAGATGCCCGAAGAGTTCGAGCCCGACGAGAACTCGCACCAGCTGGTGAAAGACCTCTACGAGATTTGGGACAACCTCTCGCCGCGCAACGTCCTCGAAGACTGGCACGACGCCGAGCAGATTCGCGAAGAGGTGCTCGACCTGTTCTCGCACGGCATTGTCGACCTGAAGACACGGGCCGAGGTGGAGGCCATGTACTGGAGCGTGTGCCACGAGATCCATGCGCTGGCCAAGACGCTGAAGCACATCCCTGAGGAGCTGATGAAGATTGACAAGCTGCTGGCCGACAAGTATTTCTGCAATTTTTCCCTTTTCCAAAGCCTCAGCGACTCATGGGCCATCGACCAGGTTTTTCCGATTATGCCCATACAGCGACTGGACGAAAGGCCCACGCGCAACGCCACTATCCAGGATATCACCTGCGACTCGGACGGCAAGATTGCCAACTTCACCACCAACCGCCACAACTCGCACTCGCTGCCCGTGCACGCCCTGAAGAAGAACGAGGACTACTACCTCGGCGTCTTCCTCGTGGGTGCCTATCAGGAGATACTCGGCGACATGCACAACCTCTTCGGCGACACCACCGCCGTGCACATCAGCGTGAAGGACGGCCACTACCACATCGACCAGATCATCGACGGCGAGACCGTTGAGGAAGTGCTGGAATACGTGCAGTACAACCCGAAGAAGCTCGTCCGCCAGCTCGAGGTCTGGGTGACGAAGAGCGTGAAGCAAGGCAAGATCTCGCTGGAGGAGGGCAAGGAATTCCTCTCCAACTACCGCAGCGGCCTCTACGGCTACACCTACTTGGAATAAAAGCGGTTTTTATCTGACTTACTTACATTATCCTTGACCATCAGCAGGTTACGCGCAGTCTATCTTACATTATCTTGCATTTATCTTACATTCATGTAGGCCTTTGTCCGACCGCTTCGGATTTTTGTCCGACCGCTTCGGATTTTTGTCCGAAGCCTTCGGATTTTTTTCGGACGGTTTTTCTTTGGAACCTGAAAAGGTAAGATAAATGTAAGAAAATGTAAGATAATTGCTTCGCAACATTCTGATATTCAGTATAGAATGTAAGTAAGTCAGATCATTTATTCTTTTATCAGTATCTTCTTGACGGTGCCGTTGCCCATACTCGAGGTGCTAGTTCACCCTATTTTTGAGGGTGTAACGAGGGCGTAACATAGGCGCCTATACATGCTTATTGTTGTAATCTTGAACCTGATGACGGATTCCTTCTTTTATGGTATTCCAATCAACCTTTTGGAACATATAAGGCATTGGCTGTGGATCTGCATCAGCAAAATAAGACATACTAAGCAATGCGCGATACTCTGAGCTGTATTTTTTAGCGAAATGACTTTTTTACATGCTGTGGAAAAACAAAATTCTTGTGGTTCAATCCATTTTGTCAAAAAAACACTCCACTTTCTTTACAAATTAGAAATTTCAAGTTTCGCAAGTTATGAAAACCCTGCGTAGAAACGGCCTGAAAGGCCAACAAACACTTAGCCCAGGGCATCGCCCTGGGTACAAGGGAACAGGTAATTGCGCCCTGAAAGGGCAAAAGCTCTACCTCTTCCATG
>JAILAA010000176.1 GCA_024681875.1 Prevotella sp.
TTCTTTCATTCCTTAGTAGTGGTAAGAGACTGCTAAGTTACTGAAAATCAGGTACTTGACCAAATTTTATTAGTTATATATTGTTAATGTAACTCATTGATTTTCAAACGATTAAATGTATAATTAACTAAGTATTGATAATAATAATGAAGAAAAAATTCCTCATCCTCATGCTGCTTCTGACAACAGCATGGCAGACAGCAACGGCACAACAGCGCCGACCCATTGACAACGAACACCCCTTATGGCTCGTGCACATCGACGTGTGGAACAGCGCCGATCCGCAGAAGATCATCGACCTCATCCCTAACGACATTAAGCCCTATGTGTGCATGAACCTGTCGCTCTCCTGCCAGTACGACACGGTCTATAACATGTACAGGATGCCCCGTTGCGCCGTGCGCACCTACAAGTCGTGGGCCTCGGTGTGCCAGCAGAACAACATGTGGTTTACCTGTCAGCCTGCCAGTGGCGGCCACACCCATATTCAGGATGACGACATGGAGACATTCGAGTATTTCTTCAAGGCCTATCCCAACTTCCTTGGCTGGAACTATGCAGAGCAGTTCTGGGGGTTTGACGGTGCTGGCGACGAGAGTTCCAGTTCGCAGGCTTCGCGCATAGAACTGTTCTCGAAGCTGGTGCCCATGCACCACCAATATGGCGGTTTCCTCACCATCTCGTTCTGCGGCAATATCTGGAGTCATGGTCTGAATCCCATGGGTATGATGAAACGCAACACCAAACTGCTAAAGGCCTGTAAGGACTATCCCGAAGCCTGCCTCTGGCTTTATAAGTACACCACAAGCAGCTGCTGGTATGCCAACGAGAGTGTTACCTTCGGTCCCTTTGTCAGCGGACTGGCCAAGAACTACGGTGTGCGCTACGACAACTGCGGCTGGAACGGAGCCCTCGAAGCAATCCTGGGGAAGGGACACGGCAAGACATATCCTGGTGCTGCCGGCATCGGCACGGTGATGGAGCAATGCTGTGTGAACGGCGGCGCCGTGTGGGACGGACCGGAACTCATCTGGACTGAAGACTTCCAGAATCTGAACAACTCGACTGTCGACGGCTATACCCGCCGCAATTGGACCACCTTCCCCAACTTCCGTGGCGTATGGATGGACATGTTCCGCCAAATCATCAAAGGCAATCTCTACATTCCTACCCGCGAGGAAGTGGTGGGCAACATCAAGATAGCCATCCAAAACGACATGAGCAGCAATAGCGACGAGGACAAGTATGCCGCATGGGGCACTCTCTACGACGGACTGTACAAACAAACAGACCCCTTCAACCGTAGCAACGGACAATGGATGGACAACCTGTGCTACTTCAAGAAGACAGGCCGCTATGGCACCATTCCCCTCGTCATCGGCTTCTACGACGATGTAGCCAAGAACATTCCCGTGAAACAGAAAAAGTCGGCCTATAAGAACACTTCCCTGACCAAAAAGGTGAGCGATTTCAACGCCCAGTATCCTGAGGTGTCGAAGGGCGACCTGTACGTCAACCGCTACCGCAACCACTTGGTTACCTACATGCCTTACACCTATCTGAACAAGAACAGGACGGCCAAGGCAGACATTCCTTTGCTCTACAATACGTGCGACTCCCTGAAGCTGAACTACGCCATGCTGTCGAGCGGTCACATTCGCGAGTATGCCGACCATATCGACTTCTATCTCAACAACTACCGCAGCGACAGCACTGACCAGCAGACAGACATCATCACCATTGTGGGAGCTACGACAGAGCCTACACTTAAACTGACGAAGCACTCCATGGGCAGCATCAACCTGACGAAGGCCTACGATGCCGAGAAAGGGACTTTCAGCGTCGATGTTAAACACTTCGGCCCATGCGAACTTTCTATCACCTGTTCAGGCGCATCTACCGACCGCCTCACTGACGTGCTGCCCATCAATGCGCTGCCCACGCCCTTGCAGCCAGAAAACTTTGCAGGCCCCATTGTCATCGAGGCCGAGAACATGGACTACAAGAATGTTAAGAACGTGGCACTGACCCACTCCGGATGGTGTGCACCTGATTATTCCGAGTTCGCAGGTATGGGCTACGTAGAGATGGGCACGAACTCCACCGCTGCCCTGCGACACCAGCTCAAGCTGAAACAAGGAGGCGACTACGACATCTATATCCGCTACTGTAACACCACGAAGATAGGCAACGTCAAAGTAACGGTGAACGGAACGGACCAGATAATGAAGTGCGAGAAAGTGAACAAGAACGACTGGCACAAGCTAAAGGCATCGGCAACACTGAACGCCGGTACCAACAACCTCGTCATCACCAACACGGGTGCCACCAATATGACCATTGACCAGATTATCTACATGCCCGCCGGGACACCTGCCGAGAAATTCCTCGTCACCGTGCGAAGCGCCTATCATGGCACAGTGACTCCCAATGTCAGCGAGGCTGCTGAAGGCGACACCGTCACCCTCACCGTCAATGCCGAACAAGGCTATCAGCTCAAGCAGCTACGCGTGGTCAACTCTGTCTATTACACAATGGCCAAAACCATCAAAGTGAACGGTGAAGGCAGTGTGACCTTCGTCATGCCAGACGACAATGTGACGATTCTGCCCGTCTTCGGCATCGACACAAGCAGCAGTGAGACCAATGGCTATGTGCTCGATTTCACTAGTGTCGCCAACGGCGCCATTCCTGAAGGATGGAGGACTGCCGACGGCAACGACATACGCGAATACCCCAGCAACAACGGATCAGGTCCACGCACTATGGTGGGCTTCGGTGGCTGGCAGGGCAAGGGTTTCTACTGGCGCAACACCAACTGTGAGTATGGACGCCAGAGCGCCTACCCTCTCACACTGGAGCCGGGCGACTACGAACTGACATGGGCTATGGCGGCCTGGAAGGGGACACCGACATACAAAGCCAGCATTCTTCCGTCAAACAGCAATACGGCATTAGCCACCTCCAACGTCTTCACCGCAGCACCCAACGCTGAAGGTAGCATGACGGCTAATCTCTCGTCGGCAAAGCAGCAGAAGCTGGAGTTCACCGTGGAAACGAAGGGGAATTATGTCATCAGCTTCCAAACTGCTACCAGCGGCTACTTGGAGTACCTGCTCTTAGACTGCCGTGTCAGCAAAGTCAACAATGGATCTGGCATCACCGACACGTTCCGTGAGTCAATCACCGACGGCCATTACTTCGACATGCAGGGACGGCCCGTTGAAGTGCCACGTAAAGGACAGGTTATCATCCTGCGCAGTGCAGACGGCAAAACAAAGAAAATCATCAACAAATAAATACAAGCAACCATGAAGAAATTAGCCTTGGCTTTAGCCTTGACATTCTCGTTGTCATCCTTCGGAGCAACAGAAAAGCGCATCGACAGTCCTGACGGTACCATGACAGTCACCGTAAGCGACGAAGGTGGAAAACCGCAGTACACCGTGAGCCTCAACGGCAAACAGGCAATATTGCCCTCACCCTTGGGCCTGAAGATGAACTTCGACGACCTGACACAGGGACTGACGCTGAAGTCTTGTGACGTGCAGACAATTGAGGATGAATATGGGCTGCGCACTATAAAGCAGAGTCTGGTGAAGGTGGTAGCCACTGAGGCCATCTGCCATTTCGAGAAAGAAGGACGCCAGGCTCTCGACATCATCTTCCATGTGACAGGTCGCGATGTGGCCTTCCGCTACAAGGTCTACACAAAGCGCGGAAGGGGTGGAGAAACGATGGTAGGCGTCGTAGAGAGCGAGGCCAGCGGCTTCATTCTGCCCGACGGCACAACGACGTTCCTCTGTCCGCAGTCGAAGCCTATGGGTGGATTTGCCCGCACATCGCCTTCCTACGAGACAAGCTACACCCTCGACGACGAGGCTGGCAAGAACGGCTGGGGCGAGGGGTACACCTTCCCCTGCCTGTTCAAGGTCCCGTCTGTTGCGACTCAGTCCCAACAAACATGGGTGCTCGTCTCTGAGACGGGTACCGACGGCAGCTATGTGGGATGCCGTCTGCTGAACGATGGCGGAACGAAATACAAGATTGGCTTTCCTCAGGCTGGCGAGCTGAACGGTGTCGGCTCCACAACGCCCGCCGTATCACTGCCTGCACTCACTCCCTGGCGCACCATTACTCTCGGTGAAACACTGGCTCCCATCGTCGAGACCACCATCGCCAACGACTTAGTGACACCCAAATACCAGGCCTCTAAGGAATACACCTACGGTAAGGGTTCTTGGTCGTGGATCATCGGCATGGACTCCAGCTGCAATTTCGACGAACAGAAGCGATACATTGACTTCTCTGCCGCTATGGGCTGGCGTTCAGTGCTTATCGATGCTTTCTGGGACAAGCAGATAGGCTATGAGAAGATGGCCGAACTTGCCCGCTATGGTCGTGAGAAGGGCGTAGGCATCTTCCTGTGGTACAACAGCAACGGCTCGTGGAACGACGCCCCGCAGACACCCATCGGCAAAATGGACAAGAGCAGCGTGCGCCGCAAGGAGATGGCATGGATGCAGCAGAACGGCATCCTTGGCATCAAGGTTGACTTCTTCGGCGGTGATAAGCAGCCGATGATGCAGCTCTACGAGGACATCCTCACCGATGCCAACGAGTTCGGACTGCAGGTCATCTTCCATGGATGTACCCTGCCTCGAGGCTGGGAGAGAATGTACCCCAACTATGTGGCCAGCGAGGCAGTGCTTGCCTCCGAGAATTTACACTTCGGACAGGGAGCCTGCGATGCCGAGGCTACCAACGCCTGCACACACACCTTTATTCGTAACACGGTGGGATCTATGGACTTTGGAGGCTCAACACTCAACAAGCACTACAATGCTGACAACAAGCGTGGCACCACACGCCGCACCAGCGACGTCTACGCCCTTGCTACTGCCGTTCTCTTCCAGTCGAGTGTCCAGCACTTCGCTATGGCACCCAACAACCTCACCGACGCTCCTGCCTGGGCCGTGCAGTTTATGAAGGACGTACCCGCCACATGGGACGAGGTGAAGTTCATCGACGGCTATCCCGGCAAATATGTCATCATGGCGCGCCGCTGCGGCGAACAGTGGTTCATTGCAGGCATTAACGCCCAGAAAGAAGCCATCACGAAGAAGCTCGACCTCAGTCCCTTCTTCAAAAAAGGCACCGTTGTGATGAAGTATACTGACGATGCCCAGCTTAACGGCTCCATCCAGCAAGTGGCATTCAAGACGAAACCGATAGCCATCACTATTCCCGAGAACGGAGGTATCGTCTTCACTGGCGAGAGATAAGTTCATTGTTATTGTTAAAAACAAAAGAAAAGAAAAAAACGCAAAAAAATGCGTAAGAATCTGAAGTTTTAAGTACCTTTGCAGCCAGATATATATGTAGAACCTAAACAAATGACAATGAAGAGACTCCTGTTTGTCATGGTAGCCCTGTTGATGACAGCCATGACATGGGCACAGGGTGTGAAGCCTCTGCCCTCGTTGCATGTGGACGGCCGCTGGCTGGTAGATGCTCACGGCAACCACGTAGTGTTACATGGTGTGATGGACACGCCCAGCATGTGGTTTAACGGCCATGTCGAGAATGGTGTCCACTACAGCTATTGGACGGGTGGATATAACTCTGAGGGGGCAAAGAATTGTCTGGCATATTTCGAGAAGATATTGGCAGCGCTGGAGGTGGCCAAGTGCAACGTTTTCCGTCTGCACCTTGAGCCTGCATGGACCAACGACCCTACTCAAGGCTATGTCTATGAAGGCTCTGTTGACCAGCCAGCAGGAACGGGGGGCGAGGCAGACATCTCGCACTTCAATCCCACACGCCTGAAGACTTATTTGAATTCAGTCTATTTCCCCATCATCAAGCGCGCCATGCTGCATGGTCAATATGTAGTCATACGTCCACCGGGCGTCTGTCCTGGCGACATCAAAGTAGGCGATTACTACAACCAATATCTGATGACCGTGTGGGACATTGTCACAAAAAATGACTCCATTAAAAAATATGCCGGACAAATCAGTATTGAGTTGGCCAACGAGCCTGTTGCCCTGAGAAACGCAAACAACCAAGACGACCCCAGGGCATTGCACGACTTCTTCCAGCCCATCGTCGATAAGATTCGAGCAAACGGTTTCACCGGCATTATTTGGGCACCCGGCACTGGTTGGCAGGCCAATTACACCAGCTACGCCTCATATCCTATCGAGGGCTACAATATCGGCTATGCCGTGCACGACTATACCGGATGGTATGGCTGTAGTGACCAATCAGTAGATAATGACCACAATATCGAGGTCAGCAAGCAGAAAAAAATCAATCAGTTCCATAATCAGGTGCCTGTTGTTGACACCAACCCCATCATTATCACCGAGGTAGACTGGAGTCCGCCCAAGCCAGGCACAGGCCACTACAATGAGCACGGCGACTGGGTAGAGTCTAACTACGGTACCTGGTCTACGGGTAGCACGTCGAAATGGGGCGTTTGCTACAAGGCCATGCTCGACTATTACGGCAACATCTCGATGACGCTTTCAGGTACTGCCTGCCTCATTGACATCCCTCAGTTGCTGAGAGACGGCTCAGTAGTGCCCGCCTTCGGAGGAATAGAGGAGGCTTGCGGCAAGGCCTGCATGGACTGGTATGCCGACTACTACAAGGTGAACTACCCGAAGGCCGACTTCCAGAGCGTGCCCGTCAGCAACATGGGCAACTACTACCAGAACCCCATCGTGAGGGCCGACTTCCCCGACCCCGACGTCATCCGCGTGGGCGACACCTATTATATGGTATCAACCACC
>JAILAA010000201.1 GCA_024681875.1 Prevotella sp.
GTAAAAAACGCCAAGCAGATGGCCTATATGTCGTTAGGCAAGCCGCTCACCGATGCGGGCTTTGCCGTGGTAAGCATCAACCATCGGAGCAGTGGAGATGCGAAGTTCCCTGCCCAGATTCAAGACGTGAAGGCTGCCATCCGTTTCATTCGTGCCCATGCTGCCGAGTATAAGCTCGACACATCGTTTATCGGCATTACGGGCTTCTCAAGCGGTGGTCACCTCTCGGCTCTTGCCGGTGTGACCAATGGCATGAAGAAACGCACCGTCGGCAGTACCACCGTCGATTTGGAGGGTACTGTGGGCGGCAACCTCGACTACTCCAGCTGCGTGGATGCTGTGGTCGACTGGTTCGGCCCCGTGGATATGGCCCACATGGAGAATTGCCAGACGGTGAAGGACGAGAAGTCGCCAGAGGCTGCACTGATGGGCGGCGCACCGGCAGAGAATCCTGACCTTGTAGCACTGATCAGCCCGATTACCTATCTGGCTAATAGGGCAGGGGAGAATCAGGTGAACTATCCGCGGTTCCTGGTGTTTCATGGCGATGCCGACAATGTGGTGCCTCACTGCCATGGCGTAAACTTCTCTGAGGCATTGAAGAAGGCCGGACAGTTGGAGAAGTTCGTCACCGTTCCTGAAGGGCAGCACGGCCCTGTGACGTTCAACGAACAGACCTTTAAGCAGATGACCGACTTCTTCCTGAAGGAGGCTGCCCAGCAGAAAGTGGTGGAGAACGGTGGTCAGGGCCCGTATAAGACCGTGATGAAAGAAGAGCCGTCGCTGCCTGCACACACTGTCTTTGTGCCGCAAGACCTGTCGAAGTTCGGTGCTGACAATAGCCTGCCCGTACTGGTATGGGGCAATGGTGCGTGTACCGACTCGCCTTGGGAGCACTTCAAGTTCCTGAATGAGATTGCTTCTTACGGCTTCATCGTTGTGGCCACAGGCTACATCCCCATGGAGGAAAAGCCCTATCAAGGCCCGATGTCGAGCACTCAGCAGCAGATTGAGAGCATTGACTGGGTCTTCGCCCAGAACAGTGACCCCAATTCGCCTTACTATCAGAAAATCAATGTGAACGCCATTTGCGCTGCCGGTATGTCGTGCGGTGGCTTACAGACGCTCTACAACTGTGCTGATCCGCGTTTGAAAACGCTGATGATTTGTAACAGCGGACTCTTCAACCAGATGAACGCCCATCAGGCCGTGGGTGGCATGCCGATGCCTGAGAAGTCGAAGCTGAAGGAGATTCATACCCCCGTTATCTACATCCTTGGCGGTAAGGAGGATATTGCCTATGAGAACGGCATGGACGACTTCCACCGTATTAAGCATGTACCAGCTTGTGCTGCCAACTTCCCTGTGGGTCAC
Organism: Prevotella sp.; assembly: GCA_024681875.1. The sequence goes on from JAILAA010000201.1 coordinate 1,375, forward strand.
GGCGGTACCTATCGTCAGCCTCATGGTGGCGAGTTCAGCATAGTGGCTCTGGCTTGGCTGCAGTGGCAGCTGAAAGGCGACAAGGAGGCCGCAAAGATGTTCACCGGCAAGGCTCCGGCACTGCTGAAGCGTGAGGGCTGGACACTGGAGAAGAACAAGAAAATGAAATAGCAGAGAGAGGTATGAGGAGAGGGTTTGCAAGTCTGTTGTTAGCGTGTGGCGTACTTTCTGGTACGGCCCAGCCAAAGGTGTATGACGTAGAGAACACAGGGCAGAAGTATGCGTTGCGAAGTTTTGCCGAGCCTTCAGCCCTGCCTGTAGTCCGACAGCTGCCTGATGCGCTCGAAGGCGTTGGCAGCTTTAGCGACTGGAAGCGTCGCAGGGCTGAAATAGGTTCCCTGATACAGCACTATGGCATCGGTACGAAACCAGAGGTGAAGCCGCGACAGGTGAAGGCCCGTATGGAGGGCGATAGCATGTTGGTGGTCGATGTCACGGTGGGAAAGGAAACGCTCACTTTGTCGTCGGTCATCCGCTATCCCGCAACGGGACGTCCGCCCTACGCACTTATGATAGGTGCAGACAATATCTCTTTGCCTCGTTCCCTGTTTGGTGACCGTTCCATAGCCACGATGAACTTCCGTTCCCGTCAGGTGAACGACTATTCGCAATGGGGCGAACACCATGACCGCGGTGAACATCCCTTCGACCGCCTCTATCCGGACTTGAAGGACAATGGTGCCTATAGCGAGTGGGCTTGGGGCGTGAGCCGGCTTATCGACGGTCTGCAGCAGTTGGGCCCGGAGGTTACGAAGATTGATACTCGCCGTATCGGCATCACCGGCTGTAGTTATGCCGGTAAGATGGCACTCTATTGCGGTGCCTTTGATGAGCGTATTGCCTTGACCATTGCCCAGGAGCCGGGAGGCGGCGGTGCTGCTGCCTGGCGCGTGTCGGCTCAGCAAGACGACGTTGAGAATATCGATAAGACCGACTACCATTGGTTCTTGGAGAGCCAGCGTACTCATTTCGGCGGTGAAAACGTTTATCGTCTGCCCTACGACCAGCATGAGCTCTGTGCTATGGTGTGCCCCCGTGCCCTGTTACTGTTGGGCAATCCCGACTATAAGTGGCTGGCTGATTCTGCCATGTTAGTCTCGGCACAGGCTGCCCAGAAGGTGTGGCAGCGGTTTGACATTGCCGACCGTATGGCCTACGACATCATAGGCGGTCACGGCCACTGCCGTCTGCCCGAAGCGCAATATCCCGTTGTGGAGGAATTCATCGACCGTTTCCTGCTGAACGGCATCCCTCGTGAGCCGGCTTCGCCCAACGGCTTGTTGACAGTAGAGGATGAAGGAGGCCAGTTGAAGGTGTATTATCGTAAGCAGATGGTCATAGAAATACCGAAACTGGGCTTCAAGAACTTCCCTCTGACATCGAAGCTGGTGCGGGTGGGACGTGTGTCGGCCGACTACCAGATGCTCTCTGGCAAACGTCTGCATTGTCAGAACGAAGCCAATGAGTATCGTTGTGGCACCTTGGTGTTGCGGTTGTATAATGATGGTGTCGCTTTCCGTTATGAGCTGCCGGAAGGCGTCAGCCTGACTGATGAGCAGACCACCTACCGCATTCCAGAGGGTACGAAGCGATGGATGCAGCAATGGGCCGACAGCTATGAAGGCTTCTTTCCTCTGACGACTACCGCCAAGGTGAAGGCCCTGCCGTCCTATAGCCCCGTGGCCAAGGATGCCGAGGGAAACAATGTACGTTGGGGCTATCCTTTGCTGATGGAGCCTTCTCCCCATGTCTTCGCCTTGATTACAGAAGCAAACATTGAGAAAAGCCAGAGTGCATCAAGCCTTTATAACGATGGTGAAATGTTCCGTGTAGTGCCCGATCAGTTGAATCCTGGCGGAAAAGCCCTTGGCCATACACCTTGGCGCGTCGTCATTGTGGGGTCGCTGACCGATGTGGTACAGTCGACGCTGGTAACGGATGTGAGCGATCCTTGCCGGTTGGAGGACACCAGCTGGATTCATCCAGGCGTGGTGTCGTGGATTTACTGGGCCTATAACCACGGGTCTAACGACTACAATATCATTAAGAAGTACGTTGATATGGCTGTCAGCTTGCATCTGCCCTACGTGCTCATCGATGCCGAATGGGACGGGATGAAAGACGGCAAGACCATTGAGGATGCTGTGGACTACGCCAAGTCGAAAGGCGTCAAACCGCTCATCTGGTACAACTCCAGCGTGGGGTGGGTTGATGGTGCTCCTACGCCGAAGTTCCGCCTGAACAAGCCTGAAGACCGAGAGCGTGAATTTGCCTGGTGCGAACGTATCGGCGTGGCAGGTGTGAAGATTGACTTCTTCTCTGGCGATACACAACGCAACATAGACTACTGCATCGACCTTTTGGAGTGTGCTGCCCGCCACCATTTGCTGGTCAACTTCCACGGTGCTACGGTGCCGCGCGGATGGCAGCGCACCTATCCGAACCTGCTGTCGACGGAAGGCGTCTATGGTGCTGAATGGTACAACAACGTACCGACGTTCACCAATCGTGCAGCCAGTCATAATGCCACGTTGCCCTTTACCCGCAACGTCATCGGGCCGATGGACTATACGCCCTGCACCTTCAGCGACTCTCAGCATCCGCACATCACAACGCATGCCCATGAGTTAGCGCTCACCGTGCTCTTCGAGAGTGGCCTGCAGCATCTGGCCGACCGTCCGGAGAGCTATCTCAGTCAGCCCCAGCAAGTACAGGACTTCCTGAGCCACTTGCCCAGCGTGTGGGATGAAACTCGCCTCCTGGGCGGTTATCCCGGCCAGAGTGTCGTCATGGCCCGTCGTAGCGGACGTATGTGGTATATTGCCGGCATCAACGGCACCGACCACGACCAGACCCTCAGCATAGGTAAGTCGCTGCGCCTGAGAGGTAGTGCCACCGTCTTTTTTGACGGCTCCGGCACGTCGCAGCCCTGGGACTTGCGTACCGATGTCCCTGCCGACCAGTTGCCAGCCGACATCGTCTGTCGTCCACGTGGCGGCTTCGTTATAGTGGTCGATTCGCCAATTAGCGCACCAAGGCTGGCTCCATAGCCGTCCGCAAGCGGGCGTACCTTTGCATGCTCAAATGAATAACAACTCAATCAGGAAAAATTCAAGAAAAACAATGAAACGACTGTATTTGATGAGTATCGTCCTGTTGGCGGCATTGGGCGTCAGCGCACAAGGTGTGAAGCCGCTGCCTACGCTGCATGTCGAGGGCCGCTGGCTGGTAGACCAGCATGGCAATCACGTGGTGTTGCACGGCGTGATGGATACTCCCAACATGTATTTCAACGGTTGGCGATGGGGTACACCTTGGACGGGAACGAACTACGACAGCAGCGGTGCTGTGAAGTGTAAGAATTATTTTGAAAAGCTGTTCACAGGTATGGAGAAAGCGAAGTGCACCATCTTCCGCCTGCACCTCGACCCCGCCTGGACTAACGACCCGAGCGACAGCTATCGGTATGCCGGTGCAGCCGACCAGCCTGCCGATGCTACGGATGAGGCCGACATCTCGAAGTTCAATCCCAACCGTCTGAAGAGTTTCCTCTCAACGCTCTACTGGCCGCTGATGCAGAAGGCCATGAACCACGGCATGTATGTGGTGGTGCGCCCGCCGGGCGTCTGCCCTCATAACCTGAAGGTGGGCGACTATTACCAGCAGTACCTATTGACCGTCTGGGACTTAGTGACACAGAATACCAACGTCAAGAAGTATGCCGGGCAGATCAGCATCGAGCTGGCCAATGAGCCAGTGAGCGTGAAGAACGCCAACGACCAGGACGATGCCAAGGCCCTGCACGACTATTTCCAGCCTATCGTCGACAAGATCCGTGCCAACGGGTTCACAGGCATTATCTGGGTGCCTGGTACCGGTTGGCAGGCCAACTATACCAGCTATGCCTCGTGGCCTATCGAGGGCTATAATATAGGCTATGCCGTGCACGACTATCCCGGTTGGTATGGCTGCAGCGATGAGAATCCGAGTTCGCAGGCCAATATCAATCAGTTCCACAACCAGGTGCCTGTGGTGGACACCAACCCCATTTTCATCAGCGAGGTGGACTGGAGTCCTGAAGACCCTAACGGCGAAGGGCACTATGACGAGCATGGCAACTGGGTGCTACCCAACTTGGGCACCTGGGGCACAGGAAGCACGTCGAAGTGGGGTAATGCCTTTAAGGCCCTGCTCGACCACTATGGCAACATCTCCATGACGCTGACCCATCCCCATGAGTTCTTCGACATTGACCAGTTGCTGGAGGACGGTTCGGTGGTGCCTGCCTTCAATGGCAACCCTGAGGCTTGCGGTCAGGCCTGCATGGACTGGTATGCCGACTACTACAATGTGGACTGGCCTCACCCCGACTTCGCAAACATCAGCCTGAGCGACCAAGGAACAGGCAAATACAAGAATCCCGTTGTCTATGCCGACTTCCCTGATCCTGACGTTATCTGCGTTAACAATACCTACTACATGGTCAGCACCACCATGCACCACTTCCCTGGAGCCACCATCCTGAAGTCAACCGACCTGGTAAATTGGGAATACTGCGCACAGCCGCTGACACAGCTTTCGGAAAACGACAGATACAGCCTTTTAAACAACCAAAACGCCTATGCTGCCGGCATGTGGGCCTGCTCTATGAAGTACCATAACGGCAAGTTCTACCTGCTCATCAACGGCAACGATACTGGCGGATGGCTTCTCACCGCTACCGACCCCGAAGGACGCTGGGAAAAGAAACAACTGTCGCGCATCTATTATGACCCTGGTATGCTCTTTGATAACGGCAAGGTCTATGTGGCCTGCGGCATTGAAAACATACAAATGTGCGAACTGGACGAGGACTTCAACTTCATTCAGGAGAAACGTGTCATCAGCGACAAGCCCCAGCTTGAGGGCTGCCATCTTTATAAGGTTGGCGACTATTATTACATCTACGCCACCTATGGTGGTTGGCCATCGGGGCAAGCGGTCTTCCGCTCAAAGAATATCTTCGGTCCCTACGAAGAGAAGATGCTGTTAGAAAGATACATCAACAACAAACCTAACACAATCCACCAAGGTGCACTCATAGAAACACCCGAGGGCGAATGGTGGACTATCCTGCAAGAAGACCTTGGTGCCTTCGGACGTATGCCCAACCTGCAACCTGTGAAATGGGTCAGCGACTGGCCTATCATCGGCAACAACGGCAAGCCCGTGGCAGCATCAGGCACTACAGCTGTCTATAAGAAACCGCTTACATCCCACGCCATGCAGCGCGTGCCCCTGCCCACCAACGACAACTTCCGCAGTTTTCCCCTGGGACAGCAGTGGCAATGGAATCACAATCCTGACGATGGTGCTTGGTCGCTGTTCGAGCGACAGGGCTGGCTGAGGATGAGGACATCGGGCACAGCAGAAAGCCTACCGCAGGCACGCAACATGCTCACACAGCGCATCTTTGCCATCCACGGCAAGGAGAGCAAGGCCTCAACAGGCACGATACGCCTTGACGTAAGCCATCTGGAAGAAGGTGACCGCGCCGGTATCTGCATCTTGCAAGACCCCTACGCCATGCTGGCTGTGGAAAAGAAAGCCGACGGCGGCTACCAACTGGTGTGGAAACAAGACAAGGTGCGCGACGCTGGCGAGAGTTTTGTCCCCGCTGAACAGAAGAAGGCCATAGCAATCGACAGCATCATTTACCTGCGTGCTTCCATCACAAAGAATACTGATAAAACGCAGTTCTACTACTCGCTCGACAACAAGACTTACACAAAGATTGGCAGCGAGACAAAGATGAGCTTCAACTTAACCGTCTTCGTCGGTGCCCGCTTCGGAATCTTCTGCTATGCCTCCACGAAGCCTGGTAACGGCTATGCCGACTTCGACTGGTTCTCAACCGAGACCGACTATGATGAGACGATGTTCTATCCCGCCAACTTTGAAGGCTACAACAAGGACATGCTCACCGTACAAGAGCTCAAGCTGAAAAATACGGATTTGGAAGTGATGGTAGGCAACACCACCATGTTGGAACTGACGGCCACCTATCTCGACGGGCACTCAGCTAACGTGGCTCCCCAAGCCAACTACACCATGAACAAGGAGGGGATTATTAAGATTAGTGGCGGGCGCATACAAGGCATTAAAGAAGGAAATGTCAAAGTGCATATCATCTACACAGACCCGCTGGGCAACGAGCAGGAGTTGGATATGAATGTGCGCAGCACCTTCTTCCCCTTTGGCAAGGACTATATCAACACGTCCATCTACTCCAACGGCAACTACAATGAGAAAACCCATACCTTCCGCCCAGGACAATGGGGACAGATGGGCTGGGTATATCCCAACGGAGCCGACATGTCGGAATACAAGTATCTGGTTGTAAA
>JAILAA010000208.1 GCA_024681875.1 Prevotella sp.
TTCCTTGATATCTGTGAGAGAATACCATACCGCAGAATTGCGGGAATCTCCCAACTTAACAGGAACCAACAAATTGTCCTCACGCCATTTCTTTAGCATGATTGGCTGATAGCCCATCTTCTCCAAATAACGCTTGGCCTCTGACTGCTTAATGCGGTCATTCTCAGGATCCATTGTCTTGATGTATCTCTGAACACCTATATCGGCGGAGGTGGAAATGATGTTTCTTAAATCATTCAAACTAATTCTCATTTTTTCAATACTGTTATCCTATGCCCGATTGTGGTTCAGGCTTTGTTTTTCTAAGAATCGGCGTCTAATATTGGCCTTTTTTATGGCTTTTTGAGGAATAATCGGCGTAAATCCTCATTTTTTTGTGCGAGATTCAACATTTTAACGCTCATTTCTTTTGAAATCCAATCTTTTATTGTATATTTGCACCCAAAATAAGTAGCCCTATATGGATGCATCTCTTGAAAACGGCTGCAAAGGTAGAACTTAATTCTATATTCCACAAGGGTTTTCTTGTAAAAAGCAATATTTTAACATTGAATTTAACATAGTTTTACTATTCTATGAGAATAATAGACAGGTTTGACCTTTACATGAAGGAGAAGGGACTGAATGACAATCGCGTTACAGTCCAGCTTGGTTTGTCAGTAGGTTCTATTGGTAAGTCCAGAAAAGAAGGACGCGACCTCTCGAAGAAGGCTGTTGCCAAGATTCTTGCTTACTACAACGATCTTGACGAGACATGGCTCTTGACCGGAAACGGCGAAATGCTGTGCGAGCCGAGAGTGAAGGAAGAGGAGCAGAAACCTACTCAGGAGGACAGGAAATCTTCAACCCGTTCAACCATTGAGAAACTTGTTGATGGTATCTGCAGTACGGAATCCATCATTGAAAAATTGGTGGATGAAATCTCCAAATCACACGACCTTGTCGCTAAGCAGCAAGAACAGATGGATCGTGTTCTGACTATGCTGGAGTCAGAAAGAATGGATAAAGGCGAACTGGAGAAAATTCTCAAGAAGAAGTACGAGGGTTCTTTGAAATAAAATCTTAAAAATAATAACGGGTGCTGAAATCGACGCAAAATCGACGCAAACCCGATTTTCGATAAAGTCGCAAACATCGATAAACAGAGGGTGTGCCAACATATAAATCCTGATATCTTGGAACAGACGATCAGGAATAAAGAGCAGAAACTAATTGCTTATAAAGAAAAACATAAAGACTTATACGAATTTTGGCTAATTGTTTATGTGAACATGTATGAATATGATTATTTCAAAAAAATGGCCCTCCCAATGATTAGTACATCCTATAACAGGATTTATCTAACTCATATAGCAGATAGGGTGTTAAGAATTAAGTAGGTTCTAAGTATCATGGGGACAGATTCTTGATTCTCTATAACGAATAAAAACTTCGGGAGACCGCCGCTGTATCGCCAGCGCTAACCTCCCGAATCTCTTTTCCGCCCACTTGTTAACTCAATATTGCTTACAAACGCAAGGGCGGGAAGCCGCGCCGACATCCTCGGCCTCGGCATCCCGCCCTTGCATTTCCTACATTATTACAGCCTATAGCCTCTCTATTTCCTCTGCCTTCAGGCCGGTTATCCCAGCAAAGAATCCGTTCTTGATTATTCTTTCGCAAGCATATCAAGGAATTGTTGAGGTTCATAGACTTCAATCTCTGTGGCATTGAAGTCGCTGCTGTTGCGCGTTATGATGGCATCTGCTCCTTCACGGACGGCAGAATAATACTGCATAGCATCCTCGAAGTCGGAGAAACGGGATGCGATGGCCTCGTCAACGATAAAAGAATCAACGGGCGTGACATTGCACATCGTGACGAACTCCGCAAACTTGCGGACGATGGCCTCATTTTGACAACTTGTGATGTGCCTCCAATATGAAACTTGCCGTGGCAAACGACATGGCAGATACAAGCAGGCCGAATTCATGTTGCAGACCCCAACTGCACTATCTGAGCGGCAGGTTCGAAGAACTGGCCGCGACGGGCAAGATAGTCAATGAGGATGTTGGTGTCGAGAAATACTTTCTTCATCATCCATGCTTTTTTAGTAGATAGTCCAGACGAGCCTTGTCGTAGTCGAAATCATCTGGCAGAGGCTCAATGTTCTCTACGAGCCTCATCACTTCGGGCGAGATACCCATATTTTATGATTTACGTCCGCAAAGATACAGTTTTTCCGCGAACTCTTGTCATTGGATGCCGAAAATCTTCCAATATTTAACGTTCTGAAAAGTAATCTACGGTTTCGGAGGGGCAGAAACGCAAGTGCTTATTGTTGAAGTCTCTTGAAAATCTTGGTCATCGTCTCGGGAGCGAGCGGTGTGAGGTCTTGTAGTTTCAGAGACTTCACCATGTGGAGTGTGCCCTGTTTGTATTTCTGAAAATGTGCGGTCTGGATGTGGTGCTGGTAGGCTTGTTGCGAGGCGTAGATCTCAAGGATGCGAATCTGCGTGGAGTCCTCCTTGGTCTGTGTGGGGAACAGGCAGACGACGCCGGGTTCCTCGGCGAGGCTTGCCTTTTGTATCTCGGCGGCAGCGGCGAGGTATTCCTTCAGATACTGGGGATAAACCTCGATTTCGGCCAGGCGGAAGAGCATACTGTCAGTTGTGCGACTAACGGCAGACGGCTTTTCTGCTGTCTGACCATATAGCCACTGCGAATTCTTGTGGAGTATCATCTCGCGGAATGGTGCGAGGTCTGGCTCGTCGCTCAGATACTGCTTCATCCGATAGAGGCTCTGCGTGAGTACCTGCGGAGCGACGTATGGATAGTCGGAGCCATAGAGCAGATGGTCGGGGGTGGTGATGGTGAGCAGCATGCGGATGACCTCGGGCGAATGGGCACCGGCAAGGTCGTAGTAGAGGGCTGCGAGGTTGGCTTCATAATCTATCTCGCCCACCATCTTGTTGGCCTGCATCACGGGGGTCAGCGACTTCATGCGAGGCACAGCCAGTGGCAGGTAGGCTCCGCAATGGGGCACCACCACCTTCACATTTGGATAGCGAGCCAATACATTTCGTGAAATCATGTTCGTCACGGCGCGGGTGGTCTCCGAGAGGTATTCCTGCATGGCAAGCGGTGTCTGCTGCATCACCTGACGATTGACAGGTTCCGGGCGATGGGGATGCAGGATGACGACTGCCCGTCGCTCGTTCAAGACCGAGAAGAGCGTGTCGAGTTCTGGCGCACCGAGGTATTGCCCACCAACGTTGACTTCGTCTTCGTCCGTCGCGACTCGGCCATTCAAGCAAGCTTGATGGCTCTCGCTGTTCCGGACGTTGACTTCGTCTTCGTCCGTCGCGACTCGGCCATTCAAGCAAGCTTGATGGCTCTCGCTGTTCCGGACGTTGGTAGCCAGCTTGATGCCATCGGCCTTCAGCGTGTCGAGTGCATAGATGGCCTCGCAGATGGCTTTGGAGACATCGGGCAGTGGAAGGGAAGCACAGAACAGGAATCGCCCGGGGTGTTCGCGCTTGATGCGAGCGGCGGCCTCGTTGGTTTGTCTCACTATTTCAGAAGACGAAGGCTGCGGAGCCGCTAACGTCAGCACCGATGTTTGCACACCAGCCTCGTCCATCCATCTGAGATGCTCCCTCACGTCGTATTTCGGCAAGGGGAATCCCTCATCCATCAGTCGTCCCTCGTTCTCCAAGGCAGACACAAACTCAGGAGTGATGAGGTGACTATGCACATCCACCACACCCTGAGCCATTGTCGAAGTTGCAATCATCGTTGCAAATATAATAGTCCTAATCCTTTTCATGTCGAGTCTATTTATTACTCCCCTCCATTTAGAGAGGGGCTGGGGGTGGGTCTACTCCATCGAGTGTTCCCAACCGCCACGAGTGTCAATGCCGGTGGCGTCGGCCAGTGCTTCGAGTCTGGCCACTTCCTCGGCAGTCAGCTGAATCTTGGCGGCCTCAGCAGCCTCAATGACGTGACGCTCCTTCGTGGCTCCGATGATGGGCAGCGTGCCCTTGGCGATGGCCCAGGCAATACCAATCTGAGAGCATGAGGCACCATACTTCTGCCCGATGGCGGTCATCTCGCCCGTCAGCGCCTCCAACTGGGGCAGCACGGGGTTGTATTTTTTACCGCGGTCGCTCTCCTCGGGCAGTGGGTTCTCCTTATTATATTTACCAGAGAGTGCTCCCTGCTCCAGCACCATATAGGCCCAGAACTCGATGCCGTTCTCCTTGCAGTAGTCGAGCACCCCACCCTTCTCCGACGAGCGGTAGAGCAGCGAGAAGTGGTTCTGCACGGCACTCACCTTGAAGCCAGCCTCGCCTAAGATTTCGTTGGCACGCTGAATTTCCTTGATGTTATGGTTCGACACACCCACGCGCTTCACCTTACCCGACTGCAACAGGGGAATCAGTCCCGGTGTCCAGCGCTCAACGTCCATAGGGTTGTGAATCCAGTAGATGTCAATATAGTCGCAGCCCATGCGCTCGATAGAGGCATCGGCCATCTTCTCAACACTATTCTCAAACATCTCAGCAAGCTGCGGGGTGAACTTGGTTGATACCTCCACGTCCTCGCGCTTCACACCTGCCACAAATGTTCCGAGAATCTTCTCCGACTCGCCCATACCATAGACGGTAGCCGTGTCCCAGAGGTTCAGCCCGGCTTTCATGGCTGCGTCAAACACAGGTCTGAGGTTTTCTACGTCGGTCTTACTCCCAAATACGGCATCTCCACCGAATGCTCCTGCGCCCCAGGCCCAGGTTCCTAATGCAATCTTACTCATATTTTCTAATTGTTTTGATTTGTTGGTGCAAAGGTACGGTGAATCCGTCATACATAGCCTAACCGTTTTACTGATAAATCAACCAATTTTACGGATTTAGCGTTTTTATGCGGTTCTTCCGCTTTTTTAGTTGGTCGATTATTACGCACCGCAGACTTGTCTCTCTCTCTGCTGTTATGTCTGGCCAACATAAAACACGGATCGCGTCTTTCAAAAACCAATTAAAACAATAAAACATGCATGTAAACCAAGTTTACGGCAAGTGTGATGATGCGCTCGAGGAACTCATCGTATGAAAGACTGAACCACTCCTGCGGGATGTCCACACAGATAGTTCCTCCGCCGTTGTGGCTGCCTTCGGGCCAGGCCTCGTCAAGCTCGGCCTCGTACTTGCCGTCGTCGCGCTTGTTGATGCAATAGTGGCTCGCCCACTCTTCCACGCCCTCAACGTAGTGCCCGACGAAATGCGGAGCGGAGTGCGGCTTGGGGGAATAGTCGGAAGAGCCTCTCCTTGCATCCCTACGGTAGATCATGAACTTCTCTTTTTGCATACACACTACAAGTCAGGCCAAACGCTAAATGGCAAGCGCCGTGCAGCTTATTTCTTCCAACGCTCCCGTTTCCGAGTCGATGATGAAGCCGCGCACCACGATGTCATTCGGAACCAGCGGATGGGTCTTGATGGTCTCTACGGTCTTGCGGACAGATTCTGGCGTGTCCTTGAACCCCTCCAACCAGTGGTCGAGGTCGATGCCGCACTTGCGGATGGTGGCGAGCGTCTCCTCCGTCACGCCACGGGCAATCATCGCGTGATGGAAGTGGTCGAAGCTCATGTGGCAGGCTCCGCAATGCGAGTGCGCCACCACCATGATCTCCTCCACGCCCAGCTCGTAGATGGCCACTATCAGGCTGCGCATGGCAGAGTCGAAGGCAGAAATCACCAAGCCCCCGGCGTTCTTGATAATCTTCGCATCACCATTCTTCAAACCGAGGGCAGCAGGCAGCAGCTCCGTCAGTCGGGTGTCCATGCACGACAGCACCGCCAACCGCTTGTCGGGGTACTTACTGGTCAGATACTTCTCGTAGCCTTTCCGGGCCACGAAGTCCTTGTTGTAGGCGATAATTTGGTCAATCATAATCAATCTTATAAATTAGTCAGGCAAAGTTACGCTTTTTTGCCCAATTATTTGTAACTTTGCGCCAAATATTAGGATTGTTTTAACTACAAAGCTAAAAAAACACTATGCCACGCAAGACCGACGGAATACTCTTTGAACTGCAGCCGCGCCCAACGAAGGGCGACGACGGCAAGCCTCTGCTCTATGCACAGCCCGTCATAGAGCGCAAGTACGACCTCAACGACATCGATGAGTTCTGTGCCAAATATCGCCATACCAGCAAGGGCGAAATCAAGATGCTCTTCGACCTCTTCAGCGATGTGGCCACCATGTGGCTGCGCCGGGGCTGCCGTGTGGAGACGCCCTTCGGCTCGCTGGCACCCAAGCTGAAGCTGCTTGGCGACCATACCGAGCCGGAGAAGGTGACGGCGCGCGACGTGATATATGGCGGCTTAGAGTTCATCCCCTCTAAGCAGTTTGTCAAGGATGCCGACTGCAGCCACGACGGTTTCCGCCGCCAGCAGGGCAGCGTGGGCAACAGCCAAATGTACGACCCCCAGGCGATGGACGAGGCCCTGCGCCGCAGCGTGCGACACGGATACATCACCGTGAAGGCATTCATGGGCTTCAGCCATCTGAAGCGCAAGTCGGCAAAGGCATATCTCGACAGCCTCTGCGAAGGCGACCACCCACGTCTGCACCTCTATCGCGAGAGCCGCACGCTGCACTATGCATTGCTGCAGGATGCTCCCACAGAATAAAAACCGGTTGGCAGCGGCCGCTGCCATCCATTTCCCCGACCGCTGCCATCATTGGCAGCGGCCGCTGCCAATCATGTCCCCGCCCGCTGCCAACCGAAAAAGCATGGCCTTTTTCCCGCTTGGACATGCGTGCATCCCAATTTGCCCATGCCGCTCTCCCTATTGCCCTGCGCCTATCAATCAGCCATACCAACGTTTCTCATTCCTGTGGCGCTTTTTTGCGGAATGATTACCCCGCTCGGTCGGATTTGGGGAGCGGCTGAGGTACTTCTTGTTAGGAAAACAGATAAAAACAAAAAATACAGATAAAAAACCTTTTCGTCCTGTTTTTCTTGTTTTTCCCTGTTTTTCAAAATCCAACTGAGCGGGGTGCGTTCAGTCGGTCGGATTCATGCGAACATTCGGTAGGGACGGCAAATCTGGCCAAGCGGTACGTGAGCACTCCAACCCCGCCCCCGGCTACGCCCCACCGTCGCTTCGCTCCCCAATTGCTCCCTCCTCGCAATTGCCTTGCAGGGGCGGGGGAGCGGCGGAGAACACTCAACGCCTTATGAGCTTGCAGAAGCGGGGGAAACGAAAAGTCTATATACTCC
>JAILAA010000020.1 GCA_024681875.1 Prevotella sp.
AGGGCAAAAGCTCTACCTCTTCCATGATGCTTTTGCCCTTTCAGGGCGTAGGCTGCGCATCACATTTACCCAGGGCGATGCCCTGGGCTGGGAGCTTTTTGGCCTTTCAGGCCGTCTTTGCGGAGCTTGCGAAAGTTGAAAACAATTGATTTTCAGTCAATTTTATGACCTCAACTGAAAAAGGTTGTCACTTTTTGGAGAGTTAAACTTAATTGGTTATTACATTTATTACTATCTCGCTAAAAGTGTTTACCTCTTTTTATTCCTATAACGACATTGGTTGTCATTTGGTCCATAAAAAAAGCACTTGCGAAATCTCGTAAGTGCTTTTTCTTGACCTATAGCTCATTACCTCTCCAACCCTTCTGTTAAGAATCTCCTGAGATGAAGATGGGTTATGCCATTGTCATCAGACTTGGTAACCAATGGTGTCATAGAGATGACATATTTGGGATAGTTGTCCTTGATGGCACGTAGATTGCCAAACTCACGCTCATAGGTGTTATTGTCTGCTATAATATAGGAAGCCTGCACATATATCCGTTCTCCTTTGGGCTTTGTACAGACAAAGTCAATCTCACCAGCCTGAAGTTGTCCGACCATCACTTCATAGCCCAGACGGACAAGGTGATTATAGATGATGTTTTCTATCACCTTTTCAATATCTCTCTCACGCGAACCACCTACAAGAGTATTGCGAATACCATTGTCTTCAAAGTAGAATTTATCGTTGCTCTCAAATATCTTCCGTCCGTGAATGTCATACCTGTTCACTTTGTGGATCATGTGTGATTCGCACAGATACTTAGCATAATTGATAATGGCAGTGGAGGTGGTGTTCTCCCCTTGCGACCGCATATACTTTGCTATGCTGTTGGCAGAAATGATTTTCCCTGCATTGTCAGCAAGGAAATGTACAAGGTTTTCCAGAAACGGCACATTGCGGATATTATTCCGCTTGATAACATCCTTCAGCAGGACGGCGCTATAGACATCTATCTGGTACTCCCGTGCATCCTGTTCGTCAAGTCCTATCTTTTTCAAGCCAGGCAATCCTCCAAACTGAATATACTTTGCCAACGTATCATCATTGTCGGGCAACTCGTGAAACTCCATGAATTCCTTGTAGCTTAGTGCCTGGACGAAGATTTCCTTGTAGCGACCGCCTATTTTGTTAGCCAAGTCACTGCTGAGCATATTGGAGTTGGAGCCTGTTACAACTATTTCAATATCTGGCTCCTCATAATAACTGCGAATACTGTTTTGAAAACCTTCTATATCCTGAACTTCATCTATCAGGATGTAGTTAGTCTTTTTCTTGTCTCTCCGTTCATCAATATAGGCATTCAAGTCACGGTCGGTCTGAATGTCGGCAAACTCATGTTTCTCTTTGTCAATGAAGATAATGTTTGCATGAGCGTCTTCTGCCACCTTATCTCTAAAAAGACGCAGGGTGTAGCTCTTTCCAACACGACGTTGACCAACTATAATAATGATGGTGTCCTTACCAAGATGCTTCGCTATCTTGTCAAGATAACTTTGTCTTACAATTGCTTTCATGTCTTTTATAGATGAAATTTGCTGCAAAGATAACAATTTTATCTTTTATAAAAGACAAAACCACCATATTTTTACATTTTGTTTTGTATAATTCGCGTTTTTGTGGTCAGTCGCTGAGCGTCATGCCGTCGATGTCGGGGCACCAGCCGCGGGGATTGGCGAGGCGGATGGTGTTGTCGCCCTTCTTCAGGGGAATCATGGCGGTGACGGTCTGGCGCTCGCCCCAGTCGCGGGCAGGAACGGTGAGCGTGCTGACGAAGGCGCCGTTGACATAGACGTCCATCTGTCGCTCTTCGCCCGAGAAGCAGGCAATGGTCATCTGCCGCTTGCCGGCTTTCTTCACGTTGACATTCTTCCACTGCAGGTCGTTGTCTTCACGGTTGCCAAGGTAGCGCACGATGTAGCCGCCCTCGGCACCCTCCTTCTGGTCGTAGATGGCGGTGACGACATCCACGTTGTTCTTCAGCTCCTGATAGCGGCTCAGCCAGGCGGTCTCGGCCTCGTAGCGGGTGCGCTCCAGGCGCTTCTGGCCTGTCACACGATAGATCTTCGTGCCGTGGGCAGGCACGCTGATGGGAACGATGCCCTGGTTGTAGAGGCAGGGAGCCTGCAAGAAGCAGTCGTAGTATTGCACGGCGCCGCCCAGCTCAATGGTTGCAGGATTGAACTGCACCGTCTGCTCCTCGTCGCTGGGGTTGTAGATAGCCACGGCGCGTTCCTTGCCACCCAATACGTTGATGTCCTTCACCAGGATGAAGCACTCGCCCTGCTTGTCGGCTACGTAGGCCTGCAGGTGCAGAGGGTCTTGATTGAGGGCGATAAGGTCGCGGTTGCACATCAGCTTCAAGGCCTCAGGCTTGATGTTGGCCATGTCGCAGCCGATGAGCAGCGGCGATGCCATGATGCACCACATGCCAAAATGCGTCTGGTCTTCGGTCACGCTCATCGAGCGTCCCACCTCCAGCATGTCCATGTCGTTGTAGTGACCGTCGTGGCAGTAGGCCGACATGTAGAGGTTCTCGGCCAGGATGCCTTTCACCGAGCGCCAGGCGTCGTAGATGTCGCCTGTGGTGCGCCACGAGTCGGCCACGTCGGCACTCCACGTTCCGGGGTAGGCCCATCGGCACATGTTGTAGACGATATCCTCCTTGCCGCAGTTCTTGATGGCGTTGGAAATCTTGGTGTACTGCTCCTGCTCGTCAAGCTGCATGTGGGCGCCGCCGCAGTAGTCGACTTTGATAAAATCAAAATCCCAGTCGATGAAGTAGAGGTGGCAGTCTTCATCCTCGTGGCCTGCGAAGCCCACGCCGAGGCCCCAGGCATGACGGCCTCCCGAGCCGCAGGTGTTGTCGCCGGCGTCGCTATAGATGCCAGCCTTCAGGCCTAAGGAGTGGATATAGTCTACCAACGCCCTCATACCATTTGGAAACAGCTTCGTGTTCAGGCGCAGATGGCCGTCCTCGCCGCGGCCGTCCCAGTAGCCGTCGTCAATGTTCACATACTTGTAGCCAGCTTCCTGCAGTCCGGTGGTGTGCATGGCATCGGCCTGCTGACGAATCAGCTCTTCGTTGATGTTCAGTGCAAAGGTGTTCCATGAACTCCAGCCCATGGTGGGTGTGCGCTGTGCGCTGACCGTCATGGCCAGACCCAGCATCAGGATAATAAATTGTTTTTTCATTGCTAAATAGATTGATGTCTGCAAAGTTACGACATTTTTTTGGACATTTCTTCTTATTTGACAAGCTTTTTTACAAAATCCATGTCCTTTGTAGGGAAAACAACTTGTTTTCTTAGCTTTCCACTTTGTTTTTTGACCTCAAAGGGCAGGAAATAAGGAAATAGTTGTAACTTTGCAGGCAGAATGGCCTTGTGCCGGAAGAAAGGACTAACAAACTATCAACTAATAACATGAAGAGGAAACTAATCACTATGTCTATGCTTTTGGGCTGTACACTTTCCATGACAGCGCAAAACATCGATTTCAACATGACCAACCGTCAGGACGTTGAGGTCAACGAGCCTGACTACATCGGGTGGGCCGTGAATCAGGTTCAGAGCGAGTCGAAGGCGCTGGACAACGGGCTCGCCCTGACTGTGGCCGCCACAGGCAACGCCAACACCCTGCGTGCACAATGGCACAAGAATACGTGTACGGCAGGCAAGAACGGACAGACCGGCCTGCGCCTGATGGGCGACGGCGTGGTGGCCTTTATAGCCGAGAGCGACGGCAACACGCCCAACCTCACCGAAACGCCGACGAGCATCAGCGTTACCATCGCCGGCTTAGAGGCAGGCAACCACAGTGTGGCTGCCTATCATGTGTGGAAAGACCCGAAGACGGGCGACATGCCCACCATCAAGGTGGATGTCAACGGAACAGAGGCACAGCGTGGTGTGACATTTGCCAATGTGAAGCAGAATGTCAACGACTTGAAGATGGCCGATGCCCCTTATTCCTATGTCGAGTTCAGTGTGGCTGAGGGAGAGAGCGTGACTATCACCTATACGACAGAGGTGGAGAGCGGCAAGACCTACCAGACGACGAACATGATGCTGAACGGGCTGCTGATAGACCGCTCGCCGCTGGTGGCCATGGATCCGCTGCCCAACCACCGCGACTTCCATCTGGATGCCGATGACGGCTCCTGCACGCTTCAATGGGCTCCAGCCACCGTGGCTGTGAAGCACAAACTGGTTTTTGGCACCGACGCTGCCGATGTGGCCACGTCGACCCATTATGTCTACGAAGGCACCGCAACATCCTATGAGGTCACGGGCCTCAAGTCTTCACATTATTATTATTGGCGTGTGGACGAGGTGGATGCCGCCGGCAAGGTGTACAGAGGCAACGTATGGTCGTTCAGGCCGCGCCAGCTGGCTTTCCCCGGTGCCGAGGGCTATGGCCGCTTCGCACAGGGCGGACGCGGCGGCATCGTCTACCACGTCACCAGTCTCGCCGGCACGAAGGAGCCGGGCACGCTGCTTTACGGTCTGACCGAGATCAGCGAGCCGCGCTACATCGTCTTCGACGTCAGCGGCATCATCGAGCTCGACTTCGAGTCGCAGTTCACCAAGCCCAATGCCTACATCGCCGGACAAACGGCACCGGGCAAGGGCATCTGCATCAAAGCCTCGAACATCAACATTGGCAGCGATGTCATCTGCCGCCATGTGCGCTTCAAGCGCGGTCTCGGTGTCTATGGCGAGAACACGGGTAATGCCCTGGGCATGACGGGTGCCGACCACGCCATCATCGACCACTGTACCGCCGCCTGGGGCACCGACGAGACCGTCAGCGGCCGTGGCGCGAAGAATATCTCCTTCCAATACTGCGGTATCTTCGAGGCACTCGGCATTGCAGGTCACAAGAACTATCCCGACGGTACCAACCACGGCTATGCCGCCACCATCGACGGTCAGATAGGCTCGTGGCACCACAACCTGCTGCTCAACTGCGAGGGCCGCAACTGGAGCATGGGTGGCGGCATGGACGCACAGAACATTCCCATCGGCGGGCTCGACCTCTTCAACAACGTGTGCTACAACTGGCATGGCCGTACTACCGATGGTAACTGCCACGCCGTGAACTTCGTGAACAACTATTATAAGATGGGCGCCGACACGCGTCGCACGACTCTCTTTACCCAGGACTTCGAGGATGCCATCAACCCTGCAGGCAAGGACCAGGCATACGTGAAGGGTAACATCCGCGAGAACAAGAATCACTCGCTGACACAGGATAAGAAGGACGATACCTACAACGCTACGGGCAACATCCCCACCAGCTATCAATACTTGGTCAACGAACCACTCTTCCCCTCCTATGCGGAGATACACACGGCCAAGGATGCCATGAAAATTGTCACAAGTACGGCCGGTGCCACTATGCCGATGCGCGACGAGCAGCATGTGCGC
The DNA here is from genome assembly GCA_024681875.1 of Prevotella sp. Next base: position 5,476 of record JAILAA010000020.1, read on the forward strand.
GTCGTACGTGAGACGCTTGACGGCACCCATACCTACGTGGGCTCAAAATCGAAGATCAAGGGCGAGATTGACAACGAGGCCGACATCACCGGCGCAGAGAACGGCGGCTGGGAGGTGTGGCCCGAGGAGACACGTGCTGCCGACTGGGACACCGACCAGGACGGTATGCCCGACTGGTGGGAGAAAACGATAGGCAGCGATCCTGCCGTGGCCAACCAGAACGACGACCCCAATGGCGACGGCTGGACGCTGTTGGAAGACTATCTCGACTTTATAGCCCATCCCTACGTGATATTGAAGCCGGGCGAAAGCAGCTCTATCGACCTGAAGCAGCACTTTGCAGGTTTCTTTGGTCAAAACGGCAAGACTGTGACGCCTTCTTTCACCTGTGACACACAGTCTGACAACGGGGTGAGCGTCAGTTTCAATGGAACGACCATGATGGTTACCTCTTCAGACTTCACATCACCTTACATCCATGGCTATGGCATCACCGTGAACGACGGCGAGACGACCTTCACGCAGCGCATTGGCGTTGTCGTTACAGGCGAGGCACAGACGGCTGTGCGCCCTGTGTGGAGTGAGGATGGCATGACAGTGGTGAAGCGCGAGTTCTTCACCCTTGACGGACGACAGGTCAGCACGCTACAGTCGCATGAGGTCTACTTGATGAAGGTCACTGACAGCGAAGGCCGCGTGCACAGTGTGAAAGTCATCAAGAATTAAAGTCATCAAGAATTGAGTAAAGAATAACGGATGGTGATGTCCTTAGCGTGACATACACCATCCGTTATTTAAGTAGTATCAGATATACTTAGTCAAATCATCTTCATTACTCCGTTGCCTCAGCAGCCTTGAAGTTCTTGAGGTCCTCTACCTGGAAGGCCTTGATGTATGCTGACTTGCCGAGAACATCCTCTTCGGCCATGCGTACATAGACGTTGGCACTCTTGGCGAAGAGCTCAGGAGCCTTGCTGGCATCGCGGATGATGAGCAGGCTCATAACCAGCTCGGCTGTCATGTCGTAGAGACGGCGGGCCAGGAAGTCCTGTGCATCCTGATTCTCCAGAGCCTTCACATTGGCAAGAGCCTCCTCGTAGACGGGGATGAGCTTTTCTACGCGTGCCTTCAGAGCAGCATTTGCACCCTCAGGAAGAGCTGCAAGCATATCCTTGATGTTGTTCAGCATGGTGCCGTTGGTGATGTAGCGGATGGCGGCGACGACCTGGAGCTGCGTGGTACCCTCGTAGATGGAGAAGATACGGGCATCGCGGAACAGGCGCTGGCTCTTGTACTCCATGATGAAGCCCGAGCCGCCGTGGATAGAGATGGCGTCGTAGGCGTTCTGGTTGGCGTACTCGGAGTTCATACCCTTGGCCAGCGGGGTAAAGGCATCGGCCAGGCGCTGGTACTTCTTCAGTTCCTGCTTCTCTTCGGGCTCCAACTTGCGGTCGCGCTCGATGTCTTCCAAGCACTTGTAGATGTCAACGTAGCAAGCTGTCTCGTACAACAGTGAACGGCCGGCATCGAGCTTTGCCTTCATGCGGCTGAGCATGTCGTAGACGGCAGGGAAGTTGATGATTTTGTCGCCAAACTGCTGACGCTCCTTGGCATAGGCCAGACCTTCGTTGTAAGCTTCCTGCTCAACACCTACCGACTGTGCGGCGATGCCCAGACGGGCGCCGTTCATCAGAGCCATCACGTACTTGATCAGACCCAGACGGGTGCTGCCGCATAGTTCTGCCTTGGCGTTCTTGTAGGTCAGCTCGCAGGTGGGGCTGCCGTGGATACCGAGCTTGTGCTCGATGTGACGAACATTCACGCCACCCTGACGCTTGTCGTAAATGAACATCGACAGACCGCGGCCGTCCTTTGTGCCTTCCTCGGAACGGGCCAGCACGAGGTGGATGTCAGAGTCACCATTGGTGATGAAACGCTTCACACCGTTCAGGCGCCAGCAGTTCTCTTTCTCGTCGAAGGTGGCCTTCAGCATGACGCGCTGCAGGTCGGAACCGGCATCAGGCTCCGTGAGGTCCATTGACATGCCCTCTCCGGCGCAGACACGGGGGATGTACTTCTGGCGCTGCTCCTCTGAGCCAAACTCATAGAGCGTGTCGATACAGCTCTGGAGGCTCCAGATGTTCTGGAAACCGGCATCGGCAGCCGAAATCATCTCGCTCAGCATGGAGAAGATGGCGTTAGGCAGGTTCAGACCGCCGTAACGACGAGGCATTGAAACACCCCAGAGGCCAGCCTTGCGGGTAGCGTCGAGGTTCTCGTAAGTCTTGCTTGCGTAGATCATGCGGCCGTTCTCAAGGTGCGGACCTTCGAGGTCAACGCTCTCAGAGTTGGGCTCGATGATATTGGCAGCCACGTCGCCAGTGATGTCGAGAATCTGCTTGTAGTTCTCGATGGCGTCGCCCAGGTCTACTGGGGCGTAATCATATTCCTTTGCGTCAGCAAAGCCTTTTTCCTTCAGCTCGACAATACGAGCCATCAGGGGGTGGTTCAAGTAGAACCCGATCTCAGGATGATCGCTATAATAGTTTGCCATAATTATTTTTGTTCTTTATCCAAGTTTATCCATACTCTGTAGAAAGCAATAGAAAAATAGATTGCAATCACCTCATTGAGGACTCTTCTCCATGTTGCCTTATTCGGGTCGAGCGACAACCAAACGGACGCGACGACAAGAGCGGCATACAGTAGCATGAATAGAACTTGTTTCTTCATTTTACTTCGAGTTCTGCTTATAATACTTAATCAACTTGGGAACAACCTCTTCTACAGTGCCATTGATGACGTAGTCGGCGATGCGGTTGATGGGAGCATCGGGATCGCTGTTCACAGAAATGATGATGCCCGAGTCCTGCATACCGGCAATGTGCTGAATCTGTCCGGAGATACCGCAGGCGATGTACACCTTCGGATGAACGGTGACACCCGTCTGACCAATCTGACGGTCGTGGTCAATCCAGCCTGCATCAACTGCAGCACGGCTTCCACCTACCTCGCCATGCAGTACCTTGGCGAGCTGGAACAGCTGGTCGAAGCCTTCCTTAGAGCCGACGCCATAGCCACCGGCAACCACGATGGGAGCACCCTTCAGGTTGTGCTTGGCAGCCTCCACGTGGTGGTCGAGCACCTTTACTACAAAGGCCTCAGGAGAGACATACTTGCTTACCTCAGGATACACAACCTCCTTCTTGCAGTCACCCTCGTAGATAGCTTTCTGCATGACGCCGCTACGCACGGTAGCCATCTGAGGACGATGGTCGGGGTTGACGATGGTAGCAACGATGTTACCACCGAAGGCAGGACGAATCTGATAGAGCAGGTTGTCATAGTGCTTGCCACTCTTGGCATCATCATACGGGCCAATCTCCAACTGTGTGCAGTCGGCAGTAAGGCCGCTGGTCAATGAAGAAGAAACACGGGGACCGAGGTCACGACCGATGACGGTAGCACCCATCAGACAGATCTGCGGCTCTTCCTCTTTGAAGAGATTCACGAGGATGTCGGTGTGGGGAGCAGAGGTGTAGGGGAACAAGTCCTTAGAGTCGAACACAAAGAGCTTGTCGACGCCGTAAGGCAGAATCTGGTCCTCCACCTTGCCCTTGATGTCTGTGCCAGCCACCACAGCGTGGAGCTCTACGCCCAGTTCATTGGCGAGCTTGCGACCTTTGGTCAGGAGTTCCTGGGAAACTTCTTGCACTAATGTGCCTTCTATTTCGCAATATACAAAAACATTATTCATAATTCTTTTCTATAATAACTGAACACGAAGATACGAAGGAACGAAGTTTATTTCGTTGTTACATAGCCTTCCTTTCTTCGTTTCTTCGTGTTCCATTAATAACTATCCAATGATCTTCTCGTCCAACAATTCTTTGATCATTCCCTCGACATCAGCATCAGAAGCCGTCAAAGTCTTCGACTCCTTAGCCTGGAACACGATATTCTTGATGGCCTTCACCTTTGTAGGCGAGCCATTCAGACCGCACTGCTGTACATCGCCATTGACGTCTGCCACGCTCCACTGGTTCAGCGTCAGTTCTGGGCGCTCGTCGTACAGATAGTCGTAGGCCGTTCCCTCTGCGGGACGCTCCATCGGGCAGGTGGCGCGCTTATATTTCATCACCAGTTTTGCGTTCTGCGGGCGACAGGGGGCAGCACTTCCGTTCACCGTAATCACCACG
>JAILAA010000038.1 GCA_024681875.1 Prevotella sp.
GCGATGGTAGCTTTTTCCAACTTGTCAGCAAAAGCGGAAAGCTCTGCATTGCCGTCCAGTTCACCGCGTTTTCTCAGTGCACCGGTCCATGCAAAGATGGTGGCTACGGAATTGGTGCTGGTCTCTTCGCCTGCAAGATGCGACGGATAAGGAGATAGCCGCCGCACTGAACATCACGCCCGAAACTTTCTCACGCATGAAGAATGGCAAGTATGACGGCTGGACTGATAAGGAAAACGAAGAAAGGAGTGAGCGAATATGTCAAGTGTTGTCACGCGCACTCGCAAGCCTCATCACTGCCCTCAAGGATTCCTATATCAAGCTGGCTACTGGTAATGCCAAGTCAACCACGACACGTTATGTGCAGGCAAGGTGTATGTGCAACGGACAGGACAGGGAATGCCCTGCGTGTGGCGGCACTGGATACATAACACTCACTGATAGAAGCATTGTCATGGAGCAGCAGCTTCCACCCAACGCACAGGCCATAACTACTCTGTTGCGGCACTATTCACCCGAATGGCGCAAGGAAGAAGATGAGGCTAACGATGAAGAATTACCGCAGAACGTAAAGAAGGGCATACCTGTATCACATTGGATAGATGCAGAAATGACAGGTGATTGGGAAGAGTTAGATAACATAGATGAAACAAACCACAAAAGTATTAGTGATTATGAAACCGATTAGTGAAAAAGTAGACAATGACCTGCTGGTGCAAGCAATCAAAACAGACGGATTCAATTCCGAAGTTATTGACGACGATGAGATGGCTTTCTACCTTGAGCAGTTGAAAGACTGGCTGGGGTATGTTCCGACACCCGAAGCAAAGGTGAACCCGATGCTATTGAAAATTTATGGTGACAACGCTCCCGAAGAATCAAAGGCGCGTGTTATCAGCGGACAGACCTACAGGCATCTCATTCGTTCCGTTTATATCGGCGTTATTGCCATGCAGGGACTTGGTGGCAAGTTCTATTCACAGGAGATTGAATTAGGAAAATGACGGGTGACATAATTTGTTGCTTGTCTGTTTTGGGCGAGCCCATTATTGGGCGGGGCAGTGGCCGACGTGCTGCTGCCCTTTGTCGTATTCTAAAACGTCGGAAAAATAGCTTTGAAAATACTAAAACGGGAAAAACACGGGAAAAATACAAAATAAAAATTGCCAACTCGCTGATAATCAGCGTAATTGACAATTTGTTTTGGGTGCCCGGACGGACTCGAACCGTCGACATTCAGAACCACAATCTGACGCTCTAACCAACTGAACTACGGGCACCATGTAACCTTGACTTTGGATGTCTCAACCCGACCATTTGAGCTAATTATCGGGTCTTGCAACTCCATCCGATGGTTTTGCGGGTGCAAAGGTAGACAAATATTTTTGAACTACCAAGAAAAAACGATTCTTTTTTCAAAAAAGTTTCTGGCCATCGATGAAATCAAGCTTACAGGTTAGATGTAAACAAGAAAAGCCCCGACAGCTTGAAATGGATGCCGGGGCATATAAATGGGTGCGGTAATGACTTACTGCTGAGGAGCCTCAGCTGCAGGAGCAGCCTGTCCGGGCTGTGCAAGAGGTGCAGCCTCAACGCCCTGTGCGTTGTTGGGGTTGGTGTTGTTGTTCTGAATCTGCATCACGGCAGGTCCCTGCTCGCCACGCTTGGGGGCGGTGTAAGCGCACAACACGCTGATGATGACCATGGCAGCAGCGAGGCCCCATGTCATCTTTTCAATGAAGTCGGTAGTCTTGCGTACGCCTCCAATCTGGTTGTAGGAAGCGAAGTTAGAAGCGAGGCCGCCGCCCTTTGACTCTTGGATGAGAACGATGCCTACCATAAGGATGGCAGCCAGGATGATTAAAACTAATAATAATGTGTACATTTTTTGTTTATTGTTGAGTGTTTATTTTTATTGTTTATTGTTGAGTTTTTTATTGATTTTTCTTGTTGTTATTGATGATTAATTTCTCGAGGAAGCGAATTTGGTCTGCAAAGTAAATACTTTTTTTCGGATAATCCAAACTTAATTGCTTAATTATTTCCAAAGCCTTCGAATAATTGCCCTGTTTGATGTAAATTCGAGCCATTGTCTCGGTATTTACCCTTTCTTCGTCCGTTTTTTCCTCCGTTTTCTCTTCAGTTTCTGTTTTCGGTGTCTGCGGCTCGTCGCTGAGCACAATCCTGCCTTTTCCGTTGTTGATGAACTTGTCGATGAGCGACTGTCCAATGAGTTGCGGTGCCTCGGCCGCTTGTCGCCGGTCTTCCTCGTTCTCATTCTCCAGCAGATAAGCGACATAGTCGATGGCGGCATCGGCGGGGGTTGGTTTGCGTCCTTTGTTGATGCCAGGTTCATCATCCTTCGGCATTGTATCAAGGAAGTCGTCGATGAGCGACAGAGTGCGGCTGTCCTTATTTAGAGGCGAGGGTCGGGAATCGGAGGACGTCGGCCCCTCAGTTCTGTTCTTCAGTTTGTAGTGGCCGGCTTCCACCATCTGGAAGATGACCTTGCGGTCGGTGATGTAGATGGCGGCACGGCGCAACTCTTCGTCGAAGGTGGGATCGTGCAACAGGTAGAGATTCTGCAGCAGCAGCAGACGAACACTCTGAAAGTAGGGGTATAGCGCAAGCATGGAGCGCAGCTCATAGAGTGAGTCGCGATCCAGCCTTTCTGGATGTTTAATCAGTTCTGCTATATCCATTTATAGTTGAGTGTTGAGAGTGGTTACCAGTTGGCTACTGTTGAGTTGAATATCTGATCGGTGATGTCCTTTACCATCTGCGTAACGAGTTCTTCCTGCACTGCATTGAGGCTGAGGTTTGAGTCGTAGCTCTGCGAGGCGGAGAATGATTTCTCGAAGTCTTCCTTGTGGTTGATGTTATTGGTAAAGCGCACGTTGACTGTCATCGTCAGCTCCACTTGTGCCGAGGTGCCTTCAGCCGACACAGACTTGTTGCGTTGTTCATAGCGTGTAATCTCTCCCTCCACCTTCAGGTCGCCATTGCGTTTCACCTGCGACAGCTTGGTGTGGTTTGCGTACTGGTCTTTCAGCTCGTTGTTGAAGATGCTGGCCATGGGGCCCCACACATAGTTGGAGCGGATAGGGAAGTCGGCAATCTGTATAGTCTTGGTCTTCGTATAGTCGATGCTGGCACCGTTGAAAGTGTAGCTTACCTTGCACGATGAGAGGAAAGAGGAAAGAAGGAAGAGGAAGGAGATGACAAACAGCCCGTATTGCTTCAGGCGACGATAGAGGGTGCGGTCGCTGATGCCCAACTCTTGTGCGGCCTTCTTGCGGTTGCCGTTGTTGCGTTCCAAGGCTTTCTCCAGCATGGCACGGCTCAGGTCGTTGAGGTTAAGATTTTCAGCTTCGGGTTCAATGTATTCCTCGGCCTCGGCATCTTCCAGCATGGGATTCATAGGGCTCATGGGCCCTATGGAGCTCATGGGATTCATGGGACTGATGGCAGTTGAAGGCTTGGCTTGCACTTCCTCTATCTGCTTCTTCAGCTGGCTCATCTCCCTGCGCATGTCGTTGACATTGTTGCGCATGTCATAGAGAATCTTGTACAGTATCTCGCGCTCGTTCTCGAAGCTGTGATCACCGTTATGTGACAGCACAGCCAGCTGTGTGCTTTCGCGGTCTTGCGGAATGAACTTCGCCAGTATCTCGGGTGTAATGATACGCTCCTTGCTCAACACCGATATTTGTTCTGTAATGTTCTTCAGCTGGCGCACATTGCCCGGCCACTTGTATCGCATGAGCATTTGCTTGGCCTCGTCGGTCAGCTGTATGCGCTCCATGCGGTATTTCTGTGCCGTCTCCATGGCGAAGAGACGGAACAGCAGCACGATGTCCTCTCCGCGCTCACGCAGTGGGGGCATCTGTATGGGGATGGAGTTCAAGCGGTAGTAGAGGTCTTCGCGGAAGCGCCCTTCGCTAATGGCTTGGCGTATGTTGACGTTAGTGGCTGCCACAATGCGCACGTCGGTCTTCCTCACCTCGGTTGCGCCTACGGGGATATACTCGCCAGTCTCTAATACACGCAACAGCCTGACCTGAGTAGCCAATGGCAGTTCGCCCACCTCGTCAAGAAACAGTGTCCCCTTGTTGGCTACTCCGAAATAGCCCAATGAATCGCCAATGGCGCTGGTAAATGCACCTTTTACATGTCCGAAGAGCTCTGAATCGATGGTCCCTTCAGGTATGGAGCCGCAGTTGATGGCGAAATACTTCTCGCGGCGGCGTGGCGAACTGTCGTGAATGACACGTGGTATGATTTCTTTGCCCACACCGCTCTCACCTACAATAAGGACGCTCAAGTCAGTGGGAGCCACCTGCATCGCCACGTCCAATACATGATTCAACGCATCGCAGTTTCCCACGATGTTATACCTCTGTTTAATGCTCTGTAGCTCCTTTACGTCCATAATGGCTGACAAAATTACACATTTTTTTCCAAACGGCTGCAATTTTGGCAGAAAAAATAATCTTTTTTTTGAATTTCACGCTTCTTAGTTCATAGTTCATATTTATTTTGTACCTTTGCAGCAAATTTCAAATAACCATCAATATGACTATCTATTTCTTTAAGACTCCTACGCAGAGTGTAATCGCCACGCAGGCTGACCACCAGCTTTCGGAAGACGAAGTGCAGAAACTATGCTGGCTCTATGGCGGCGCCACGCTCATTGAGGCTGAGACACTGAGCGGACAGTTCATTGGCCCGCGCCGTGAGATGATTACACCGTGGTCGACTAACGCCGTTGAGATTACGCAGAACATGGCCATGAAAGGCATTAAGCGTATTGAGGAATATTTTCCCGCCAGCGATAACTTCGATCCCATGCTGCAGCGCAAGTATGACGGCTTGAATCAGGATATTTTCACTGTCAACATCAAGCCTGAGCCTATCAAATATGTGGAGAATCTGGAGGAATACAACGAGCAGGAGGGACTGGCGCTGTCGCCTGAAGAGATAGAATATCTGCATGGCATTGAGAAGCAGAACGGTCGTCCGCTGACCGACTCCGAAATCTTCGGCTTTGCGCAGATCAACAGCGAGCACTGCCGCCACAAAATTTTCGGCGGTACCTTTATTATCGACGGCAAGGAGCAGGAAAGCTCGCTCTTCGCCATGATCAAGAAGACGACGCAGGAGAATCCCAACAAGATTCTCTCTGCCTATAAAGATAATGTGGCCTTCGCCCAAGGCCCCGTCGTGGAGCAGTTCGCCCCGAAGGACCAGAGCACCAGCGACTGGTTCCAGGTGAAGGACATCGAGAGTGTCATCTCGCTGAAGGCCGAGACGCACAACTTCCCCACCACCGTAGAACCCTTCAACGGCGCTGCTACTGGCACCGGCGGCGAGATTCGCGACCGTATGGGCGGTGGCATCGGCTCTTGGCCCATCGCAGGAACAGCCGTTTACATGACGGCCTATCCTCGTCTGACTGACGACGAGAAGCTGGCTCGCGACTGGGAAAACATCCTTCCTGTTCGTGAGTGGCTCTATCAGACGCCTGAGCAAATCCTCATCAAGGCTTCCAATGGCGCCTCCGACTTTGGCAACAAGTTCGGCCAGCCGCTCATCTGCGGCTCCGTCCTCACCTTCGAGCATCAGGAAAGTTCAGTAAGTTGCGACTCAGTCGCAACAAACCAGACCAAGTACGCCTACGACAAGGTCATCATGCTGGCCGGCGGCGTGGGCTATGGCACGAAGCGCGACTGCCTGAAGAAAGAGCCGCAGAAGGGCAACAAAGTCGTCGTCGTCGGTGGTGACAACTATCGCATCGGGCTCGGCGGCGGCTCGGTATCGAGCGTTGACACAGGCCGTTATAGCAGCGGCATCGAGCTGAACGCTGTGCAGCGTGCCAACCCTGAGATGCAGAAGCGTGCCTATAACCTGGTACGCGCCCTCTGCGAAGAGGACGTCAACCCCGTCGTCTCCATCCACGACCACGGCTCAGCCGGTCACCTCAACTGTCTTTCGGAGCTTGTTGAGGAATGTGGCGGCACCATCGACATGACCAAGCTGCCCATTGGCGACACCACGCTCTCGTCGAAGGAAATCATTGCCAACGAGAGTCAGGAGCGCATGGGCCTGCTCATCGACGAGAAGCACATCGACCATGTCCGTCAGATTGCCGAGCGCGAGCGTGCACCGCTCTATGTCGTTGGCGAGACCACCGGCGACGCCCACTTCAGCTTCGTTCAGGGCGACGGTGTGAAGCCCTTCGACCTTGACGTGGCCCAGATGTTCGGCCATTCGCCGAAGACCATCATGAGGGATCATACGGTGGAGCGTCACTACGATAATGTGGCATACACACAGGATAAGATAAACGAATATCTCGAGCGAGTGCTCCAGTTGGAAGCTGTGGCCTGCAAGGACTGGCTGACGAATAAGGTGGACCGCTCCGTCACAGGCAAGATTGCCCGCCAGCAGTGTCAGGGCGTGCTGCAGCTGCCGTTGAGCGACTGCGGCGTCGTGGCCCTCGACTATCGTGGTAAGAAAGGTATCGCCACCGCCATCGGCCATGCACCGCAGGCTGGCTTGGCTAATCCTGCTGCAGGCTCCGTGCTATCTGTAGCTGAAGCATTGACCAATATCGTATGGGCACCGCTGGCTGAAGGTATGGACTCGCTGTCGTTGAGCGCCAACTGGATGTGGCCCTGCCGCTCGCAGGAAGGCGAGGATGCACGCCTCTACCAGGCCGTACAGGCACTGAGCGACTTCTGCTGCGCCCTGCATATCAACGTGCCCACGGGCAAGGACTCGCTGTCGCTGACACAGCAGTACCCCAACGGCGAGAAGATCATCTCGCCGGGAACGGTCATCGTCAGTGCCGGTGGCGAGGTCAACGATGTGCGCAAGGTCGTCTCGCCTGTCATCAAGAACGACAAGCGCTGTTCGCTCTATCACATCGACTTCTCGTTCTGTGAGCAGCGCCTCGGCGGCTCCGCCTTTGCCCAGAGCTTAGGCAGGGTGGGCGACGACGTGCCTACCGTGGAGAATCCCGAATATTTTGCCGACACCTTCATGGCCATCCAGCAGCTCATCGAGAAAGGCTGGATCCTGGCTGGTCACGACATCTCCGCCGGCGGTCTCATCACCACTTTGTTGGAGATGTGCTTCGCCAACACCGAGGGCGGTCTGCACATCAATCTCCACGACATTTGTGCCGACGGAGACATCGTGAAGACACTCTTCGCCGAGAACCCAGGCGTCGTCATCGAGGTGAGCGACGAGCATAAGTTTGAGTTCAAGGAGCTGATGGAAGACTTGGGCGTGGGCTATGCCAAGATTGGCTACCCTGTGGAGGACAGCCGCAGCATCGTCGTGAAGACTGATGATGAAGAGCTGACCTTCGATATCGACCACCTGCGTGACATATGGTACAAGACCAGCTATCTGCTCGACCGCAAGCAGAGCTTCAACGGCAAGGCCAAGGAGCGCTTCGAAAATTATAAGCAGCAGCCCATCGAGATGAAGTTCCCGAAGGGCTTCACGGGCAAGCTGGCCCAGTACGGCCTTAATCCCCGCCGTTCAGTAAGTTGCGAAGCCATCGCAACAAACGGGAACCCCAAGGCCGCCATCATCCGTGAGAAAGGCACCAACGGTGAGCGCGAGATGGCCTACTGCCTCTATTTGGCCGGCTTCGACGTGAAGGACGTGATGATGACCGACCTCATCACGGGCCGCGAGACACTCGACGAGGTCAACCTCATCGTCTTCTGCGGCGGCTTCTCCAATAGCGACGTCCTCGGCTCGGCCAAGGGCTGGGCTGGCGCCTTCCTCTACAACCCGAAGGCCAAGGAGGCCCTCGACCGCTTCTATGCCCGCGAGGACACCCTCAGCCTCGGCATCTGCAACGGCTGCCAGCTGATGGTGGAGCTTGGCCTGACTAGCTCAAAGGCAAAGATGCTGCATAATGACAGCCATAAGTTCGAAAGCGGTTTTATCAGCCTTAGCATTCCTCAGAATAACAGCGTGATGTTCGGCTCGCTCAGCGGCTCGAAGCTCGGCCTGTGGGTGGCTCACGGAGAAGGCAAGTTCTCGTTGCCGGAGGTTGAGAGCGCCTACAACGTTGTGGCAAAGTACAACTACCACGGCTATCCCGCCAATCCCAACGGCTCCGACTACGACGTGGCCGGCATTTGCTCGGCCGACGGGCGCCATCTCTGCATGATGCCGCACCTGGAGCGCGCCATCTTCCCCTGGCAGAACGCCTGGTATCCCGCCAACCGTCGTAACGACGAGGTGACCCCGTGGATTGAGGCATTCGTCAATGCAAGAAAGTGGGTGGAAAACAGACCCACCCCCAGCCCCTCCCTGTGAGGGAGGGGAGAAGATACCTCATAGATAATATGGGCATGCGAAATAAAATACAAGGCTGAAAACATGGGCATGCAAGGAAATTACTCCCCTCCCTCACAGGGAGGGGCAGGGGGTGGGTCTCTTTTTAC
>JAILAA010000050.1 GCA_024681875.1 Prevotella sp.
CCTCTTTCAGGAGACGCTGATCAACATGTGGAAAGGCATCGATGGTTTTCGCGAAGAAAGTAAGATCAGCACGTGGATCTATCGTGTGGCCCTGAACACATGTCTCCTACAGGAACGGAAGAAAAAGAAAGAGGTGAAGAAGGTTCCACTGTCGATGACGGTAAACTTCTTCGAGGATAGTGATGCCCAAAGCACACAGGTCCGTCAGCTCCACCAGCGCATCGGACGCCTTGGCCTTGTCGACAGAGCCATTGTCATGATGTGGCTCGAAGGCATGAGCTACGAAGAAATCGGAGCAGTCATGGGTATCACGCCTAAGAATGTGGGTGTCAAGCTTTTCAGAATTAAGGAACAACTCAAAAAATTATGATTATGGAAGACAAGAATTTCGAGGAATTGCAGCGTCAGTTTGCCCTCCTCAAACAGCAACTCAATAAGCAGGAAATAGTCAGTGACCATTTGCTCCGTGAGACGGTGAAGCTGAGAAGCAAGGACATCCGTTACACCAGGAACACGGTCTATGGGGCTGCCGCCTTCTGCCTGATTGTCTACCCCATCTGCTATCTTTTCCATATGTGGAGCCTGGCTTTCACCGTCGCCACCTGCATCATGATGATGTTCTGCGTTGTGGGCACCTATTATATCCATCGGCCTGTGGAACAGCTCAACATGATGCGCGACGACCTGGCAACGGTAGCCCGCGTGATGGCCAAATTCAAGAAGCAGTATAACGACTGGCTGTACTATGTCACCCCCGCCCTGCTCATCCCCTGGCTCGCCTGGGCCTGCTACGAGTTCGGATGGAAGTACGCCCCCGAGGGCGTCAACCCCTGGACATTGGCTCTCCCCCTGATTGTGGGTGCTGCCATTGGCGGACTCATCGGCTACAACTATCATCGCAAGGCCGTGAATGCTGCTCAGGACATCATCAATGAGATAGAAATGAATTAAGCTTAACAAAACACATACGACTATGAAAAAAATCATGATGGCTGTGGCATTGGCTTTCGTTTGCCAGATTTGCACGGCACAAAAGACAAAAGAAGAAGGTTTAAAGGCCAATATGGACTTGAGTGTTAAGCCTGGTGACGACTTCTGGCAATATGCCGTGGGCAGTTGGCTTAAGGCGAACCCGCTGGATGCTCAGCACCCTGAGAACGGAGCTTTCACCGACTTGGCCGAACAGAACAATGACCGCATCAACAAACTTATCTTGGCTTATGCTGAGAAAAAAGACCTGCCGCAGGGTTCCGATGGACAGAAAATTGGTGCGCTCTACCGACTCTACATGGACAGCGTGGGCCGCAACAAGTTGGGCTGCGAACCGATTATGCCTTACCTTAAGCAAGTACGCGCGGTGCAGACGCGTGAGGAGGCGCTGCGCCTGATGTATGCCCTCGATGCCAAGGGATTCAACACCGCTCCCTTTGGCCTCAGCCTGAGCCTGAACCCGTTCAACTCCTCCGAGTATGTGATGTTTGCCGGGCATGGCGGGGCATCGCTGCCCAAGGAGTACTACGACCAGCCCAACGAGCAGCAGCAGGCCACCGTCGCTGCCGTCAAGAGCCTGAACAAGGACTATCTGAAGATGGTGGGCTACAGCGATGCCGCCGCCGAGCAGAAGATGCAGGCCGCATGGGCCATAGAGTATAGAATAGGTATGAAAACGCTCGACCAGGTGGCCAGTCGCGACCCGATGGCCACAAACCACCCAACGCCGTGGGAGCAGCTGCTCAACGACTTCAAGGGCATCGACTATGTGGCCTATCGTGATGCCCTGGGCTTGCCGAAGGACATCGACATGGTGAACGTCGGTCAGTTCGATGCGCTGCACGAGGTGGAGAAAGTGCTGGCCGAGACGAGTGTCGAGGACTTGAAGTCGTACATGGAGTTGCAAGTCATCCAGGCCTACAGCGGTTTCCTGAGCGATGCCTTCACCGACCGTGCCTTCGAGGCCGTGAAGGTCATCAGCGGCGTACAGGAGCAGCAGCCCCGATGGAAGCGCGCCGTCGCCACCGTCAGCGGCAATCTGGGCGAGACCATCGGCAAGCTCTATGTCAAGGAATACTTCCCCGAGAGCAGCAAGCAACGCGTCTATCGTCTGGTGAAGGACCTGCAGCAGGCCTTCGAGGACCGTCTGACGGAGAACACCTGGATGAGCGACTCGACGAAGGCCAAGGCACTGGAAAAGCTCCACGCCTTGCACATCAACGTGGGCTATCCCGACAAGTGGCAGGACATGGAGAAGTTCATTGATATCCGCGAGACGGAGAACCTCGTCGAGAACTTCATCCGCATCAGACAGGAGTCGCGTCAGGCCGGGTTGCGCAAGTACTGGCACCAGCCCGTTGACAAGACCATGATGCCCTGCTCGCCGCAGACGGTCAACGCCTTCTATCACCCGCTCTTCAACAGCATCAACTTCCCCGCCGCCATCCTGCAACCCCCGTTCTTCGACCCCGAGGCCGATTATGTCTGCAACTACGGTGCCATAGGTGCTGTCATCGGCCACGAGATGACCCACGGCTTCGACGACCAGGGCTGTCAGTTCGACAAGGACGGCAACCTGGCCAACTGGTGGACGGCTGACGACAAGGCCCGCTACGACGAGCGCACCAAGGTCATCGCCGACTGGTTCTCGGAGCAAGAGGCCGTGCCCGGACTGAAAGTGAACGGTCAGAAGACCCTTGGCGAGAACGTCAGCGACAACGGCGGTCTGAAGATTGCATATCGTGCATTTACCAACCGCATGAAGCAGGAGCCCCTCGCCACCATCGACGGCTTCTCGCCCGCCCAGCGCTTCTACCTGGCCTACGCCCGCGTCTGGGCCTGCAACAGCACACCTGAGTACATTGCTATGCTCGTCAACAGCGACGTTCATTCCCCCGCTCGTCTGCGTGTGATGGCCGCCCTGCCGATGATCGACACCTGGTACGAGGCTTTCGGCATCACATCCGATGCCAGGATGTTCATCCCCAAAGAGAAGCGGGCATTGGTGTGGTAAAAACCTATAATTAGACAGAAAGAATATGATACTTCGAGCGTTCAATACCAACGATGCCTTGACGATTCTGTCTTGGTGCAAGGATAAGCATGCTTTCCGACTCTGGAGCGCTGACAGGTATAAGGATTTCCCGGCACAACCAGAGGAGATGTTTCAGCTATACAAGGGCGAAAACATGCATCCGCTGACGGCTGTCGAGGGAGAGACCATCATCGGACATATCCTATTGAGATTTCCAACGGAGGACAAGACACT
>JAILAA010000102.1 GCA_024681875.1 Prevotella sp.
TCTTTGCCAAGAAGCAGATATGTGGGAAATCTTTCGTAACTTTGCAGGCAAATTGACAAACGAAAGCAAGAACTATCATGGAACAAGCAACTTTTCTGAAAATCAACCCCGCCGACTCGGTGGTGGTTTGCCTCGCCGAGAAGAAAAAGGGCGACATCATCAGCATTGACGGACAAGACATCGTGCTGCTTCAGGACACGCCCGCAGGACACAAGGTACTCATCCGCGACACGCGCGAGGGCGCGAACATTATTAAATATGGCTACCCCATCGGCCACGCACGTCAGGACTTGAAGGCGGGCGAATGGGTGAACGAGAACAACCTGAAGACCAACCTCAGCGGAACGCTTGAATACACCTACCAGCCAGTTGACGAGCAACTCAGCATCAAGAAGGAAAACCGCACTTTCAAGGGCTATGTACGCAAGAACGGCGACGTGGGCGTGCGCAACGAGATATGGGTGGTGCCCACCGTGGGATGCGTCAACGGCATTGCCGAGCGTCTGGTGAAGGAGCTGCAGCGCGAGACGGGCTGCGAGGGCATTGACAGCATCTATGCCTGGCATCACAACTACGGCTGCTCGCAGCTGTCGGAAGACCATGAGAACACGCGCAAGGTGCTGCGCGACATCTGCCTGCATCCCAATGCCGGCGCCGTGCTGGTGCTGAGTCTGGGCTGCGAGAACAACCAGCCCGACGATTTCATGCAGATGCTGGGCGACTACGACAAGCAGCGCATCCGTCTGTTGGTGACACAGAAGGTGGAGGGCGACGAGGTGGAGGCCGGAATGGCCATCCTGCGCGAACTCTACGCCATTGCCAAGGAGGACAAGCGCGAAGACGTGCCAGTGTCGAAACTGCGCGTAGGCCTGAAATGCGGCGGTAGCGACGGCTTCAGCGGCATCACAGCCAATCCGCTGGTGGGCGAGTTCAGCGACTGGCTTGTGGCACAGGGCGGTACCAGCGTACTGACCGAGGTGCCCGAGATGTTTGGCGCCGAGACCATCCTGATGAACCGCTGCGAGACAAAGGAGCTGTTCGAGCAGACCGTCGCGCTCATCAACAACTTCAAGAACTATTTCCTCTCGCACGGCGAGCCCGTGGGTGAGAATCCCTCGCCCGGCAACAAGGCCGGCGGCATATCGACGCTGGAAGACAAGGCCCTGGGCTGTACGCAGAAGTGCGGACGTGCTCCAGTTTCTGGTGTTATGGAATATGGCGACCGCCTCACCAACAATGGTCTGAATCTGCTCTCGGCACCCGGCAACGACCTCGTGGCCTCTACGGCACTGGCCTCCTGCGGCTGCCATATCGTGCTTTTCACTACAGGACGCGGCACGCCCTTCGGCACCTTCGTCCCTACGATGAAGATTGCCACCAACCCCACACTGGCGAAGAACAAGCCCAGATGGGTGGACTTCTCTGCCGGACAGCTCATCGAAGGCCGCACTATGCAGGAGCTCGTGCCCGAGTTTATTGACAAGGTGCTGGCAGTGGCATCTGGCGAGAAAGCCCGCAACGAGGAGAATGACTACCGTGAGATTTCTATCTTCAAGAACGGCGTCACGCTATAAAACTGATATAGTCAGGACATGAAACTTTTTAGCGACGAGGAACTGGCCACGATACTTGACAGCCAGCCGATATTCCGCCTCATAGGACGTGTGGCGGATGAGGCTGGTGTGGAATGTTACGTCGTTGGCGGCTATGTGCGCGACCTGTTCCTCGAGCGCCCCAACGACGATATTGACATAGTGGTGGTGGGCAGCGGCATCGATGTGGCCACACGTCTGAAGAAGCAGTTAGGCCGCAAGGCCCACCTCTCAGTGTTCAAGAACTTCGGAACGGCACAGGTAAAAGCCCCCCTCTTGTCCCCCCTTGGGGGGATGATTCATCGCGGCGAATCTTCCCCCCAAGGGGGGACAGGAGGGGGGCTGGAGATTGAGTTCGTCGGCGCCCGCCGCGAAAGCTACAGCCACGACTCGCGCAAGCCCATCGTTGAGGATGGCACGCTGGAAGACGACCAAAACAGGCGCGACTTCACCATCAATGCGATGGCCATCTGCCTGAACGAGAAACGATTCGGAGAACTCGTCGACCCCTTCAACGGCTTGGCCGACCTGGAGGACGGCATCATTGCCACCCCCCTCGACCCAGAGATTACCTTCAGTGACGATCCCTTGCGCATGATGCGTTGCATACGCTTTGCAACGCAGCTGAACTTCCAGATTGAGGAAGCCACTTTCGGGGCCCTCGAGCACATGGCCTCACGTATCAGCATTGTCAGTAGCGAGCGCATCATCACCGAGCTGAACAAAATCATCATGGCCCCCCACCCCAGCAAGGGCTTCGTCGACCTGCAACGCTGTGGCCTGCTCAACATCATCCTGCCAGAGCTCTCTGCCCTTGACATCGTTGAGCAGAAGAACGGACGGGCCCACAAGAACAACTTCTACCACACGTTGGAGGTACTGGAGAACGTGGTTTCTCGTGGAGGGTTGAAGGTGGAGGGTGGAGGGAGAATACCTGAAGGGCAGGATCAAATCTCTTTCAACCCTCCACCCTCCACCCTCCACCAAAACAGGCTTTTCCTCCGCTGGGCCGCCCTACTTCACGACATCGGCAAGACGAAGACGAAGCGCTGGGATCCAGCTGTCGGCTGGACCTTCCATAATCACAACTTTATTGGCATGAAGATGGTGGCGCCCCTGTTCCGCCGTCTGAAACTGCCCTTGGGACAGGAACTGCACTACGTGGAGAAGCTGGTGGAGCTGCACATGCGTCCGCAGGCCATTGCCGACGATGTGGTGACCGACTCTGCCGTACGTCGGTTGCTGAACGATGCAGGCGATGACATCGACGACCTGATGACACTCTGCGAGGCCGACATCACTTCGAAGAACGAGGTAAAAAAGAAAATCTTCCTCGAGAACTTCCGCATGGTGCGCGAAAAACTGACTGACTTGGTAGAGAAAGACTACAAACGCCTGCTGCAGCCTTGCATCGACGGAAACGAAATCATGCAGCTGTTCAACCTGAAGCCCTCGCGCGAAGTAGGCCAGCTGAAGCAATACCTGAAAGACGCCGTACTTGACAACCGCGTTGAGAACGAGCGTGAACCGCTCATGCAGCTGCTCATGCAGAAAGCACATGAGATGGGACTTGAATGCAACTTCCGGCCATAGAACACATTACCGTTGAAGATAAAAATCCCCCGCATCAACACCGAGTCGATGCGGGGGATTTGTGTGATAGTCTGCCTGATTAGCAGCAGTATTAGGTTAAGCTAAGAGCTTCTTCACCTGCTCGTAGACGTTCTGGCCTGTGAAGCCAAGCTTCTCGTCGAGCACTTTGTAGGGAGCAGAAAAGCCGAAGCTCTCGAGACCCCAGACGCAGCCGTCGGCACCCACGAGACCCTCGAGGTTGACGGGCAGGCCGGCGGTGAGGCCGAACTTCTTCTTGCCAGCAGGCAGGACGCTCTGCTGGTACTCCTTCGGCTGGCTGCGGAACAGGCCCTCGGAAGGAACGCTGACCACGCGCGTCTTGATGCCGTCGGCAGCAAGCAGCTTGGCACCGGCCTCAAGGGTCGAAACCTCAGAGCCAGAAGCCAGCAGGATGACATCGTAGTCCTCGGCAGAGCCGGCAACCACGTAAGCACCCTTAGTGGCCTGTGTGTAGTCGTTACCCTCGGGCAGCATCTCGATGTTCTGACGCGAGAAGATGAGCGCCGTCGGGGTGTCGACGTTCTCCATAGCCATGCGCCAGCAGACGGTGGTCTCCTCGGCATCGGCGGGACGAACAACGAGCACGCTGTTCTTGCCGTGGTGGTTCTTCAGCTTCTCCATCAGGCGGATCTGTGCCTCCTGCTCAACAGGCTCATGGGTAGGACCGTCCTCACCAACGCGGAAGGCGTCGTGGGTCCAGATGAACTTCACGGGCAGCTCCATCAGGGCAGCCATACGGACGGCGGGCTTCATATAGTCAGAGAATACGAAGAACGTGCCGCAAGCGGGGATGACGCC
>JAILAA010000116.1 GCA_024681875.1 Prevotella sp.
TATTTACGTGAAGCGCTTCCGGCCCGACTCCTCGCAGCAGCGCATCAACTACGTGGGGCGCATCGTCACCGTGTGCGGGGCGCTCATCGCCATCGTCCTCACCGTGGCCATCGACAGCATCAAGGGACTCAACCTCTTCAACGTATTCCAAAGCGTCTTGGGCTTTATCGCACCACCCATGACGGCTGTATTCCTCTTAGGCGTCTTCTGGAAGCGCACAACAACGCGCGCCGCCAACCTCGCCCTCACCGCCGGCACCGTCTTCTGCCTCATCGTGGGCATCCTCTACCTTTGGCCGCCGTCGTGGTTGCACATCGAGTGGCCCCACTTTATGATGCTATCGTTCCTGCTTTTCGTGGTATTGGCACTGATGATGGCCGTGGTATCATGGACCGACAAGACAAAGCCCGTGACCAGTGCCACCATTACTAAGGAGCGCTCGACCGTCCCGCCGCTCGTCGCCGCGCTCTGGCTTGCCTTGGCCGCAGTCATGGTAGGCCTGTACGTGTTCTTTAACTGAACCGAAGTCTCCCTTGTTTACCCAAAGACAGAAAAGAATCAGAAGGGGTATCCGATGGCGATGTGCAGCGTGTGCATGTCCTTGAATCGCGGAATGTTAAAATAGCCGCCTTTCCCCGTTTCGTAGGGCAGATGCAGGCCGAAGCCCCAGTCCACGCGCAAGACAAGGAAGTCCAAGTCGTAGCGCAGACCCACACCAGTGCCGGTGGCCAGCTGGTTGAAGAAATTGCGTGCACTAAAGTTCCACCCCTTAGACAATATATTATTCCAAATAAACATGGCAAGATAATCATCTTCGTCCGTCACATCTATATCATCCATTTCGTAAGTCAAAGTCTCTGAACTCCACACATTGCCTGCGTCAAGGAACACAGCGCCATAGAGATTGCCGAAGAGGCGCTGGCGTAGTTCCAGATTCATCAGTACCTTCATGTCACCATTCCTAATAACATAATCAATCTCGCGACTGTCTAAGCCTATAAACGAGCCAGGGCCGACGCTGCGCACAGGGAAGGCACGAATACTGTTGGCGCCACCCACGTAGAAGCTCTCGCTGAAAGGTATCTCATCACTGTTGCCATATACCCACATCAGGCCAAGGTTACAATGCCCTACGAGCTTCGCATGAGAGTTTAGCGTCCAGGTCTTGGTCAAGTCGGTCTCCACCTTCAGAAACTGTGAATAGGGATTCTTAAACAGTGTCTTTTCTTTCTCCTTCCAACCGTTACCCTGCACGAGCACGTCGTAGAGGGCAGTGGCATTGCCCGCCTCCTCAACCGTCGTCTCCCAGCGGATGGGGTGGCGCATCCTGGCGGGAGAGGTGTAGGTATAGGTATAGCGCATCTTGGGGATGAACTGGTCCTCCATAGTTGCAAACAAATACAAATTGTCGGCCAGCATACTGTCAAAGCGCTCGGTATGGCTATTCATAAACTGATATTTCACCGTCAACGGCGAGAACTCGTGGCGGCTTGTGGCCGACGGCTGCCAGCGGTAAATCCACTCGCCACTCACAACATGCATCTTGTAATAGTTTGGGCGGCGTATCACATCGGTTGAAAACCTTGCAATGGTAGAAGGCGGTGCATAGGGACGCCGACGCCGGCGTGGACGGGTTGGGCCGGAAGCGTCAGTCATGCCCACCTCACTAATGGGCCTGGCTTGACCGGCAAGTCTCATGCGTCTTCTCCTCTCGCTGCCGAAGCGGGGCAGCAAAGTACGCGGAAACTCAATGCTGGCATCCAAACCATACTGGTAGCTGTTCATGTCTGAACCCTTGCTCGATGCCTCCCACTCATAGGCGCCATGCAGGTTGACGTCGAGTTTCTCGCCGCCGTGGAAGGCATTGCGCCGCGTCAGACCAATCCTCATTTCCGGACCAAAACGGCCTATGGTACGATTGACGAAGTTGGTCTCCACGTAGAAGTCGTATGGCTTGTCGAAGACGCAGTCAAGCAACAGGTCGAGGGAGTCGCCGCGTGGCGTGAACTGAAAGTCGATGGTTGAGAAGACGCCTGTGGCATTGACCTTCTGCATGGACTCCTGATAGTTATCGTAGCTGAATAGGCTGCCGGGGCGCAGCTTCATACCCTGCATAATGACGCGGGCACGTATAGGCGGACGCTTGCCGCTATACAGCACCTTCAGAAAGTTACGGCCCAAGACGCTGTCGGTCCTTTCCATCTGGGAACGGCGCAAGCGCACACTGGTGTTACCGACATACCACGGCTGCAATGCGCGCTGGGGCAGTGAATCGGCCAACTGCAGACGTAAGGTGGCAGTGTAGTCAACGCCATCCGTTCTAACGGTATCGGCCAGAAACGAGGCATAATTGGACTGATAATAGTAATAGCCCTTGTTGCGGAAGAGCTTGGCCAGGCGCGTGCGCTCGGCATCGAGGTTCGCCACACTGAAAACGGCACCGGGCCTCAGTGTACTCTCTGAGAGCGTGGAGTCTATGAGTAATTGCATGGCAGGCGGAAATCCCACGTAGGTAAGCGTATCTACGCGGAAGACCGTGTCCATCGTCACCGTGTAGGCCAGCTTCGCTTTCTTTGGATTCTTCTTCGTTACCTCGCGGTAGCTGACATCGCCATGCAGATAGCCGTGCGTGCGCAATACTTGCTTGGCCACCTGGGCGCGCAAGGCAGGATTGACCTGGCTCATCAGCACAGGCTGCTTGCCAAAGGTACTGCCAATCCAGTGGCCCAGTTTCGTATTGGATTCCTGGGTGATATTCCATATCCACAAGCCGTAGGGAAACATACGGTAGTAGCTGCTGCCGAAAAGGGCGCCGTTGGGAGCCGTGGCCAAGGCGGCTTCAACCTCCTCTTGCGTATCCTCAGCGTGCTGGTTGTGCTCATAATTGGTGTAGGCAATCTTTTCCAATCCCACGAAGAGCTGATCGTCGTCGGGCACGTATTTTGTGACGGAGCAGGCTGTGAGAAACAGTACAAGGGCTCCCAAAGGCAAAAGTAGTCTACTTGATGCTATCATTATGGTGTATGGAATCTATGGGAATCATAATGGTGTCCTGCATGACTGCCCTACCCTCCCTCGGGAAAGAGCCAGGCACATACCTGTCTCTCCGTAAGGAGTCAGAGGGGAGTCGCCGCAGTGTGGTACGCCTGTTCTTATGGAAAATATCCGTCAGCCTGTCTAACTTACGCTTATAGAGGTAACCGCCGCCGTACTCGCCCGTATATCCCTCTAACCAGTCATAGACGTTTTGATTATAGAACAGCTTCACATACTGGTTTCCCGTGGGTGACAGGCGGTACTCCATAGTAACGTTGTCAAAGAACGACTGCTGACGGCCTTCAACCTCTGCGCCCGACGACACCTTTCCACCCAGCTGCACGCTGAGGCGGTTGTTCCAGAAGCGCTTGGAAAAGCTGAAGCTATAGTCCGTATGCGTCTGCCCTGCTGCATCGGTGGTGTTGTCCAAGCCCACCTGCAAGTCTACGGTCTTCAGCGCACCGGCCGTAATATTGTTGATCTCGTTCTGCAAGAAGGAACTCAAGGCCGAGTTCATGGAGAAGGCACTGGTGTTGCCATCGGCCAGATACATGCCAGTGGTGAGCATGGTCACAGCCAGTTTTCCACGCTGCTCCGTTGACATGCTGTTCAGCTCGTTCTGCAGCTGCATGTCCTCTGGTGCACTGATGGTAAACATCAGTCCCATATTCTCTAAGGTCTGCGTGATGACCACGCCACAATCGAACACGACATTGCGGCTTTGTCCGTCTTCCGTAGTCACGGAGGCACGATTACGCTCCGTAGCAGTGATGTTCAAAGTTGGGTTGCCTGGCGATCCTGTGAACTCGACGTAGCTGCCCTGTGCCAGTGAGAATGTCTTCAGAGGTATGACGGGCAGCGAATACTTCATCGTTCCGCTGTTGATAGTATAGCGTCCGATGAGGTTCAAACCATCGGCATTCATCCGCATACGGAGGTCGCCGCCTCCTAAAAGGTCTACGTAATTCGTCTGTTCGGCATTGAGGGCGCACCGTACATGTGCTCCCTGGTCGATTTTCAACTGTACATCCAAGTCAAGGGCGTCACTCTCGGGTCTAACAACAACAGTCTGCGTCGTGTCGCTGAAGTCAGTAAAACGCACCAGCTCATCCATCTGGTTGTCGGTAGAGAGCGGCGAGTCTAATAATATATAATTGAGGTCAGTAGTTCCAAGCACGTCAAGACGTCCACGGAGACTGAGTCTGTCGAGATTGCCCCTGAGGCGTAAGAAGAAATTGACATACATCTTTCCATAAGCCACGGACTCCTTCTTCTGCTTTGCATTCACCAACTGGAAATTACTGGCATTTATCCTCAAGTTGACGGCATCATCGCCCTTGCCATAGAAATCTACACGGCCATTGATGGTAAGCGGTCTGCCTTGCGTACTACTATTGTTGGCGTAAAGCGTAAAGTCGTCGAGCAGCAGCTGCGAGTTCTTCATCTGCAAAGGCTTGTCGCCGAAGCGCATCCTCATGCCGTAGGGCGCACTGACGAGATAGCCGTTTGAAAAGAGCAGGTTGCCATTCATCATCAGTTTCGACAACGGACCGCTGACGCTGAGGGTGCCGCTGGCGGAGCCCTCAAATCCCAACAACTGGTCGGGCATAAAGCCGTTGACGATGGACAACGGCATGTCATCAAGCTCTAATGCGGCATCAAGGCGTTTTCCGTCAAGATAGCTGCCTTGCAAAGTGCCGATAGGCTTATCATCGAGCATCAGCGTACCATCGACAACGTGTGTACCGTCCTCGCGCAGCAGGTATACGAACTCCGAGCCAAGATTACCAATAGGACTGCCCTCGTAGACCATGTTACGGATATTCATATCGCTGGCCACCGAGATGTCATGCTGATGGTTCATCATCAGGTGATAGTCGCCGCTGATGGTGCCCTGGATATCTGGCAGCATTGCCAGGCTACCGACGAGGTTGGCGAGGTCGAGGTTGTTCACGCTGATGGTAAGGTCTTGTAGGAGCGAATCATCCACGATTGCCTCGCCATCGGAGGAACTGCCCGAGTAGACCATGATATGTGTACCGTCGTCGGCCAGCAAGTCAACATTGCCCTCTATCTTCATGTTGCTGTGCAACAGCAGATAATTATCGTCGCTCAGGGCAAATTCCTTATAGCCTAGTGTCGGACGGTTGGGGATGAGCTGGAAGCGCAGCGCCGTCTTGTTGCCGTCTGCATCAGACAACGAAACCATCTCCACCTTTGAGCCGATGCGGGTATTCAACAGTCCCTTTGCATCATAATATTTAACACCAAGGCTGGCTCCGTGCTGTTGCAGCAAACCGTCGAAGGTGACGCGGAAATTGCCGTTGCTATTGTGTTTGACGTTGGCCACAGAGCCATTAAACGTCAGGCCTTTCTCTCGCTCAACCAGTTCCATGCCGACGCTGTCGAGTTGTATGGACCCCGTATTTAATCCCAAGAGCATCAGATTGCCATTGAGTCCCGTCAGGGGCGACGCATCCAGTTTGGCCTCCAGACGGCTGAAGGTAATGCCTGCCTGTGCGTTCAATATGGCGGCGATAGGATTGTTCTCCTCGCTGGTTATGAAGAGCTTTCCTGTGGGCAGGAGCCGCTTTAGCGCCTGCTGATCGATGGTGTGGTTGTTCAACTGCGAGGTAACGGTGTCGGCCAGCGCCGTAAGTTGTGGCAGCAACTGCTCATAATTACCCTGTATGTCAGCCTTTACGATGAAATCGCCACTTTGCAGACGTACAACAGTGGTATCGGTGCTTGTATTCACCAGTACGCCAAGTGGCTCGGGATGATATGTCTTTACGCTGTCGCGGATATAGATATCCTCCATATAGGCCGAGAGCCGGTGGTGCTGTTTCCTGTCGCTGTCCAGCTCAAAGCTGCCGGTAAGACCTATGACGGTGGGAAGGCCCACTATGCCCATGGCAAAGAGGTCGGCATGTTGCAGGCTAGTGCTTACCTTTGCTGCGATGCTGCCTTTGCTAACTTCAGCGTCGACATCGACAGTGCCGCGCAGCAGGTCGTTCTGGCTGTCGGCACTTAGCAGCAGATGACGGCCCACTATCGTGGCGGTGGCTTGCACGCTGTCTATCTGCCACCGGTCGTAGGCCATGTTGTGCAGCTGTATGTCGGCCGTAAGAGTGCCTTTCCCCTCTGTAGTAAGCTGCGGCATCCCCTTGCCATGAAGACTGGCGTCGGCGCTGAGGAGGCCTATGCCGGCAGTAGGCATGAAACGACGCACGTCGAGGTGCATTGTGCTGAGGTTGGCATCGTATTGTATTGCCTCTGGATGGTCGAGCAGGGTGGCCAAGGTGCCATTCAGCGTGCCATCCAGCCTGGCAACGCCTCTTTCTGCTGTGCCCATGGATGCATCTATGGCCTCAAGTGCAAAAGAAATGACAGTTCTTTCTGGAGCAGAAGCAACGGCTTGTCTGCACGCCATATCGGCGTTTACGCTGAGTCCGGCAGGCAGTTGAAGGTCATCGGCCTTGACGGTTTGAAAGACCTGCGCTTTCAAGTTGAGATTGCCTGTCAGACGATCACTGTCGAGTATATTGCATAGCTGCCCGCTGGCCTCGGCATGTGCCTTGGTAGGTATGGAGATGCTGAGCCGCTCGATGTCAAGCTGGCGGGCATCGCCGTCCACGCTGGCATGTAACGTCACAGGCTGCTCGTCCCAAGTGGCCGAGGCGTCCATCTTCAGCTGGCGCACGCTGAGGTCATCGGCACCGTTCATGGCGATACGTCCCTCCAACTGGTGCAGCTGAAGCCCCATTGTTTCCTCCTTCAACTGTGCCTGTGCAATGCCCACACGCAGCTGGTCTTTGTAGGAGAAGAGCGAGTCCAACCTCAACTCCATGTCGCTGAGCATGTAGGCGTCGTTATAGTTAAGCCGCCCCTCGTGCCACTCGATAGCACCAAAGGCAAAGCGCACCAACCCCAGATGCAGGTCTCCCTGGCGCAGCGAAGCCTGCGGCAGCCAGGCCGTAATGCGTGTAGGTACGGTAGCGGCGGTATCAGCGGGCGAGACATCGGTGGCAAAGACGGCCGTGGAGTCCATGACGATGGTCAGGCGCGTCTGCTCCATGTCAAAGCGGTCGAAAAGGATGTGCCACCCCGTCGTTGTAGTGTCTACCGCGGCGGTGTCACTCATAAAGACGGTCAGGTCTGCATGACTCAGGCGCGGACTGCGCAGTTCCATCTCCAGCGCATCGGCATCGATGCCAGGCGATGAAAGGCTGAGCGTACCGATGGTGCCTTTCAGACGCATATCATCAATAAAGTCAAGAGTGTTCAGGCGGGCATCGTCAAGCCTGAGCTCGTTCAGCACGATGTTGCCCTTCAGCAAGGGGAGTAGCTGCACATCAACAATGGTGCGGCGGATGTCGGCGATGGTGTCACGCTCTTTTACAATTCGCACGCCATCCACTTGCAAGTCTAGCGGGAAGCTCAGGTCCACACGCTCCAAGCTGATGTCCATGCCCGTTTTCTTCGAAACGACAGACACCACCTGTTGCGCCACCCAGTTCTGTATGGGCGGTACATAAAGCAGTGCTGCCAGGACGACAAACAGCATGACGGGGCTGAGCAGCACAATGGCTATCCACTTGAATACCTTCTTCATCAGCGCGGACGCATAAATTAGGCTGCAAAATTACTGATTTGCACGCAAACGAACAAAGAAAAATTCCTTTTTCTGCTATGCATTTCCCAAAAACAAATGAGTTTTGCCCCCTGAAGCTATGGTAAATCGGGATTCCTTGAGTAGCGAAACTCGGAAGGCGAGACGCCAAGGTGCTTGCGCACATAAGAGCCGAAATGACTCATGTTTGAGAAACCCAAGTGCGCGGATATCTCCTTGATGCTCAATTCCGTGTGCTTCAGGTAGTAGCGTATCTCCTCAACGGTGTATTGAGCCACCCATTCCGATGCGGTCTTGTTCGAATATTTCAGGCACAGCATGGTGAGATACTTAGGCGTAATGGCCAACTGACTGGCATATGCCGAGATAGGCTGCCGCTTCACCTCGCTGTTAGACACGAGGGCAAGGAAGCGGTTGAACAAGACCTTTCCCTGCGACATACGCGGTTCGCGACGCCTGACTTCGCCGGAGCGGAGCATAAAGTGCATCTCGAGAAAGAAGGCGCGCAAGATGGCGAGCAGGACTTCATAATGCAACGGAAGGCTGTCTCGCTTCAGCTTTGAGTGTATGACGGAGAAATATGCGCCGAAATCTTCGCGACACGGCTGTGTCATGGGGATGATGTTCAGATGACGTATGCAGAAATCGTGCTGCCATTCATCGATTTGGTCGCGCAACAAGGCACGCACAATATGAACAGCAACGCAAAGCACCTTGCAGTCAAAATCATCGCTATGCTCCCCGGCACTTACCCTCACCTTGGGAGGACAATGCATAATATTACCCTCGGCCAGGCACAACTCATTACCCTCTACATTTATCATCTGCTGTCCTTTGTTGCAGATGACAAAGATAATGGTTTCAGAATCTAGGGGAAAGAATGGTGAAATATCCTTGACGCTTTCAAGTAGCATCACATCGCCCTCGCTGAAATCGACGGAGAAGCCACCTATTTCCAAGTAGCGCAGCTGGTCTTTTTTAGTGCCGTAAGCCATGGGCTTTCTTGTTTGAGTGCAAATATCATCATTTTTTTTCAAACAGCACTACTCAATAAGCGACAATTATTGTCACTTTTTTCCAATACTTCCGATTTTTGTTACGAATGATGTATTTTTGAACATCAATCGTACTCAGCTACGGCACGCTGACCACGGAGCACAGCAAGGGCATTAAGTGCTAATGCCTCCATCTCGTCCTCGCCTGGGAAGCAGTAGACGGGTGCCACCCATTCGATGCGCTTTCTGAGGCGACTGATGACATATTCTGAGCGGGCCAGGCCGCCGGTGAGCAGGATGGCGTCTACCTTGCCGCAGAGCACGGCACCCTCGGCCGTGATGTTCTTCGCGATGTGATAGATCATGGCGTTGAGGATGAGCTCGGCGTGCGTGTCGCCATAGTCGCGGATGCGCTCCTCTATCTCCTTCACGTTGGCAGTGCCGAGATGTGCGTTCAGGCCGGCCTTGCCGGCGATGCGTTTCAGGAGCTGCTTCTCGGTGTATTTGCCGCTGAAGCACAGGCGGATGAGGTCGGCGGCAGGCAGCGAGCCGGCGCGCTCGGGCGAGAAAGGCCCTTCGCCGTCCAGTGCGTTGTTGGCATCCACAGCGCGGCCGTGGTCGTGGGCCGCCACGCTGATGCCGCCGCCCAGATGGCAGATGATGAGGTTGAGGTCCTCATACTGCTTGCCTATCTCCTGTGCGAAGCGGCGGGCGATGGCGCGCTGGTTGAGGGCATGCCAGATGCAGATGCGGCCCATGAGGGGCGACCCGCTGATGCGGGCGTAGTCATTCAGCTCGTCGACGACGCCCGGGTCGGCGATGAACGAGCGGCAGCCTGGGATGGCGCTGGCGATGTCGTGAGCAATGAGGCATCCCAGGTTGCAGGCGTGATTATGCATGGCGATACCCGAGTGGGTGTCGTCCAGCATCTTTTGGTTGATTTCATAGACACCGCCTGCGATGGGCTTGACCAAGCCACCGCGTCCGATGACGGCATCAAACTCCAACGGTACGCCTACCCGCTCCAGCTCGTCAAGCACGAGCTGGCGGCGGTAGGCGAACTGTTCGATAACGTCATCAAACTGAGCCAGGTCTTCGTTGCTGTGAGAAATGCTACGCAACACCAATGGCTTCTCGTCCTCATAAACGGCCATCTTCGTCGACGTCGACCCAGGATTTATGACTAATATGAGCATTAATACTGATTATGCGTTGATACAGGCCAATGCCAGTGAGTAGAACTTCGAGTCGGCGTCGTCGGCGCGCGAGGTGAGCACCACGGGAACGTCGGGACCGGCCAGAACAGCGGCGGTGGTGGCGCGGCAGAACAGGGTGATAGTCTTGTAGAACACGTTGCCAGACTGGATGTCGGGGAAGATGAGGGCATCGGCATGACCGCGCAGCGGCGAGTGCAGTCCCTTCTTCCTCAAGGCCTTGCCCGAGAGCGATGTCTTCAGGTCGAGCGGACCGTCGACGATACATTCTCCATACTTGCCCTTCGCTGCCTCATCCACCAAACGCTTATACTCCACGGTGTGGGGGAAGTGTTTCTCGTCGACCTTCTCTGAGCAGTTGACGAGGGCCACGCCAGGCTCCTTGATGCCAAACGAGCGGCACAAGCGCAACAGATATTTCAATTGTTGCTTACGCTGTTCCTCGGTGGGCTGCGGAATAACGGCTACATCGCTCATAAAAAGCAGTTTGTCGTATTCGGGCAACTCGGCACAAGTCAGATGCGTGACAATGCGACCCTCCTGCAAGATGCCAGTCTGCTTGTTCAGCACTGCACGCAAAAGGTCATCGGTATTAAGCATGCCCTTCATCAGAATGTCGGCCATGCCTTCGTGCACCAGCTGTACAGCCTTGGCGGCGGCATCCACCTCATCAGTGGCCTTCAAGCGCGTCACATCTTTCATGGCGGGGCCGATGAGTTTAGGGTCACCCACGAAGATGGGCTTGATAAAGCCCGCCTCCTTGGCGCGCTCAACGGCTTCCAGTGTGCCGTCATCGTAAGGACATACTACAGCCACTCGTTTCGGCTCAAAGCCGCCAGAGAGATAGGCAATTAACTCCTCAAAATTCTCGATTGCTTTCATAATAGTTGTAGATTATTTATTACTGACGGCAAAATCATGTTTTCAGCCAGATTATACCTTGCGGGGATGGATGATCTTCCACACGCCGGCAGCTATTGCACCACCCACGAAAGGACCTACGATGAAGACCCAGAGTTGGCTCAAGGCATCACCACCAGCGAAGAGTGCAGGGCCAATGCTGCGTGCAGGATTCACGCTTGTGCCTGTGAAGTGGATGCCGACCAAGTGGATGAGCACCAGCGACAGACCGATGGCCAAGCCAGCGAAGTTGTTGGTGGCGCCGTTGGTCTTCGATGTGGCACCGAGGACTACGAGAACGAAGAGGGCAGTGAGCACAGTCTCGACAATGAGGCCGTTAAGCACGCCGAAGGCACAGCCGTTGGCACCCGTGTCGGTGGTGATGATGGCGCTGGGCTCAGCAGTTGACACGATCAACTTCAGCACGGCGGCAGCCAGGATGGCGCCGATGACCTGGAACACCATGTACATGCCGCAGTCTTTCGAGTTCATACGCCCCGTCAGGAAGCAGCCCAGGGTAATGGCGGGATTGATGTGGCAACCAGAGATGCCTCCGATAGTGTAAGCCATTGCCACCACAGCAAGGCCAAAGGCCAGGGCTGTACCCACGATGCTGGCTGTGTCGCTTCCACAGCCCAGAGCTACGGCTGCACCGCAACCGAGGAACGTCAGCGTAAACGTTCCGACCAATTCTGCTAAATACTTTTTCATTGTTGTAACATTATTAAGTTAAAGGGTTAATAATTATTGTTCAACATAATTGACATACTCAAAATCAGCATAGGCCTTGCCTGCCGGGCGCGAGCCGCCGTTGTAGGCGTAAAGCCCCAGCGTAGCGCCTGTGAAACCGCCTGCAGTCTCGGTAGAGAGTAGCGTACAGCTGATGTCGCCCACATGGTCAAACTCCTGACCGTCCGTAGAACAGAAGAACTGGTAGTTCACGCCGTCGCTGGTGACACGCAGCCATAGTTTTCCTCCACTGATGCCCTTCGAGCCCAGCACGGTGGTGACGTTCTTGAGATTCAGAGTGAGGTTGACGAAGGCAGTGCCGTCGTTGTGTACAATTCCCAACTGCGCGTTGCCATCATTGATCTGGAAGACGGTAATGCCCGCCTCATCAGTGCCTCGCAAGTCATAGTCGGTTATCTTCGTCTCGAAGCAGAACTTCACAGCCTCCTGACGGCGTCCTATAAAGGTAGGCTGCTTGTTCTCACGCAGTGAAGAAGCACTGCCTATGAGGCGCAAAAGGTTGTTTTGCTGGCTGTAACAAGCCGAATCGGGGTTTTGCTGGTACACCCATTCATAACCTAAAGGTTTGTCGAAGGTGGTCTTGATGGCGACGGGCTTCCGCTCGTTGACCACGATAGGCTTGCCGCCGTTCACCACGGGCCACCCCCCACGTGGCCACTCCACAGGTGCGATAAATGTTTCGCGCCCGATATGGTGGTAGGAGCCGTTGAAGTTGCGGTAGCCCAGGAATGTGAGCCACCACCGGCCCTTTGTATCCTGAATAAGGTCGCCGTGGCCCGTGCCTTGTATCTGGCTGTCCTGTGCCAGTCGGCAGCAGTGTGTGAGAATAGGATTCTTCGGATTGGCCTCATACGGGCCATAGATATTACGGCTGCGGGCAATGGTAATGCTGTGGGCCAGCTCGGTGCCTCCCTCAGAGACGAGCAGGTAGTAATAGCCGTCCTTCTTGTAGATGTGCGGCCCCTCAGGATAGCGTCCGCCCGTACCTTGCCAGATGCCTCGGCTTTCTGTAAGCTGCTTGCCTGTGACAGGGTCAATCTCACACAAGGTAATCATGTTGTCAGGATTCGAGACCATGTAGCATTTGCCATCCTCGAACAACAGAGAAGGGTCGATGCCCTGTTGCTGCAACCACATGGGCTCGCTCCACGGGCCTGCGGGGTTCTTGGCCGTCACCATGAAGTTGCCGCCCTTGCCCACATTGGTGGTAATCATGTAAAAGACACCGTTGTTGTAGCGAATGGTAGGTGCATAGATACCCAACCATGACGTGGCACCGCCCAGCGGCAGCTGTGAGGCACGGTCGAGCACATTGCCGATGAGCTGCCATGACTGCAGGTCGCGTGAATGATAGATAGGCACGCCGGGGAAATACTGGAACGAGGAATTGACCAAATAATAGTCATTTCCCACGCGACACACACTGGGGTCGGGGTGATAGCCCGGAATAACGGGGTTAATGACTTGGGCACTTGCACACGGCGAGCAGGCCAGAAAAAGCAGGAAGAGCAGTCTTTTCTTCATAGCTATAGGTATTTCAATCGCAAAATTACAAATAAAAATTCACTCCATGCTTTTTTTTGCCAGTTTTTTTCACTACCATTTGCTGATTTCATCATTTTTCTGTATTTTTGTAGCCTGAAGAGTATGGATAGTGTTATTTCTTCAATGCGCAGACCTTTCTTATCTTTCATTCGGAAAACGTTCTTGGCACTTGTGCTGCTGGGCTTTTCAAATGCTTCAGCACAGCCATTGTGCACCGTCACACAGTATGATGAGGAAGACGGTGTGCCCTCCAGCCATATTACGCAACTGTTGCAGGACCAACAAGGCTTCCTCTGGTTTGCCACTTGGAACGGGCTATGCCGTTTCGACGGTTACGAGTTCCATACGTTCAAGCCGCTCCCCGGCGACGGCTGCCAGATGATGACCGACCGTATACGCGACATCGGGCTGCGGCCTGACGGAAAGATACTGTGCCGTGTGGACGAGGATTTTTTCCTATTCAATACAAAGACCTACCGCTTTTCCAATGACGACAGCCCTGACGCTGCAGATGAAATCATCCGTCTGAGGAAGAGCCGGATGTTGCACGACGGACAAGACATCTCCTGGGAGGACGCTTCACGCACCCGCTGGACGCTGAATGCCAACGGCCAGCTCGACTATCAGGCCCAAAACGGAACGAAGGGTACTATTGACACGGGCATCAGTTTGGGCAACACTCCTTTCACACTTACCGACAGGCAGGGCAACCTCTGGATTCTGACAGGCAGCAGTATCTGCCGTATGAGCACGGGAATGAGCCACGCTATGCGGTTAGACATCGAGCCGCAGGCAGAGGCGAAAAGTCTGTTCACCGACAGCAAGGGCCGCAACTGGGTCGCCACTAAAGACAAAGCAGTACGCATCTTCTCTGCCAGCGACGACACGCTGCTGGGCTATTTAGGCACAGACGGGCGCCTACACCGCGAATTCTCCAAATTCTTTGCACCCGTCTACTGCATCTACGAGACACGTGAAGGCACACTCTGGCTGGGCACGAAGCCCGACGGTTTGTACCGGCTACGGCCAACAACGGCAAACAGTTTCGACATAAGCCATTTCACCAATCTGCCTGACATGAGCGTCTATCATCTGGCAGAAGACTGCTATGGCCACTTGTGGGTGGCTACCCTTGGCGGCGGTCTCTGCTATGCAGAACAGTCGCTGGGCGACAGTCTACTGTTTCTGACACCCGCCCATTATCCAAAAGACAATGGCCAGAGGGTACGCTATCTGTACATCACCAAAGACCATGTGCTGCTGGCAGCCACCACCGACGGACTCATAGTGTCAAAGATTGAACGGAATGTCAAAAACATGCGGTTTCATCGGCATACCCGTGAACCGGAACGCGTCAGCAGCCTCAGCAGTAGTGCCATCATGGACGTACTGGAAAGGAGCGACGGCCGAGTAATGGTGAGCACGGAGAGCGGCGGTGTCAACATCACAGACGACGCTGATTTGCTGGCCGACAAACTCTCTTTCACCCATTTCAACGAGACTAGCCACCACCTGCCAACCGACATCGCCCTGTCGCTGACAGCGTTGGACGACGGCAGGACAATGGTGGTGGGCGACCATCTCGTAACGCTGCTCGACAGTATGGGACACAGCCACGTGCTGGATTCGCGCTTTTTCAACGATGACTACCGCTTCAGCGATGCACATCCCTTGCAGCTCCAGGGCGACCGCTGGCTCTTCGGACTAACCGACGGCGCCTTTATCACCTCGACAGAGCAGATGTCGCTGTCAGCAAGCCATCCCCCGCTGGTGCTGACGCGCGTCTCCATTCAAGGTGGAGAAAGTCGATGGGATGTAACGACGGCCGACACACTGGTGCTGCAGCCTGGCGAGCGTAGCATCACCCTACACTTCGCAGCCCTCGAATACAACGCCCCCGAGCGCATCAGCTACGCCTTTCGCCTGATGCCCCACAGCCGTAGCGACAGCACAGCCTGGAACGTCATCGACCACGACCGCTCGGCCACACTGCTCGACCTGAAGCCAGGCACCTACCGCATGGAGATACGCTGTACCAACGCTGATGGCGAATGGTCAGACAAGGTGCGTGCGCTGACTGTCATCGTCAAGCCCACCTTCTGGGAGTCGGTTTGGGGCCGCCTGCTCATCCTGTTACTTATCGCCGGTGGTATGGCCACCATCGCCTATACATTAATATATATTAGACGCATCAAGCGGAAGCAGCGCGAAACTTTGGAGGCCTATCTGGCATTGATCAAGCTAAAGGACAACACACAACCGTCACACGACATTTCTATCACAGCTTCTCCCACACCGCTCACGCCGCATCAGCAGGATCCCGTGTTGGAACGCGTAATGGCCTACATTGAGGAAAAGCTTTCCGACAGCGATGCCAACATCGGCGACATGGCCTCGGCTGCCGCCGTCAGCCGCTCCGGACTGCAGCGCAAGTTGAAACAGGCTATGGGCATCACGCCGCAGGATCTGTTGCGTGAGGCACGCATCAAACGCGCCTGTCAACTGCTCGTACAGACCGACAAGAGCATCGCCGATGTGGCTTATAGTTGCGGATTCACCGACCCGAAGTATTTCGGCCGCTGCTTCAAGCAAAGCACAGGGCAGTCGCCAACTGAATATAAGACGACGCATAGCGTATAGTTAGCGTAGGGTTTCTGGGGTAAAAATACGTCAAGCAGTGGGTTTGACGTATTTTTTATCCCTACTTGACGCAAAAATCCCCCCATTTCATCGGGGAAATCGTGTACTTTTGCAGCAGAAAAATAATAACAACTATCTGTAAAAAACAAACTACAAGAAAATGAAATCAAAATTTTTGTTCCTGCTTGCCTTGGCCCTGATGCTCAACTCCATGAGCATCGGTGCCAAGAAAGTGCACACCTTGGGCGACAGCACCATGGCGCCCTATGAAGAGAGCCAGACCGTGACACGCGGCTGGGGCATGTACTTTGGCAACTTCCTCACCAACGGATGGACCAGCATCAACTATGCCAAGGGCGGACGCGACTCACGCGGCGGCTACAACGAACTGTGGCAGACGGCCAAGAAGAACGTTGAGGCCGGCGACTATGTCATCATCACCTTCGGACACAACGACGAGAAGAACGGCGGAATGGATGGCGTCGCTTTGTACAATTATTATAAGAGCATCGGCAACGAGACGGCCGCAGCCGCAGTCGACCAGCGCGGCACCGTGCCTTCCACCACCTATAAGGAAAATCTCGGAAAGATTGTTGACGAAGTGAAAGCTCTCGGCGCCACACCCATCATCTGCTCGCCCGTATGCCGTAGCTACTTCTCGGGCAGTAAGATTCGTCGCAACGGTCGTCACGACCTGGGCGACTCGTTCAGCATCCTAACCGAGAACGGACCTACCACTGGTCACAGCGTGCCCGCCAATGACCACACCATGGATTATGCCTACCACTCAGAGCAGCTGGCCAAGGAAAAGGGCGTCGCTTTCATCGACCTGACCAACGCCACCGCCGACCTCTACGAGAGCTACGGCGACGCGAAGTGTCACGAGTACCTCTTCGACGGTGAGGGTTCCACCCACTATAATACGACCGGCGCCCTGCTCGTGGCCCGTGAGTGTGCCCGACTGATGAAGGCTCAGGGCATCATGGCCGACGACATCGTGCTGCCCACCGACCTCACTGTGACTCCTGCCTCGGGCGACCTGGGTGAAGCCTACAAGGGTCAGACGCTGACGAAGGAGTTTACACTGAACGGCTTCGGACTGACTCCAGAAGAGGGCAGCGTCACTATCACCGCCTCTGAGGGCATCACCCTCTCCACCGACAAGAAGACATGGAGCAACGAACTGTCTGCTTCATATGCCGCCTCAACGCTCGTACAGTCCTTCTACGCCCAGGTGACACTGACCGAGAACGGCTTGTTCAACGGCACTATTACCGTCAGCGTGCTCAATGGTTCTGCCATCGAGATTCCCGTCACCGCCACCGCCATCGTCCTTGAGGGCGGCACCGAAGTGAAGGCCTACTGGCGCTTGGAGAAGG
This sequence comes from Prevotella sp., assembly GCA_024681875.1. The sequence goes on from JAILAA010000116.1 coordinate 17,093, forward strand.
ACGACAGTTACGAGCTGACTGGTCCTGCCGCCATCGTTCCGGAAAGCTGGACGGGTATGTATGTGCAGCGCTATTCCAACCCTAACGCCAACACCGTATGGCCCGAATGGACAGACTTTGACGCTACTCGCAAGACACAGCGCAACCTGCTCACCGGCGACGCTTGGCCTGCCGATGAGATTGACGACAATCCCGACCGCTACATCCAGTGGGGCATCAAACCAGCTGCCGGTATGACGCTCAACATCGACGCCATCAGCCTTTTCGTCTGCGGATGCGGTGGCAACGGCATGTGCTGTCACATCTATTACTCTACTGATAACTTCGAGACCCGTACCACTATCTTCGAGATGAAGAAGATGCCCGCCAACAACATGCAGTATGTGGAGAGCAAGCCCGTCCTGAAGCTCACCGATGGTCAGGAGCTGTTGATACGCGTCTATCCTTGGTACAATGGCGCCGCCACGGGCAAGACCATCTGCCTCTCTGACCTCACCATCCACGGCATGGCCAGCTCCGCCACTACAGGCGTCCAGTCTGTTGCAACTGAGTCGCAACAAACGGAACAGTGCTACAACCTGCAGGGCCGCCGCCAGTCCTCCTTTCTCACCGGCCTCAACATCGTACGCCAGTCAGACGGCTCGTTCAAGAAGATAATCCGCTAACAATGAGAACATTCCTGTTGTCCGTACTGTTGTTGCTTGGTATTAGCACGCAGGCCGAAAACTATCCCTATCGTGCCGACTGCTTGTGGCTGACGGTTCCCGACCATGCCGACTGGCTCTACAAGACAGGCGAGAAAGCCAGTGTCGAAGTGAGCCTCTATCGCTACGGCATACCGCAGGATGTGGAGGTGAGCTACGAGATTGGACCCGACATGATGCCGGCAACAGCTTCAGGCAAGGTGATGCTGAAAGGCGGTCGTGCCGTCATCGACATGGGAACGATGAAGACTCCCGGCTTCCTAGACCTTCGGCTGAAGGCAATCCTGAACGACTACAAGTATGAGCACCACGTGAAGGTTGGCTTCTCGCCCGAAAAGCTGAAACCTTACACCAAGAATCCTGCCGATTTCGTTGCCTTCTGGCAGAAAGCAATCGAGAAGGCCCGCAAGGAGGTGAGTGGTGAGAAACTACAGGTGAGTAGCAAGAAGGTGGACGAATACTGCACCGACGAGACCGACATGTATCTTCTGAAGCTCCATACCGACCGGCAGCATAGTATCTACGGCTATCTGTCAGTGCCAAAAGGGGTGATGCAAAGCTTGGAAGCTTCATCCGCTACGGGGCAGGAAAACGTCAATCGTAAATACCCTGTTGTTCTCTGCCCTCCGGGTGCCGGTGTGAAGACTATCAAGGAACCCATGCGCAATCTCTACTACGCCAAGAACGGCTTCATCCGTTTGGAGATAGAGATTCACGGTCTGACCCCCGAGATGACGGCAGAGCAGTTCAAGGAGATGAGGAGTGCCTTCGACCATGAAAACGGCTACCTTTGCAACGGACTTGACGATAAGGACAACTACTATATGAAGCACGTCTACGTGGCTTGCGTGCGCGCCCTCGACTACCTCTGCTCCCTGCCTCAGTGGGACGGCAAGAACGTCTTTGTGCAGGGCGGTAGCCAAGGGGGAGCACTCTCGCTCATCACCGCCGCCCTCGACCCTCGTGTCACGGCTTGCGTGGCCAACCATCCGGCTTTGGCCGACATGGCAGGCTACTTGGACAACCGCGCCGGAGGCTACCCCCACTTCAACAAGATGAACAACATGCTGACGCCAGCGAAGGTGGAGACTCTGGCCTACTACGACGTGGTGAACTTTGCCCGCTGCATACAGTGCCCGGTCTACATGACATGGGGCTACAATGATAACGTCTGTCCGCCTACCACCAGCCACATTGTGTGGAATCTCATCACCGCTCCCAAGGAGCCGCTCATCACACCCATTAATGAGCATTGGACAAGCGAGGACACCAATTACGGACAGATGCTTTGGCTTAAGAAACAAATATCAAAATATCCTTTAATCAACTAATTTTCTAAAACAAAATGAAAAAGACAAACTTTTTCCTGACCTTGCTAGCACTCCTCGGCATGACGACCGTCAACGCCGAGACGGTGCAGTTGGCTGACTGGAACATGGAGCAGAGCGACGACATCGCTGTGACATGGTTTGCACAGGGCGGGGCACCCTCTATTGCCCCTGACGAATGTATCGGCGAGAAGGCCGACTATGTACTGACCGGCTGGAGCGAAAATCGCTATTGGCAACTCTGTACCGGGTACCAGAACAAAGTGCTGCGCATCGAGAACACGGCGGCTAACAACATTACCGACTACACCGATGCCTCGCAACACAACGTGTACTACGAGGTGCAGTTCCCCACGAAGGGCTACAAGAACATCAGCGTTGCCTTTGCCTGTGCCTACGGCAAGAACGAAGTAGCCACGCTTGAGGCTGTCGTCTCCACCGACGGCGGACAGTCGTGGTTCGATGCCGGGGCCTACGAGACAATGGGCAACTGGTGGCTCTACAAGGATAACACTGTGACGCTCTCGGCCAATAATAAGGAGAAGGTCATCCTGCGACTCATCGCCGGTAACGGCTGCGCCTCAAACTGGAACCTTGACTATGTGAAGGTTTCAGGCGAAGCTATGGAGGCTGCCGAACCCGTAAACGAGCAGGATTTCACTCTTAGCTGGCCGTTGAAGGACGGCGCCAACAGTGCCACGACGGCTGCGGCATCGAAAGAGGGTGTATTCTCAGTAGCTGAGATGACCGTGGGCGACAAACTCTTGATGAACGGCACACGCACCGACGGCGGCATCTGTGAGACAATGTTCCAACCTGTCGAACAGGCTGGCGCACAGGAAGATGGTAACGCCATCACCTTCACCCTGAAGCCAAAGAAAGGCCTGACCTTCACCCCGAAGTCATTCGCCTTCCATGCCAGCCGCGTGGGAACCAACGGCGGTAACTTCGATGTGGTTGTGATCTCTGGCGGCACTACGACTGAGATTGCCAAAGACGAGCGTCCGCAGTTAGTGAAAGAAGCTCCATATTTCACTGAGTATAATTACGACCTAAGCAATATTGTCGCTACTGATGATGTGCTAACGCTGAAGATCTATATCCGTGGCCTGGCTACCAACAAACAGTATGCCTTCAGCGATGTTGTTGTCACTGGTGACGTAGAGGGCCAGATTGAAGCCGTACCCGTCTATACGCTCAGCATTAGCCTCGGTACCGAGGGTGCCGGAAAGGTATCGTCGAACCCCGTGGGCAACGAGTTCGACGAGGGCACCCACATCACCGTTTCGGCTACCGAAAACTACGGCTATCACTTTGCCGCTTGGGTCGACGAGAACGGCGAGATCGTCTCGACCGAGAACCCCTACAGCTTCGACATTTCTGCTAACACAATATTGACTGCCACCTATACAAAGAATAATGTATATGCCCTGAACCTCAAACGTTCGGAGGGCGTGAACGACAATTTGGTGCAGTATGCCCCGACAGGAAATGTCGTCGATGGCGTACACTACTACGAGGAGGGCACCAACGTGAAGCTGACGGCTGTGAACAACCGCATCCTGACCTTCACAGGCTGGGAAGGCGACGCACAGGGCACTGAGCAGGAGTACGAACTGAAGATGGACGGCGAGAAGAACGTCACCGCCAACTTCTCCACTGCCGACTACATCGTAGGCTGGGACCTCTACTACGACCAGCCTTCCAAGGACCGTGCCGCCGACTACAAGGCTGACTCCGAGAACGCCGGTATGCTTACCCTGCGCAAGGCTGACGGAACGACTACCAGCTGGCTCACCCGCGGCATCGGTAACGGCCAGGAGAACGGCAAGTTTGCCGCCCGCATCTGGAAATACCTCAGTGAGGAGTGGTACTGGGAAATCTCGTTCTCATCGAAAGGTTATGAGAATCTTAGCATCTCGTCGTGCATCGGCGACGACTACAACACCTATTCGGTGAATAACGTGCAATACTCCGTCGACGGCACGAACTTTACCACCATCGGCACGTTCAATCCGCCCGCTCGCGGATGGGATGGCCCAAAAGAGTTTGCACTGCCCGCCGAGGCCAACAACCAGGATCGCATATGGATTCGCTGGATGCCCGACCGCACTTCTGAGAAGGTTGGCGTTGAGAGCGATTACGACGGCACCAGCATTGCTGAGATCTTCGTCTTGGCCGATGCCAGCGGTGCTACCGATCAGCAGGCCACACTCGTCAGCAGCAACCCCGCCGAAGGTGCTACCGACGTGAGTGCGAATGGCAGCATCATCCTGAACTTCGACAACAAGGTAAAGGCCGGCACCGCCGCAGCCACCCTCTTAGCCACAGCGATCGACGCTTCACCCGTCGAGACTCTCACCCCCATCATCAGCGGAAAGAGCGCCATCTTCAAGTACAGCGGCCTGAAATATGCTACAGACTATACCTTCACCATGCCCGAAGGCGTGCTCCTTAGCCGCAGCGGCCAGCCCGTGCCTGCTGTCACCATCAACTTCACCACCATGGAACGCAAGCAGCCCGAGTCGCGCCTTTACGACGCCATCGTTGATGCCAGCGGCAGCGCGCTCGATGGCTTCCCCGTCGAAAAAACCTTCTCCACTGTTCAGGCCGCCATCGATGCAGCCCCAGCCGGCCTCGGCAAGCCTTGGCTCATCTTCATCAAGAACGGTGACTACAATGAGCACGTTGACATTCCAAAGACGAAACCCTACATCCATCTCATCGGTCAAGACCGCGACAAAACCGTCATCAAGGACAACCGTCTCTCTGGTGGAGAGAATGCCGTACACGTCAGCGTGGGTGCCACAGTCGTGGTGAACGCCGACAACTGCTTCTTCGAGAATCTCACCATGGAGAACAGCTATGGCCATGAGCAGCAGGCAGGCCCACAGGCCCTCGCCCTGAACACCGGCGGCGACCGAATCGCATTGAACAACGTGGCATTGCTCTCCTACCAGGACACTTGGATCACCACCTCGACGCAGAAGAACCGCCACTACATCAAGAACTCGCTCATCGAGGGTGCCGTTGACTTCATCTATAACGGCGGCGACGTCTATCTTGACGGCGACACGCTGGAAATCAACCGTCCTTCAGGCGGCTACATCGTCGCTCCCTGGCACACGGCTGACACAAAGTGGGGCTATGTGTTCCAGAACAATGTCATCCGTCCGCACAAGGGCGTCAACGTTACTGACGTATGGTTGGGACGTCCCTGGCACGGCGAGCCGAAGACCGTATACATCAATACGCAGACCTTCGTTAACATCCCTGCCAAGGGCTGGTACAACACCATGGGCGGACTGCCTGCTCTCTGGGCCGACTACAACACCGTCGATGCCAACGGCAATCCCGTAGACCTCAGCCAGCGCGAATCCTACTACTATTATACCGATAGCAATACGGGGCAGAAAGTGGAGAAGTTCAACGTGAAGAACTACCTTACCGCCGAAGAGGCAGCACAGTACACCATCAAGAATGTGTGCGGCAGCACCGACAACTGGCAGCCGGACCTGATGTGTGAGGCCTGTGATGCACCCATGGTGACTGGCGAGAATGGCAGACTGACGTGGAACGCTGTGCCTTACGCCATCTGCTACGTCGTGACAAAGGACGGCGAGGTGGCAGGCGTCACCACCGACACCAGCTTCAACGGTTATACAGACGGCGACAAATGGCAGGTGCAGGCCGTAAACGAATATGGTGGACTGAGCAAGAAGGCCATGGCCAATGTCAGTACTTCCATCGGTGAGGCCCGTACTGTAAGGAACTACAGCGAGGCAGTCTATTCCCTTGACGGTCGCCGGATCAACGGTGTACTTAAACATGGTTTTAGTATTGTACGTCTCCATGACGGCACCGTTGTCAAACAGATGCGATAGGCCCTATACTTACATATTAGCCTATATTATTCATAAGAATTATTTATAACACGAATTACCATGAATTGAACACAAATATTCAGGAATTATTTTTTGAATAATTATGTGGGATTGATTTGGACTTTTGTAAGTAACTGAAACACAGACAGAAGCATAATACCCCCAAAAGTGAACGGTACAAAAAAGTGTAATAGCGAAAAATGGGAAATCTAAGAGTTTTGTAGAGCAAAACCTGCCTTCAAAAATGAGAAAGATTTAACAATTCATTAGGATTATTTAACTCTTGTTTTTGGGCATTTTTGCCGTTTGACAAGTCTGGTTAACAATAGTAATTCTTTTTTTGCAAACATATATATTGCATGGCTGCAACAAGAATCCAAAGTACATCCGTGTTTTTCGAGAAAGAGAAGTTGAATAATTGAGTAGTATAGAAAACAAAGTATGGACTTTCATCTACGTATACATCAGCTACTCCTACGACACCAGTCTTCAAACATTTCGACCAAATGGCTTGAAATATTGAGATGGATTCGTCGGAGCAAGGTTCAAGAAAAGTATTGAAAAAACTCTACTTTTCGTCGCGATACTGCATTGGAGTCATACCTACTTGCTTCTTGAAATAGCGGTTGAAGGCCGTCGGCTCAGGGAAATTCAATCGTTCACCTATTTCATATATCATGAGGTCAGAGTGTTTCAACAGCACTTTGGCCTCTGTTATTGTGGTGCGGTTCAGCCAATCCATCACCGAGAGCCCCGACTGCTGGCGTACCACGTCGCTCAGATGGTTGGCGGTCAGTGCAAGCTGACTGGCATAGAAAGGGATGCTGCGCTGGGTGGTTCCATATTGTCGAAGCAGCGTGAAGAATCGACTCAAAATTTCTTCGCTGCGAGAGAGTTTGCGATGCGAGCCATCAGCAACGAGTGCCCTCTGCATTTTGTTGACATCGGCCACCATCGAGAGGACGAGGAAACTGATGGCACTGTCAGAATGCTCTGCACGCCCCATCTGTCTGGCCATCAAGTCGAAATACTCACCGATACGCTGATTGTCATCCTCGTGTAGCGACAGATGCAACACTTCTACTGGAAAAATACGTTTGGACAATTCATGGTCGATGCCGGGAAGGTCGATAACAGCCAGGGCTTCCACGGCATAGTCATCAGAGAATTCCAGCACTTCTACGATGGTATCAGACGGCAGCACTATGACATCTCCCTGACACAGCGAATGGTCAAGAAGATTGAAACGATAGACGGCCTTGCCACTGATGATGCGAAGAAACCGCTGTTCTGTCAGTCGCATGGGTTGGCCAATCATTGCTCCTTGTGTCACGATGTCCGACTGGCGTACAAGGATAAAGCGCCTGTCCATCATATTTTTCGGGTGGGCAGCAGAGCCGATTTTGTCTTTTATCTGCTCGGCATTCAGCGTCTCAATGGTCTTCATACGGGTAATTTTCTGCAAAAATAATCATTTTCCGTGAAACTGCACATAAATGGAGAGAAAAAGTTCATCAAACACTGCAAAAAACCGTGTATCTTTGCACCGTCAAACATTTAAACATTACGATTATGACAAAGTTTATCAAATTTTACGCACTGGAGATTTACACAGTATTGGCCATGCTCTTTATCGTTTACACCGCCATGCTGGGCGAACTGTCTGTGATTCAGAAGCTGGTAGTGATTGACGCTTTCCTCTTCATTCTGCACGAGTGGGAAGAAGGACACTATCCAGGTGGATTTATCAACCTGATTGCTGGGATGACACAAATTAATCCAAGCGACGAGATCAAGCGTGCCAGCCGCATTCCTGCCGGCATCCTGCTGCTCCTGCTGAGCATCGTGCCGTTCATCTATCATGATGTGCCGATGATAACGATGATCGTAGCCACCTTTGGCATCATCGAGGGCTTTGTCCACACCATGGGTATCCGTCTGTTCCGCACGAAGTACTTCTATACTCCTGGCGCAGCAACAGCCTGGTTGGAACTGGTGGTAAGCGGATTGATGATTGCTCACCTCGTAATGAACAATCTCGGCCAGTGGCAGGATTATGTTTTTGGTCCCATCATCATGTTCATCTGCTTCGGCATGCTTCAGAAGACGATGACCCTAATGGTCGGCATCAACTACAGCGATATGCCGAAAATGGTCAAGAGACAGTGGAGCAAGGAATAAGAAAAAAATGGAATCCCTCTTAGACGAACGAAAATATTCCAACCACAACGATATGTAGCTCATGAAATCGTAACAAGCAGTTTGTATTATTGACCATAGAAGCACTCTGAAAATGTTTTATTGTACCGCCATTGTGTCTTGGATGCTCTAAGTGTCTGGGATTCAATGGCGGTTAATAATTCAAAGTCAACTAAGGACACTGAAAATGGATTTCAATCGTACCAATGTTTATATGTCGCCAGACAGATAATCTTTGGTTCAAATTGATTCAAAAGATAGGGAAAAAGAAAGGTTGAGGTGGCACTTTGAGGCAAAATGCAGAATTTTACGGCTACATTTAGTCTTTTCCTTCAAAAAGTTTGGCTATTCCAAATAAAAGCCGTACCTTTGCACCAACAGTTCCCGCCACGCCTCCTAACAATGCGTACCACGGCGGGACTTCGTCATTTATAAAGGTATGAGATATAACAAGCAACCTACAGACATTACCACTCAGCTTGCCATGCTGAAGCAGCGCGGTCTCATCGTTAGTGACGAGGACACTGCCTTGAAGCAACTTGCCTCCATCAGTTACTTCCGTCTAGCAAGTTACTGGAAAATCTTCGAGACAGACGAGGCTACACATCAGTTCGCCAGCGACACTCGTCTTGAAGATGTCATTTCCCTATACACATTCGATAGAGAGCTGCGTTCCATCATCTTCACTGCCATACAGGACATAGAAGTTGCCCTGCGCACACGAATCATTCATTTCTTCTCCCTGCCACATGGGGCTTTTTGGTTTATGGACGCGTCGAAGTTCAACAGTCGTAGCATCTTCCAGACATGCCTTGACAACATACAGGTGGAGCTCAGCCGCTCAAAGGAAGAATTTCTACAGGAGCACTTTGCCAAATACAGTTCGCCTTCCATGCCTCCCGTATGGAAGACGCTGGAAGTCGTTTCTTTTGGCAATCTCTCTAAGTTGTATGCTAACATGAAAGACGTGGAGGTAAAGAAACAGGTGGCAAAGAGCATCGGTCTGCCACAATACACCTATCTGGAAAGTTGGATGCGCAGTCTCACCGTCCTTCGCAACTGCTGTGCCCATCATGCCCGTGCATGGAATCGTCGCTATCCAGCCATGCCCCAGTTGCCAAGACGATTGCCGCTTACATGGGTTGATACACAACACATACGTCCCATGAAACTGTACGCTCAGCTATGCACCCTTCTCTATTTGGAACAGAGCATAACGCCAAACAGTCAAATAAAAAACAGGCTATTAAGCCTTCTCAATGCCTATCCCAATACCATCACCAGGCAAATGGGCTTCCCTCGCGGATGGGAGAACGAACCGCTGTGGCAGTGAAGCTCCCACACCCATCACGACTGCGTGGAACTATAACTATAATAAAGGAGAATCAAAGCATGAGCAGACTGGCCGACGGACACGAGGGCTGTCCGCTCATTGCTTACAAAGAGAGAGAATGGAACAGAAGTTCAGCAATAACAGTTTAGGCCTCGAGACGCTACAGGAGTTCTGCGAACGGGAGGGCGACCTGAAAAATCGTAAAATAGCACCCATGATGTGACAAATAGTCTTAACCATTATTCACTTCCAAGATATACCCTCGTTTTTTTAGTGAGACGATTGAGATGGAAGTGTCTGCTTCGAGCAGCTTGCGGAGATAGGTTATCTGAACATTGAGAGCGAGTGAATTGGCATAACTGTCGTTACCCCATACTTTTTGCAGAATGGTTTCTCGTTCTACAGTCTGGCCGATATTCTGGGTGAGGATGGTAAGGATTTCTGACTGGCGGGCGGAGAGATGTTGTACTACGCCACCTGTTTCTATGGTCGAGAGATTGCGGTCGAAGATAGTCTGTCCGATGGTGATTTGCGTTGGAAGCGACGGCTGCCGATAATCGAAACGCTCTTTGATTTTAGCAATGAGTTCTTCGGGATAGAAGGGCTTGGGAATGTAGTCATTGCCTTGCAAAGAAAAGCCTTTCAGTCGGTCGGCCTTTTCGGTGCAGTCGGTCAAGAAGAAGATGAGTACATCGCGGTCTTGCTCACGAATTAACCGTGCCAACTCAAAACCATTCATCTCTGGCATATTGACATCGAGCAACACTAAATCGGGCTTGGCAGCAGAAAACGCCTCCCAACCTTTGCGTCCATTCTCGGCGTAAGTGACTTCATAGCCCTCCACCTCTATGAACTTCCGCAAAAAATCAGAGTTCTGGCGGTCATCGTCCACAAGCAATATCCTAATTCTTTCCATCCGTCTGTGGTATTAAAATGGTGAATGTCGTGCCTTCGCCCTCGGTACTCTCAAACGTAATCGTGCCACCGTGCGCCTCCACCAGCAGTTTTACATAACTTAGTCCAAGTCCGATACCAGGGATGGCCTTGTCCTTTGCCGTTTCGCTACGGTAGAATTTGTCGAACACATACCGCTGGTCGGCTCGTGCAATGCCGATGCCATTATCGGCTACGCTGATTTGCAGCAGTCCGTCCGTGCGCTGCTGATAGTCAACACGTATAGTCACTGCCTCGCAGGAGTATTTGATGGCATTCTCCAGCAGATTGCAGATGACGTTGCCGATATGCATTCGGTCTGCCCACGCTTCCACATCACCTCCTGCCACGATTTCCGTCTCCACCTCCTTATCGCTGGGAATATTCTGTTTGCCGATACATTCTTCTATCAGACTACGAAGCGAAAAGTGTGACTTCATCAGCGGAATCCCAGTGGCATCATTCAGCGTGATGTCGCGTAGTTTCGAGAAATACGAAGTCAGGTTATCCAGCTCATTGTGCGAGCTGCTGAGTATGCGCTGTTTACCTTCCTCGTCCTGCATCATCCGTTCATTACCCATGAACGACACACACATCTTCAGCGTCGAAATGGGCCGCTTCAATTCGTGAATCATCGTGTGCAGGAACTCCTGCCTGATGGTCTCAATATGCCGTTGTTTGCGGATGGTCAGTATCTGATAGACCAGGCAGAAGATGAGGAACACCGATAGCAGCACGGTTATTAGTAACGTATAGGCCATCCGGCGGATGACAGGCGAAACGCTGATAGTCGTAGTTACCACAACCTGCTGTCCCTCGAAGATGTCGTAAGGATAAGACACTTGCATTACGGGTTGCCAAATGGATCCCTTTGTTTGCATGGACGGTTG
>JAILAA010000012.1 GCA_024681875.1 Prevotella sp.
TTCGTCTGCCATGGCTATAGCGCCACGCAAAACGGAGCCGCGATGCTTATCCAGCGTCCCATCTCGTGGACGGCTGACGGATGGCCGGAGCTGAAATAGGGTCTAAGGAGCGCCAAAAATCTATAATCACGCCAAAACGACACCAAAACAGGAAAACAAAAATCTCCAAGTGGTTGGTTTTCAACGACTTGGAGATTTGTTTTGTGTCGACACTTGGACTCGAACCAAGGACCCCCACCATGTCAAGGTGATACTCTAACCAGCTGAGCTATGCCGACCCTTATCTTTTTACCTTAAAATACCTTTTCAAACTTATGTGCGCCTGACAGGACTCGAACCTGCACATCGTGAGATACTAGATCCTAAGTCTAGCGCGTCTACCAATTCCGCCACAGGCGCCCGCAAGGTTTTGCGGTCTGTTGGCCGTTTTGCGGGTGCAAAGGTACTACTTTTACGCGAAACCACCAAATTTTTTTAAAGAAAAAAAATATCGAGTCCACTTTAAAAAAGCACAAACATGCGAAATATAGTGAAAAATCCATGCAAAGCTACTCCCATCACTTGTAGGGGTGGGGTCAGTATTGCGCCATTGTCACTTTTTTTTACAAACGGTAGCATTCAAAACAAAAAGCGGCGAGTTAAAAAAGTAAAACAACTTGTTTTGCAAAAAAAGTCGCCCACTTTTGAAAAAATCTAAGCCCCTTTTTTCAGTAAAACAAGTTGTTTTACTTTTAGGGATGCCAAAATGCCGATAAAACCTGGCGTTTTGGAAGAAAAGGTCGCCTCGCTGCGAAATAGGAAGAATGGGTGGTAAAAAATGTTTACTTGAGGGGCGGGGTGGCCGATAGGCCAGGGCGGTGACCGATAGGCCAAGGCGGGGTAGATAGAGGGGCTAGGGGTGGGGCCTGTAATGTCCTATCAGCGAAGGAGATACTGACCCCACCCCTGCCCCTCCCCTACAAGGGAGGGGAGTGAGTGCGGAGTTCCCTACAAGGAAGGGGAGGGACTGCGGAGTTCCCTACAAGGAAGGGGAGGGACTGCGGAGTTCCCTACAAGGAAGGGGAGGGACTGCGGAGTTCCCCTCAAGGGAGGGGAGGGACTGCGGAGTTCCCTACAAGGAAGGGGAGGGACTGCGGAGTTCCCCTCAAGGGAGGGGAGGGACTGCGGAGTTCCCTCACAGGGAGGGGAGGGAACTGGGAATTACTTGGCAGAAGTGTAGCACTCGAACATACGGGCGACGATGTCGCGCGGCATCTTCGGTGTGAGCAGGCTGACAATCCACACCACGGGGAAGCCGCCCAGCATGGCGATGGCACCGCAGTTGATGGGGTTGATGGGATTGCCGGCAATCATGTTGACCACCGTGAGGCCGACGCCCCAGATGAAGCAGGCCCATACGCTGGCCGTGGTGACGCCGCGCCAGTAGAGGCCCAGCATGAACGGAGCGAGGAAGGCTCCGGCCAGCGCGCCCCACGAGATGCCCATCAGCTGAGCGATGAACGTCGGCGGGTTGAGGGCAATGAGCAGCGAAATGGCGATGAAGAACATGATGAGCACACGCATCACCACCACCTTGCGGCGCTCAATCTTCTCGGCCACGATGTCGTCAATCGTGCCTTCCTCCACCTCGCCGGGCAATGATTTCTTGTCGCGATAGATGAGGTCGAGCGTCATCGTAGAGCTGGAGGTGAGCACCAGCGAGGCCAGCGTCGACATGGATGCGCTGAGCACCAGCAGCACCACGAGGGCGATGAGTGCAGGCGACAGCTTCACCAGCATGGCGGGCACTATCGAGTCGAAGGCAATCTTGCCGTCGGCAGCGATGACGGGGTCGTACAAGCGGCCGAAGCCTCCAAGGAAGTAGCAGCCGCCAGCCACGATGAAGGCGAAGACAGTAGAGATGATGGTGCCGCGCTTGATGGCGCTCTCGTCGGTGATGCTGTAGAACTTGCCCACCATCTGCGGCAGGCCCATCGTACCCAAGGATGTCAAGATGACCACACCCAGCAGGCCCCACGGGTCGGGGCCGAAGAGCGAGGCAAAGACGCCAGTGCCCTGTGCCGGGTCGTCGGCAGGCAGCGCAGCCAGCTTGTTGACAGCCTCAGTAAGTCCACCCTGCGAAGCCAGAACGGCAGCGATGACCGCCACGATGCCAAAGAGCATAATGATGCCCTGAATGAAATCGTTCATGGCCGTAGCCTTGTAGCCGCCCAGGATGACATAGACGGCCGTCAGCGCCGCCATGATGATGACACAATACTCGTAGGGGATGCCGAAGCCCATCTCAAACAGCGTGGAGATGCCTTTGTAGACGCCTGCCGTATAGGGGATGAGGAACACGAAGGCGATGACGGAGGCCGTTACGCGCAGTCCCTGGTCGTTGAAGCGGGTGCCGAAGAAGTCGGGCATGGTGCGGCTCTCGATGTGCTGCGTCATCAGCTTGGTGCGACGTCCCAGGATGATCCACGCCAGCAACGAGCCGATGACGGCGTTGCCGATGCCTATCCACGCGCTGCTGAGGCCGTACTTCCAGCCGAACTGTCCGGCGTAGCCCACGAAGACCACGGCCGAGAAATAACTGGTGCCGAAGGCAAAGGCCGTCAGCCAAGGGCCCACGGCGCGTCCGCCCAGCACAAATCCGTCCACACTGCTGGCCTGCTTGCGGGTGTAGAGACCCACGCCAATCATCACGGCCAGGAAGATTATCGTTAAAAGAACTTTTATTACCATCTTTTATGACTTTATTGTCGTTATCTCGTTATTACGTTATCACGTTATTATGTTATCACGTTATTACGTTATCACGTTATTACGGCTTTCAGAACGCCACCTGCACCTGTGCCTGCAGCCAGTTGTAGTCCTTGCCCAGCATGTCGCCGCAGAGGGCGCGGGTGTACTGTAGCTGCAAGCGACATTTCTTATAATACCAGTATTGCAGGCCAAGGGTGAGATTCGTCTGGTCCCAGCCGTCCACCGAGGTGTTGCGGTTGAAGGTCTCGCCGCTGGCCACGATGTCGAGGGCATCGACAACGGGGAAACAGCAGGTGACATAGCCGCCGCGCGAGCCCACCTCGCCATCCTTGCCGCCCAGCCACTCAGCACGGATGCTGGCAGGGCGTGCCTCCTTATACTGCCCAGGCGAGTAAGGCAGGGTCTTATATTCCAAGCCCACGCTGTAGCGGTTGCGCTTGTAGTTGTCGCCCGCCTTAATGGTGTTCCATGCGGCGGAGTCCACGGCATTTCCTGTGCCCAGATAGCCAGAAGCCACGAAGCGAAGGCCGTCGACGGGTCTCACCTCCAATTTGGCAATAAAGTCCTTCTGGTTGTTGGCATCCTTGCGGTTGATACCCTGTCCGCTCATCAGCGCCAGCTCATAGTGCAGGTGTTTGTTGGCCAGGTCGCCGAAGACCATCAGGCCCTGGTCTCGGCCGTAGTTCACGCCGTTCAGGGGGTCAGGGCCCTCGCCAGCCAGATAGAGCACAGCCTGCGAGTAGACATCGATGAGCTCCAGCTGCGTAGGCGACAAGGGGTTCTCCATCGTGTAGGAGTGTTTGAACTGTCCGAGGCGGACGTTCATGGCATTGTTGTCGGCCACGCGGTAGTCGGTATAGAACTCCTGCACCACGCTGTTGAAGTCGTGCATGAAGAGGAACGACCATCGGTCGGTAATCTTTGCCTTGGCCCACAGCAACGTGCGCTTCAGGTTGTAGCTGTTGGTCTTCATGCCGTTGGCATCGTTGTAGCTCCAGCCACCCTGTGCATAGCCATTGAATGTGATACGCTTAGTTAAGTCATTCATCCATGTGTCAGACGACTGTTGGCCCATGGCGGCCACACTGCCGAACACTGTCAATATCGCTGCCAGCGTCCGCACCTTGCAAGATTTAAAAGTCATTTTGTCATTGATTTGAGAAAAATTTGTGTCTTGCGGCGGCAAAGGTACGAACAAACAAGCAAAATGCAAAGAAAAATCGCAATTTTCTTCGCATTTTTGTACAAAAAAGCTCTTTCAAATCAACCCTTGCGGGCGTTGTGACAATGGTCGCAGAGAAACTGGTAGACAAAGTCGAAGTCCTCGTCGGCAACGTAAACGCGATTGCGGCTGAACGATTCGTTGACCTTGACAAGGTGCATCCAGCGACAGGGCACAACACGCCGCACATCGTCAAAGCTGGTGGCCATCGATGTGCGGTTGGCAGCGAGGATACCCAATCCTATCATGCCCGGCTTGCCGCCGGCAGCTCCCGCCAAAGCCGTGAGCTTGCCTATGGCGCGCGCCTTGCCCTCAGTACCCGGCAGCTGCTTGTGCACCACTTCCTTCTCGTCCATGATGAAGAGGATGGAATACTTCCACCCATAGTGCCACGCCACGAAAAAGTAGGCCACATAGCCTATGACGAAGAACACGGCCATGAGAATGAGGAACCCTCGCGTGACGCCCCACACATCGGGAAGTCGGACGTTACCGGAACAGGCGCCTATCAGCATGGTGATCAGCCACACAATGCCGAAGCTGACTCCCAGCACCCAGTAGACCTCTAACAGGATGCTGGGATTTTTGAGCATAGGCACATCATACACCCAGCGGTACTTGCCGTCAGGACAAAGCAGCGGGTGCGTCGACGAAATGTTTTCGTAGTTGTCTTTCCCCTGTGTCGTTTTCTTGACCATGCTTGGATTATTCGTTAATGATGAGACCACCGTCAGGCTGCATCGTCACCTTCACCTGCTGCCGTTTGTCGGTCTTCAGGGTAGTGAGCACGGGGTTGCCCGTCTTGGGGTCGTCGACATAATATTTCAGTTGTGCCTTGGCTGGGAACATGGGCAGGGTGAGCGTGAGCTTCAGCGGCTCCTTCAGGGCGTTGAGACCTGCGATGTACCAGTTGTCGCCGTGGCGACGGGCCAGCACTACATATTTGCCTGGATAGCCATCGATGAACTGCGTCTCGTCCCACGTAGTGGGCATGGCCTTGAGCCAGTCGAGCTCGAACTGGGGCAGATAGTCGCTACCGGCCACTCCTTCTTCCGGAAGGAGGGGAATATTATTGGGCTGCATGGCCACACACTGGATGGCGGTCTGGTTGGTGATGCCGGAGGCCATCTCGAAGATGTCGGTGGTGTAGCGGCGGTGGCGGCTCTTGTTGTCCTTCGAGAGGTACTTGTTCATGATGATGCCACCCCAGTCCATGGTGCCTGTGGCGTTGCGGCAGAAGGGATGCATACAGAGCTCGAAGGCCTCGGTCTTGGCATGGCCCTCGCTGAAATAGACGTTCTCGGAGGCGAGCACGGCCTCAGAGGCTACGTAGTTGGGATACATGCGCTCCCAGCCGCGAGGCAGGGTGCAGCCGTGGAAGATGCACTGCAGGCCGTAGCGGTTGGCATCGTAAAGAATATCCTCGTAGAGGCGCATCGTCTCCTGCTTGTCGCCGCCGAAGAAGTCGACCTTGATGCCCTTGACGCCGATGCTGCGCAACCAGGCCATCTCGCGGTCGCGGGCTATGGAATTGCTCATGCAGTTGCGGGGTGTCTGCGGGGCGTTGTTCTCATGGCCGTTGCTGTTGTACCAAAGCATGAGCGAGACACCCTTCGACTGGGCATAGCGCGACAGCTCGGCCATGCGCTCACGGCCAATGTTCTGGTCCCACCAGTTGTCGACGAGGCAGAGCTCGAAGCCCATGGCGGAGGCAAGGTCGATGAACTTCACCTGATCGTCGTAGTTGATAGAGTTGTCCTGCCAGATGAGCCAGCTCCAGGTATAACGGCCGCTCTGGTAGTCGATGGAGGGCTCGTAGAGGGGCTCCACTACGTCATAGGCTATGGTGGTCTCGACGATGGGCTTCAGCGAGTTACCGACGGTAATGGTGCGCCAGGGCGTCGAGCCCGGCAGGGCGATACCGGGCGACGAAGTGCCGTTGCCGTTGTTCTCGCCGGGCATGGGATAGGCAATCTGATAGAAGCCTGAAGAGGCGAGAGGTGAGGGGTGAGAGGTGAGAGTATAGTCTGAAAGACGACTGCCGCAATAGGCGCTGCTGACGCCCGTCTCGCTGATGAGCACCCAACCGCCATGCTCGGGCTTTGTCGTCCCCACTCTGCCGGAGGGGGTCAGGGGGAGGCCAAACAGGCAGGGGAAGGTGTATCCCTTGCCGAACTGGCTGCGCTCGGTCATGGGCGCATCGGCCTTGTAGTCCTCCTCGTAGCTGGGCTTGGTGCGCTCCCACCCTACCATCTCACCACTTTGCGGGGTAAGGAAAGTGGTGGTGCCTTCGGGCAGAGAGAAGGCAGTGCCCTCCTCAAGGATGACAGCACTCTTGGGGTTGTCGCCCTTCTGACGGGGAATGAGATAGCGGAAAGCTACATCATTGTTGCTGACCGAGAACTCCATCGACATCTGCTGCTGTTTGGCGTTCTCGAAACTGACGGTCATCAGGGTAGCCACATAGTGGATATGGCTCTGTTTCACCTGACGCATATCATATTCGCGGTCAATACTTTCAGCCTTGGTATTCACAATCTTCAGTCCCTGCATAAAGTCGCCGAAGTCGGCCTTAAAGCCTAAGGCAGACGGTAGCAGCATAGGCTGCCCGTCAAGGGTGACGGCATAGGTGGCACGACCGCCATTGTCGTTGATGGTCACTTGCAGCTTGCCGTCGGGCGAGGTCACGGTGGCCTCGCGGGCAAAGACTGCCATCGGCGCCAGCAATAGCAGCGCCATCGTCATTTCTCTCCAATTTTTCATACTCATTATACTATTTTATCAATTTTGGGGCAAAGTTAACAAAAAAAACATGAATCACAACTCACAATTCATAATTATTTCGTACCTTTGCGCGCAGTTTTTGCAAAACAACAAAATAATCCAAGTAATAATGAAACAATTTCGCTTAGTGGACAATATTATGGGCTGGCTGACTTTCTTCATCGCCGCCTTCGTCTATTGCTCCACCATCGAGCCTACAGCCTCGTTCTGGGACTGCCCTGAGTTTATCACTACCGGCTATAAGATGGAAGTTGGCCACCCGCCTGGCGCACCTTTCTTCATGCTCACGGCCAACCTGTTCTCGCAGTTCACCAGCGACCCCACCCAGGTGGCACGCATGGTGAACACGATGAGCGCCCTGCTGTCGGCAGCCTGTATTCTCTTCCTCTTCTGGAGCATCACGCACCTGGTGCGCCGACTGCTTACCAACCGCTGGGAAGAGATTGACACGCCGAAGCTCATCGCCATCGAGGCATCGGGCCTGGTGGGCGCACTCATCTACACGTTCAGCGACACGTTCTGGTTCTCAGCTGTCGAGGGTGAGGTCTATGCCTACTCCTCGGCCTTCACTGCCGTGGTGTTCTGGCTCATCCTGAAATGGGAGGAGCACGCCGACGAGCCGCACGCCGACCGCTGGCTGGTGCTCATCATGTACATGACAGGACTTTCTATAGGCGTTCACCTGCTGAACCTGCTGTGTCTGCCCGCCATCGTGCTGGTGTGGTACTTCAAGCGCTTCCCCAACGCCAACGCCAAGGGCGCTCTGTTCGCCCTCTTTGTGTCGTTTGTCATCCTCGCCGCCGTGCTCTACGGCGTGGTGCCTGGCATCATCACCGTTGGCGGATGGTTTGAGCTGTTCTTTGTCAACGACCTGCACATGCCGTTCAATACAGGCCTCTATGTCTACCTCGTGCTGCTCATCGGCAGCGTCATCTGGGCTATCTACGAGACACAGCGTGCCTCTGAGAAGAACTGGAAGCGCCAGAACATAGCTTTCCTCTGCGGCTTCGGCCTTCTGGGCATACCCTTCTACGGCTACGGCTGGAGCGCCTTTTTCATCGGCGTCATTGTGCTGGCCCTGGTAGGCTGGGCATTGTTCTATCGTCGTGGCGGACAGAAGAGCCTCGTGCCCCTCATCTCGGCACGCTTGAAGAACACGACGCTGCTCTGTATGCTCATGCTGATGATTGGCTACTCTACGTATGCCGTCATCGTCATCCGTTCCAGCGCCAACCCGCCGATGGACCAGAACTCGCCCGAGGACATCTTCACCTTAGGCAGCTACCTGAGCCGCGACCAGTACGGCTACCGTCCGCTGCTCTACGGCCAGACCTTTACCTCGGAACCTGAGCCTGATGACAACGGCTATCAGAAGATTGTGGAGAAGGCGCCCGTCTATGAGCGCAAAGAGAAGGCGCATCCTGACGATCCCGACGAATACTTCATCGCCGACCACAAGATGGAGGCTGTCTATGCGCAGAATGTCTTCTTCCCCCGCATGTACTCCAACAGCCAGCCGCCCTATGGCCCAGACCACGTGCAGTTCTATCGCACCTGGCACGGAGGAATCAGCGGCACCGAGGTTGATTCGAAGCTCAATCCTGGCACGAAGATCATCATCCCCAGCTTCTGGGACAACCTCAGCTTCTTCTTCTCCTATCAGTGCAATTATATGTACTGGCGCTATTTCCTTTGGAACTTTGCTGGAAGGCAGAACGACATCCAAGGCAGCTATGGCGAGAAAGACCACGGCAACTTCCTCACAGGCTTCTCGTTTATCGACAACGCCCTCTATGGCGACCAGTCGCTGCTGCCCGATGAGCTGAAGAACAACAAGGGCCACAACGTGTTCTACTGTATGCCGCTCATACTCGGCCTGATAGGCTTGTTCTGGCAGATGATGAGCCGTGGCCGCAAGGGCATCCAGCAGTTCTGGGTGGTGTTCTTCCTGTTCTTCATGACAGGACTGGCCATCGTCATCTACCTCAACCAGACGCCCCTGCAGCCCCGTGAGCGCGACTACGCCTACGCCGGCTCCTTCTATGCCTACGCCATCTGGTGTGGTATGGGCGTAGCAGCCATCATCAGCTGGCTAAACAAACTGCTCAAGAATCCGAACAAGCAGATGCGTCTTGCCTTGGCCGCCATCGTATCACTGGTGTGCCTGATAGTGCCCATACAGATGGCATCGCAGACGTGGGACGACCACGACCGCAGCGGCCGCTATACCTGCCGCGACTTTGGCCAGAACTATCTCATGTCTTTGCAGGACGAAGGCAATCCCATCATCTACACCAACGGCGACAACGACACCTTCCCCCTGTGGTACAACCAGGACACCGAGGGCATACGCACCGATGCCCGCGTCTGCAACCTCAGCTACCTCAGTACCGACTGGTATATTGACCAGATGGTGCGTCCGGCCTACGACTCGCCAGGACTGCCCATCACCTGGTCGCGACTGAACTACGTGTCGGGCGCCAACGACGTCGTGGCCATCCTGCCGCAGTATAAGGAGCAGATACGCTCCTTCTACCAGGATACGCCAGAAGAGGCCCGTGAATACTGGGGTGAAGACCCCTTCGAGCTGAAGAACGTGCTGAAGCACTGGGTGCAGGAGCCTGTCAGCCCCGACTTCCACTTCATACCCACCGACACCGTCTACATCACTATCGACAAGGACGCCGTGCGCCGCAGCGGCATGTTGCTGCAGGGCGACAGCATACCCGACCGCATGGCCATCTCGCTCAGCGGAATGCGTTCCATCGGCAAGAGCAAGCTGATGATGCTGGAGATGCTGGCCAATGCCAACTGGGAGCGGCCTATCTATGTGGCTATGACCGTGGGCAGCGAGAACGTCATGAACCTTGGCGACCACTTCCTACAAGAGGGCCTCGTCTACCGACTGACGCCCTACAACACCTCTGCGCCGGGCATGACCAGCTTCGACACCGAGAAGACCTATAAGAACGTGATGGAGCGCTTCAAGTTCGGCGGCGTCAGCACACCCGGCATCTACCTCGACGAAACCGTCATGCGCATGTGCTACACCCACCGCCAGCTCATGGTCGTGCTGGCCTCTGAGCTGATGGCCGAGGGCGACGACTTCCTCAACCAGGCCGACTACGCAGAAGGCTCCGCCGTCGACTCCCTGCAGCGTCTGGCACAGGAAAAGAACGAGAAAGCCCTGAAGGTACTTGAGAAACTCGACAAAGAGCTGCCTGCAGAGAACGTTCCCTACGACGTGTCGTCGCTCACCGAGGCACACATCTACGCCGAGCTGGGCCTGACAGACAAAGCAAGTCACATACTCGACTACATGTGGAAGAACTCTGTCCAGTACGTCACCTACTTCGAGTCCTTCGACGACAGAGAGATGCAGCAGTACAACGACCGCTGCATGCGCCACTTCAGCATCATGCGCTACATCCGCAGCATCTACTCCTTCGACCAGAAGAAAGACGCTGAGTTGGAGGCCCAACAAGTGAAGCTGCTTGAGACATTCATCAGGAAAGGAGGAAAGATAGAGTAGCAGCCCGACAGCATGATCATCGAGCAACCAGCCGTATACCTCCGCTGGCTCTATCCCAAAGCCCTTTGGAGAATGGACCGTCGCGAACGTTCAGTATACCTGACGTTTGACGACGGCCCCATCCCTGAATCCACACCCTTCCTTTTAGACACCCTGCGCCACTACGGCATCAAGGCCTCCTTCTTCATGGTAGGCGACAACGTGCGCAAGTACCCCGAGCTGTTCCAGCAGATCAAGGCCGAAGGCCACCTCGTGGGCAACCATACGCACAACCACATCAGCGGCTTTCGCCACAGCATCAAGACGTATATGTACAACGTAGAGAAAGCCAATGCCTACATCCATAGCCATTTCATGCGCCCGCCGCACGGATGGATGCGGTTGAGCCAATATGCTTGGCTCAGCCGCAAATACAAGGTAGTAATGTGGGACGTCGTCACCCGCGACTACTCCAAATGGATGACCGCTGCCGACATTCTCAACAACGTCAAGCGCTACACCCGTCCAGGCTCCATCATCACCTTCCACGACTCGCTGAAGGCCATTGAGAAGCTGCGCACAGCCCTGCCCCAATGCATAGAGTGGCTACAGGAGCAGGGCTACACCTTCAAGATTTTCGACAGGCAGGAGTAGGTCCCATCAGCCTTCAACATCCTCCACGTCCACCTCTACAAAGTCAGGCCGAGCGTCAGGCTGGCTGTTCTGTATCTCCACATGGCGGAAGGTAATATGACGGGCATGACGCACGAAAAAGCCCTTGGCAGGCAGCACGCCCCACATCGTGGCTTCGGGATAGTCTTTCTCTTTCTCATCATCAGGCACGGCCGTCTCGCCACAGCCTCCCTGCTGCTGGATAGTGATGTCGGAAAGCCAGACGTCCTCCACAGGATGACCAGGCAGACCCGTAATGCTGCAGCCCGTCTTTCCTGCCCCATGCACGGTGATGTTGGACAGATGCACGCCGCGTATCGTGCCCACCTTCGCCACAGGCTCATTCTTGGCGTAACTCCTGGCACGGTTGCCCAGGCGGATGAAGATGGGCGACTCGGTGCCCTCGGCTACGATATTGCTCACGTGTACGTTCTCCATCGTGCCGCCGTCGGTGATCTCCAATGAGATGACCGAGGTACCGCGCTTCGACGGGTCGCCGAAGAACTGGCTCGACTGGTCTTCCGACGGATGCACCACGCAGTTGGCGATGTTGATGTTGCGGAATCCGCCATTTGTCTCGGTGCCTAATTTGATGGCGTTGCAATGACTGCTGACGATGCAGTTCTGTATGACGATGTTCTCACACAGGCGTGGCGAGGTGGATTTCAGCGTGATGCCGTCGTCGTCGCTGTCGGCCTTGATGTCGCTTACCACAACGTCGTGACATCCGTCCAGATCGAGGGCATCATTATTATAGTTGTTGCGGTTGAAGATTTTGATGCCCGTGATGCGCAGGCGGTCGCAAGCTAAATAGTGCTGCATCCAGCAGCCGCTGTTGCGCAGGGTGACGTCACAGACGGTGACATCGGTACACTCGATGAAACGTAGCAGATGGGGACGTGTAATGCCCTCGTCATTCCAAGACAGTTTCTTGAACGCTGAGCCGCGTCCGTCGATGGTGCCGTAGCCGGTGATGCTGACATCGTGCACACGGTCGGCATAGATGAGCTGCACGGTCTCGCCCTGCGTGCGCAGCGACACGTAGGCGGGTTTCAGAGGGGTGTAGTCCTCCAGGCGGGTGCTGCCATAGAGCGTGGCGCCCGTCCCCAAATGCAGGTCAACGTGGCTCTTCAGCACCAGCGTGCCCGTTTTGAACATGCCCGCAGGCACCACGACACGACCGCCGCCAGCAGACGAGCAGCAGTCGATGGCCTGCTGGATGGCCTGCGTGCTCAACACTGTCGTATCATTCTTGGCGCCGAAATCCACGATGCAATAGTCTCTTGCCGATGCCGCCAAGCCCACTAAGCTGGCCAGTAAAATCAAAACCTGTTTCCTCATCATTTCTTTTGGGTGCATAGTTAAAAAAATATTTAGTGACACGTTGGTGTGAGTTAGCGGATACAAAGTTACGAAAAAAGCGTGTAAAGAACAACGGATTTCAGAAATTCTTTGCACACAAGGCATCCTTTTAGGCAGAGCAAACGCAATTCAACCGTAAATAAAGGCAATCAGGGGAAAAACGAGAAAGGGCACTCCCTGCAAGCAGGGGGTATTAGGGGGCGGGCAAATATCTAATTCACGGCATGACAGTAAGCCTGCCTAGGCTACCCTCGCCTCACCCCCACGGCCACGATCTCTAGCAAAGCTACAAAACTGTAACCGCATGACCTAAACTTATACGATGTTTAACATCGGACATTTAGGACATTATCTATAATCTGGTGCAAAGGTAAGAGGCTACACCCTTCTACGGGAACCGTTTGCGGTATGGCAAGCAAAAGGGAATAACAGGCTACCGCTATTGTGGCATATGTTCATAAAAAACTCTAAAAAAGGTGCTATCGTCTTTGCCGCATGAATATTTTTCACTATCTTTACACCCAAATAATAAATCTGAAAGATATGCAAGACGTAAATCGCCTAAAAATTGTGCTCGTAGAACAGAAGAAAACCAGCAAATGGTTATCAGAGGCATTGGGGGTAAATCCATCCACCGTTTCCAAATGGTGCACAAATTCTTCACAGCCAGATATCGAGACATTAGCAAAAATCTCAAAACTATTAGATGTCAGTGTAGAGGAACTATTTAATAAGAAGTTCATGGAGTCTCTTTTAAGTTAATTTGTATAATATAATGGCCATAGATACTTATCTTGACTATCCACAGCCAGAGTGTTTTATGTAATTTGAAACTATCATTATGGACCTAAAAGAATATATCAGCACTGTTAATCAGAAATATCGCGCTGGCAATGCCACTGAGCACACCTATAGAGGCGTATTAGAACAATTAATGCAAAGCCTGTTGCCTAAACTCCGCATCGTGAACGAACCCAAGAGAGAGAAATGCGGTGCGCCAGACTATATCGCCAGTCGCAAGGACGGTATGCCAGTGTTCTATATTGAGGCAAAAGATATTGGCGACAATGACCTTGACGGGCGCAATCCTCATGGTCATAAGGAGCAGTTTACCCGTTATAAGCAGGCTCTTGACTATATCATCTTCACTGACTACCTGGACTTCCACCTGTATGAGCACGGTGAGTTTATCGATAGTGTGCGTATAGCTGAGGTGAAGGGTGATAAGATTGTGGCCATCAATGAGAATGAAGAAAAGTTCCTTAATCTCATAGAACATGTAGGCAGTAATGCCATACAGAGTATTACGTCAGCCTCGCGTCTGGCAAAACTGATGGCAGCCAAGGCACGACTCTTGGAGAATATTATCGAGCAAGCGATGAATGACGATACAGAGAGTTATGCCAACGAGAATCTTCGAGGACAATATCAGGCATTCAAGGATGTACTTATTCAGGAACTGAAACCTGAGGATTTTGCCGACATATATGCCCAGACGATAGCCTACGGTATGTTTGCTGCGCGTTTGCATGATGATACGCCAGAGGATTTCAGCCGTGAGGAAGCTGCGCGTCTTATTCCAAAGACCAATCCTTTCTTGCGTCAGATATTCAACAATTTGGCTGGCAACGACCTTGATGAACGCATAGCATGGGTAGTAGATGACTTGGTTACTGTGTTTCAGGCCACTAACTTGCAGAAGATTATGGCGAGCTATAGCCGTGACAAGCTGCACCATGACCCGATGATTCGTTTCTACGAGGACTTCCTGTCTGAATACAGTCCGAAGTTGCGCAAGTCTAAAGGTGTATGGGACACCCCACAACCTGTCGTAGGCTTCATTGTCAGGGCTGTTGACGAGATACTTCAGAAGGAGTTTGGCTTGGCTGAGGGTTTGGCAGACTACTCAATGATAGAACGCGAAGTGGCCGTAGAGCAGAGCCGTGACAAGCGAACCACAGATGGCATGAAACACGAGAAGCGCCGTTTCCATCGTGTTCAGATTCTCGATCCTGCCACTGGTACTGGCACGTTCCTTGCAGAGGTGGTAAACCAGATATATGACCGCTATCGCGACAATCAAGGCATTTGGCA
>JAILAA010000029.1 GCA_024681875.1 Prevotella sp.
CGAGTTCGCTACGGGCTGCATGCATGACTGGAGCTACTGGTACTTCTTTGGCTATGCCAACCGCACCGACACGAAGTATGAGACACTGGACGACCAGTGGAACAATGTCGTGGGCGGCGGCTATGACGGCTCGGCCAACTACGGCGTGGCCTATGCTGCCGAGTTCAATGGTCCTAGCTACGTCACGTTGCTCAGCGATGAGCCTGCTGTAGTGCCTGGCTTCTACATCACCAACAGCAGTTATGCCTACAACTCGCTGACCGGTGGAGACCCCAATGCCAAGAAATTCGGTTTGGGAGACTGGTTCAAGCTCACCGTCACTGGCTTTGACGCCGAGGACGAGGTGACCGGCACGAAGGAATACTACCTGGCCGACCTGCGCGAGGCCGAGAAGGCTTACATCATCAACGACTGGCGCTATGTCGACCTCAGCGGTCTGGGCAAGGTGGCTAAGCTCGGCTTTGCTCTCTCTTCCACCGACACCGGCGACTGGGGCATGAACACACCCGCCTACTTCTGCTTCGACAACTTCGGCGCCGAGGGCGAGGAGGTGCTGCCCGAGCGCAACGTCGATGTCACCACCGCCGTTCAGTCTGTTGCTGTATCACAGCAACAATCCTCACAGCGCTTCGCCATTGACGGACGCCAGATGAACAGCCTCCACAAGGGGATTAACATCGTCCGTATGTCTGACGGTAGCGTGCGAAAGGTCGTGATAAAATGAGAGAATGAGAAATTGAGAGAATGAGACATCGCCGATATTTATCATTTATCATTTATCATTTATCATTTAGCGTAGCGCTAATCCTGCTGACAGCCTGCGGAGGACAACGCCCTCCGCAGAGCTGGGCAGAGCGATTACAGGAAAACTCCACTCCCGACAGCCTCACGTTCCGCTATGCGCGGCTCATCCACGTGGAGCAGAAGGAAGGCTGTCGGGTGGTCTATATCGACAACCCGTGGAAGTCGGGCAAGGGCCTGCATACATATATTCTCGTGCCGTATGATGCTCCCATGCCTGACGACCTCCCTGGCGGCACTGTCGTTCGCACACCGCTGAGGCGAAGCGTCGTCTTCACCAGCGTGCATTGTGCGCTGATAGACCAGCTGCAGGCCACGGCACAGGTGGCTGGCGTAGCCGACCTGAAGTATATCAAGGTGCCCTATGTGCAGGAAGGCGTGAAGAGCGGTCGCATTGCCGACTGCGGCGATGGCATGAGTCCTGTGGTGGAGAAGATTATTGACACCGAGTCCGATGCCATCCTGCTTTCTCCTTTCGAGAACGCCGGTGGCTATGGGCGCATGGAGGATATCAATATCCCCATCATTGAATGTGCCGAGTATATGGAGGCAACGCCTTTGGCCCGTGCCGAATGGATGCGCTTCTATGGTATGCTCTATGGGAAGGAAGCTGAGGCCGAGCGCCTTTTCGTGCAGGTGGAGACGAACTACAGGGCGCTGAAGCAACAGGCGGCAATGGCGGCCGACAGACCGTCGGTACTGGTTGACAAGATGGCCGGCTCGGTGTGGTATGTACCTGGCGGTCGTAGCACCATCGGACAGATGCTGAACGATGCCAATGCCGACTATCCCTGGGCTGACGACACGCATAGCGGCTCCTTGCAACTGGCCTTCGAGACGGTGCTGGAACGTGCCGGCGAGAGCGACTTCTGGCTCTTCCGTTACGACTGCCCTACACCCATTACGCTTTCCCAGCTGCTCAGCGAGAAAGACGGCTACCGCATGGTGCGCCCCGTCCGTTCCCTCCTCTCAACCCCCACCCCTTTAAGGGGCGGGGTGGCCGAAGGCCGGGGCGGGGTAGATAGGGGGGCAGGGAGTGAGGTCTCACCTCAAATCTACGGCTGCAACGTCACCACCTCAATGTTCTACGAGGAGACACCTTTCCGTCCTGACCTTTTGCTTCAGGACTTCATAAAAATCCTGCATCCCGACATACCAAACCTGCCCGAGCCGCGTTATTATGAAAAGGTGAAAAGGTGAAAAGGTTAAAGGGTGAAAAGGTTAAAGGGTGAAAAGGTGAAAGTCACTGCGTTGGTACTGCTTATCATGGTGCTCTTTGCCCTCAATATTTTTGAGGGAAGCATCCGTATACCTGCTTCTGACGTGCTTGGAATCCTTTTAGGTGACGAAAGCGCAAAGCCTTCTTGGCGCTACATTATTCTTGAGAGCCGTCTGCCCCAAGCCATCACCGCCGTGCTATGTGGCGGCTCATTGGCTGCCAGTGGCCTGCTGTTGCAGACAGCCTTCCGTAATCCCTTGGCCGATCCTTCTATCTTTGGTATCAGCAGTGGTGCCGGTCTTGGCGTGGCATTAGTCATGCTCATGCTGGGCGGCTCGCTCTCTGTCGGTTCGCTACAGTTCAGCGGTTTCGTGGCCGTCATCGTAGCCGCCTTTGTCGGCGCCATGCTGGTCACGGCTGTCATCTTCTTCTTCTCCACGGTGGTCAAGAGCCACGTCATGCTGCTCATCATAGGCATTATGATAGGCTACTTAGCCTCGTCGGCCATCACACTGCTGAATTTCTTCGCCACCGACGAGGGCGTGAAGACATACGTTATGTGGGGAATGGGGTCGTTTGGCGGCGTCACCTTGAGCCACATGCCCGTCTTCGCTATGGTCACCTTGCTTGGCCTGACAGGCACGATGCTGCTCATCAAGCCGCTGAACGCATTGATGCTTGGCGACCACTATGCCGAGAACCTGGGCTTCAGCATCCGCCGCATCCGCAATTGGCTGCTTGTCGTCACGGGTCTGCTCACCGCCATCACAACGGCTTTCTGCGGCCCTGTTTCATTCATCGGTCTGGCGGTGCCGCATGTGGCGCGTCTGCTGATGCGAACCGACGACCATCGTCTGCTGCTACCTGCTACGGTGCTTTGCGGCGCAGTTGTAGCCCTTGTCTGCAATTTCGTCTGCTTCCTTCCTGGCGAGAGCGGCATCATCCCTCTTGCAGCCGTTACGCCGCTGATGGGTGCCCCCGTCATTATCTACATTATAGTTAAAGGGAAAAAATAGGCTATTCCCCATCAATGGGGTAGTTGGGCGATGGTGTGCGCAGTTGTCGCATCATCTGTTCCATCTGCTGCAGCAGTTCGGGGTATTGGTCGGCGAGGTTGTGCTCCTCGTAGGGATCTTCCTTGATGCGGTAGAGCTCCAAGGGCTTGTTCCTCCCCACATGGACGGCCTTCCAACCGTTCCAGCGCAGGGCACGCTGCTTGCCGGGGAATTCCCAGTAGAGTGGTCGGTTGTCGGTGTCGATATCCTTTCCGAAGAACAGCGGCGAGATGTCCACGCCGTCGGTTTGCTGCGGCAGACCTTGCTCGCTATCCGTCAAAGCAGCCAGCGTGGGCATGAAGTCGGCGAAGTAGACAAGATTGTCGATTTGTCGGGCAGGCACGCGACCGGGCTGATTGACGATGAGTGGCACACGGATGCCGCCCTCGTAGAGCTGCCCCTTGCGCCCCTTTAAGCCTGCTCCGCAGTTCAGCTCCTTCAGCGGAGCCATCACGGCAGCGCCGTTGTCGCTGGCGAAGATGACGAGGGTGTTCTCACGGAGGTCAAGGGCATCGAGGGTACCTAAGAGTCGGCCGATGTTGTAGTCCATGTGGGTGACCAACGCGGCATAACGCTTGGTGTTGGCGCTCCAGTCGCCCTGCTCGTCATACCACGAGGTGTCGTCGATGTTGTAGGGCTCGTGGGGAGCGTCGTAGCCAAGGAAAAGGAAGAAGGCGTTGTCCTTGTTGCGGTGGATGAACTGGATGGCGTCGTCGGTTGAGATTTCCGTATTGTGGCGCACATGGGCATCGTGTTCGTTCTCCTTGATGTTGATGAGCGAGTCGCCATGCAGGCGGTAGTAGGGATAATAATAGGGTGCGTTGCTGTGGACGGTGGAGATGGTCCATCCATAGAACTCGTGGAAGCCGCGATGGTTGGGTGCCGCCTGCGGGTCGTAGCCGTCGAGGTGCCACTTGTTCACTAAACAGGTGCGGTAGCCCGCCGACGAGATGACAGTGGCAATGGTGGTGTCCTGCGGCAGCAGGTTGGCACGTCGCACGATGGTGGTGTCGCCCTGCGGGTTGATCTTCAGGCCCGTCAGTCCTCCGGCATAGCACTGGTTGTCGCGTATGCGGGTATTACCGCTGTTGCGACCCGTCATCAGCGAACAGCGCGACGGCGAGCTGATGCCGCTGCCTGCATAGGCTTGGGTGAAGCTGGTGCCCGTAGCAGCCAGACGGTCGATGTTGGGTGTCTGAATGTAGCGGTTGCCGTAACAAGCCAAATCACCATAGCCCATATCATCAGCCAATATAAAGATGATATTGGGATGCTCAGGTGTGGCCTTTGGCGGCTGTCCGTCGGTCTGTGCCCCCGCCTGCTGACTGATGATAGCCCCTGCAGCAATAAGGATTTGGTCAACTTTTGACATTCTATGGGTATTTGTGTTGATCAATTACAGACCCCACCCCCTGCCCCTCCCCGTAAGGGCAGGGTTCAGAGGGGAGTGCCTACGGAGTCCCTAAAGAGTACCTTAAGAGTCCCTTAAGAGTCTCTGCAGGAATGGAATGGCGTGAGCCCATTCCCCTCCCTTCAAGGGGAGGGGCAGGGGTGGGGTCTCTAACTTAGTCCGAGCAACCACAGCTCCAACTGTTTGCTGAGCTGCGGCTGCAAATTCATCCCTTTACGGGCACATCTTCGAGTGTCTTCTTCAGCAGCTGCCAGAAGGGCTCGACAGTAGCGATAAGGGCGCGCTCGGTAGTAGTGTGGGGCGACTTCATCGTAGGTCCGAGGCTGACGACGTCGAGCCAGGGATACTTGCCCAGGATGACGGAGCACTCCAAGCCGGCGTGGTCCACCTGGATGATGCCGTCCTCGCCAAACAGCTCCTTGTACTCCTTCAACAGC
Source organism: Prevotella sp. (assembly GCA_024681875.1). The sequence goes on from JAILAA010000029.1 coordinate 4,924, forward strand.
AGGTGCAGAATCTCTGAGTCGGGGTTGGGATCCCAGCCGCCGTAAGAGCCTGCGGTCTCCACCTTCATGCCAGCCATCGAGAAGCAGCTCTCGAGCATCGTCACCACATATTCCTTCATGTCCTCGCGGCTCGAGCGGGCCAGAATCTTGATGCCGGCCTTGCCGTCCTCGATATCGATGATGGCGAGGTTGCTGGAGGTCTCCACCACAGCGGGATAGGCAGGAATGAAACGGATGACACCGTCATGGCAAGCAAAGATAGCGTCGACGATGTTGTCCTGAATCTCCTCGGGAAGCTCGGTCTTCGGTGTCTCTATATCTTCGACGATGACCTCGACGCCCTGCGGCTCGATAAGCTTGAACTCGTCGTTGAACGTTGCCTTCCAGTCGGCCACCATCTCCTTGAGGGCAGCGACGTTCTCCTTCGGCAGAGTCAGCACAGCCTCGGCCTTGAAGGGGATAGCATTGCGCATGTTGCCGCCGTGCCAGCTGGCCAGACGGGCCTCGTACTCGCCAATGGCCTCGCGCACCACTTGCACCAGCAGTTTGTTGGCGTTGGCGCGGCCCTCGTTGATTTCCAGTCCGCTATGGCCGCCACGCAGGTTCTTCACCGTCACACGCACGGCAGCATCGTCAGCATCGGTATCCACCTCCTTGTATTCCAAGGTGGCGGTGACATCGATGCCGCCGGCTGAGCCAATGACGAACTTGCCCCAGTGCTCAGAGTCGAGGTTGAGCAGGATGTCGCCCTGCAGCTGACCCTCAGGCAGCTCGTTGGCACCAAACATGCCCGTCTCCTCGTCGCGGGTGATGAGGGCATCGATAGGGCCGTGCTTCAAGGTCTTATCCTCCATGATGGCCATGATTGAGGCCACGCCCAGACCGTTGTCGGCACCCAGCGTGGTGCCCTTGGCCTTTACCCATTCGCCGTCGATCCACGGCTCGATGGGGTCGGTCTCGAAGTTATGCGTCGATTCGGGCGTCTTCTGCGGCACCATGTCCATGTGAGCCTGCAGGATGATGCCCTTGCGGTTTTCCATTCCCGGCGTGGCGGGCTTGCGCATGTGGATGTTGCCGGCAGGGTCTTTCACGGCATACACACCGCACTCCTTGCCGAAGTCGAGCAGGAACTGCTGAATTTTCTCTAAGTGTCCGCTGGGGCGCGGCACCTGTGTCAGTTTGTAGAAGTTGCGCCAGATACATTCCGGCTGAAGGTTTTGAATGTCGTTCATGTTTTTTTAGGATTTTCGAGGTACGAGGTGCGAGGTACGAGGTACGAGAATACCTTTTCCCCTGCTCCTTTTACTCTTGGTTATTAATATTGTCTTGATTCTTAAGCTTCTCTTCTAAAGTTTTTTTAAGCTATAAATGGTCATCTCGTACCTCGCACCTCATACCTCGCACCTCGACATTAATTTCCCGTACTCCCGAAAAACGCGAGATAAAACTCAGCCTCACCCAGGCATAGACACCCATCAGGACTACGAGGAGCGTCTGCACGGTATGGACGATGAGGACGAAGTAGAGAGCCTGCTCATCGGCTACGCCGTAGAGAATGAGCATCGTCTTTACGGCAAAATGCCACGGGCCGGCACCGTTGGGCGTGGGCACGATGACGGCGATGCTGCCCACTACGAAGGTGACCAGGGCGCACGACATGCCGAGATCCTTCGTGAAGTCGAAGCAGAAAAATGTGAGGAAATAGTGCAGGAAATAGCACAGCCAGATGCCGATAGTCATCAGCACGAATAGGGGTACACTGCGCACGCCGCGCAGCGAGGTGATACCCTCCCAGATGCCACTCAGCGTGGTCTTCACCTTATTATATATAGAGAGGTGGCGCAGGAGTACCCACAGCAGGATGCCTATGGCCACTACACAGATAGCGGTGACAAGCCAGCCAGCCCAAGTGAAACCGCTGAGGATGCCGGTGATGTCGGTACCCGTCTGACGGAAGAAGGTGCCGAAGGTGCTCATCTCCACCAGCAACGTCAGGCCTACGATGAACAGCATGAGCAACATGTCGACCATTCGCTCGGTCACCACCGTTCCTAAAGCCTTGGTAAAGGAGATGCCTTCCCAGCGCTTCAACACGCCACAGCGCGTGAACTCGCCGATGCGGGGAATGACCAAAGAGGCGGCATAGCTGAGGAAGATGCTGTTGACGGCAACACTCTTGCGTGGCAGCAGGTCCAGCGGCTCCAGCGTCTGCCTCCAGCGCCATCCGCGCAGCGCCATCGCCAGGATGCCGAAGGGAAACGACAGCAGCATCCACGTCCAGTCCATCTCGTAGAGCACCACCTGGCGCACCCGCTCGAAATCGAAGCCGCGATACATCCAGTAGAGGATGGCACCACCCAGAAGCAGGGGCAGCACTATCTTCACCACGTTGCTCATCTTGCCTTTCTCGTTCATCACGCTTGCAAAGTTACGATTATTTATTGAATAATGAATATTGTAAATTGAAAAAAAGCAAAAAAAATGCGGTTGTTTCAATTTTTCAACTTTTCAATTTCTCAACTTTTCAATTATTTATACTAACTTTGCAGCCATCAATCAAGCCAATGAAACAAGTAAGGCCGAAGAAAAACTTAGGGCAGCACTTCCTCACTGATCTTTCGATAGCGAAGCGCATTGCCGACACCGTTGACGCCTGCCCCGACCTGCCCGTCCTCGAGGTCGGTCCCGGCATGGGCGTGCTGACGCAGTTCTTGGCCGAGAAGCCGCGCCCGTTACGCGTGGTGGAGATAGACAGCGAGAGTGTTTCTTTCCTGCGAGAGAAATACGGATGGGACGTTTCAAGTAATCTCTCACCTCTCACCTCTCACCTCTCACCACAAATCATCTCCGGCGATTTTCTCCGCATGGACCTGCATGAGCTTTTCAACGGCCAGCAGTTTGTGCTCACCGGCAACTATCCCTACGACATCTCCTCGCAGATTTTCTTCAAGATGCTCGACAACCGTGACCTCATTCCCTGCTGCACAGGCATGATACAGCATGAGGTGGCCCTGCGCATGGCCGCGCAGCCCGGCTCGAAACAGTACGGCATCCTGTCGGTGCTCATTCAGGCATGGTACGACGTGGAGTATCTCTTCACCGTCGAGCCCTCGGTTTTCAATCCGCCGCCCAAGGTGCAGAGCGCCGTCATCCGCATGATGCGCAATCAAGTGACCAAGCTGGGCTGCGACGAAGACCTTTTCAAACGCGTGGTGAAGACCACGTTCAACCAGCGCCGCAAGATGCTGCGCGTGAGCCTGCGCCAGCTGCTGCCGCAGGACTCTCCGTTCTTCAGCCTCCATGCCTCATTGCTGACCCGCCGCCCTGAGCAGCTCAGCATCTACGAGTTCGTAGCGCTGACCAACAGTATCGCCGACTGCCTTCCCCTGACGAGCGAAGTGTAATCTTGATTGGAATAATGGAGAGCCGCTCATATATCCTGTACATAGCTGTTGTCGTTTCCTCTCTATTGCTGTCCTTCGCTTCTTGTGACAGCACTGCCCGACGTGTCGCCATGCTTGCCGTTCTCGAAGAGGCCGACAGTCTGAATCTTAACTATATCCCCATCACCTCCGACAGTCTGCTCCGTGAGGCCGTCGGCTATTTTGACCGCCACGGCACACCCAACGAGCGCCTCCGCGCCTACTATCTCCTTGGCTGCGCCTACCGCGACATGAGCGAGGCACCACGTGCCATCGAAGCATGGCAGGATGCCATAGCATGTGCCGACACCGCAGCCACAGATTGCGACTACAAGTCACTGGGAAAAGCCTATTCTCAAATGGCTAACCTGTTTCATCGCCAGCTGTTATTGTTAGATGAGGTAGGTGCCAGGAAACAGGCCTATCGCTTTACGCTCATGTCAGGTAACACTTTGGTAGCCATTCACGAGTATAAGTTGATGGCAAACTCGTATTTGCTTCAAAACGAAAACGACAGCGCAGAAATCATTCTGAAAAAAGCCCTAAGCCAGTATTACAATCATGGGTATCTTCAAGAAGGACTGAAAGCATCTACAATGTTGATGTATCTGTATGCCGAACAACCGTATCGGATATCTGTATTAAAAGAACTGATAGAAAGATATGAAGCAGAATGTACCTTGTTTGACGAAAACCATGAGCTTCCACCATCCAAACGTCAGTATTATTATTATAAAGGCAGATATTTTGAGATGATTCATCAATTAGATTCTGCAGAGCAGTGCTATAGGAAGATTTATTATCCCGGCATGAGCTATCTAAGCGCTAATCCTATGTACAAAGGACTGTTGAGCGTGTTCCAGAAAAAGCATATAGGTGATTCTGTTGCTAAATATGCCGACCTTTACTGCACGTCTGTTGATTCGTCATCTATATTAAAAGACAGAGAATTGACAGCCCAGATGGCTGCAAGCTATAACTACAACCGTTATCAGAGACTGGCACTTGATAACGCGCAAAAGGCCAATCAGCGCCTTAATATGGTAGTTGCGTTGTTGTCTGTTGTTATTATTTGCATCATAGTAGCAATAATCTTTAGTCGAAAATACCGGAAGAAGCAAAAAGTGTTGGAAGAACTTCAAAGAGAATATGAAGAAGCTCAAAATAGTTTCAATAGAATAAAGAAACAATTGCATCAACTGGATGAGAAGCACAAGGCAGTTTTAAACTCTCTCCAAAAAGACAATGACGAGACACAAGCTCTCATTGCCATGCTTAACACCCAGCATGAGATGGAGAAAGAACGACTTATCAGGGAGCTTCATTCGCATACGGAGAAGGTTGAACAGCTGGAGCGCCAGCTCAAGATTTCCCAATATGTAAGTCCCTCCCAGCCTTTCCTTAGCCTTGGCATTGTCAGACGCGTCAAAATCTATGCGGAAGGCAACCGACAGCAACTAAGCGATAACGACTTACGTACGCTCGCCGATGCCGTCAAAGAACATTTTCCTGACCTTCATACAGATTTAGACAGTAATCCCACCATTACTCCTCTTGCCAAAAATGTGTGTCTGCTGACTATACTCAACCTAAAACCAAGAGAAATAGTCAATTTACTTGGCATTTCCTCTTCGCAGGTGAGCAACCTGCGCAAGAATGTCAATGTTGCATTGTTCCATGAAAATACGACACGAACATTATATCAGAATCTTTCCAGACGCTACAAGATTCTTTCTTCCTGAATCATCTTTTTTGGCTAAAGTGCCTAAAAAGTGAAAAAGCAGTGTAAATTTTGTCGGTTTCTCCAAACCTCCTTTATTTAAAGGTGATTTGGGGATTTTTTCTTTAGTTTGGCTTGGGGTCGTTTTTGTTTTTCTGCATTTTAATGCCATTTGAATCATTTGGTATAGCTTATCTTTGCAGCATCGTATTATTAAAATTTATGTGCTATGAAAAGAAAAACTTTGATTCTATTGACATAAGTAATAACTGAAAAAGTATTTGCAAAACAGAAGAAATAATTGTATTTTTGCAGCAACTATTGAAACCATATTGCTATGAAGAAAATATTTTTGTTATTTTTGATCAGCTTATTGACCCTTTCTACGGTGGCTGATGAATACACTGACCCGGAGACGAATGTCATTTATGTGTACAAGCAGGGTATTCCCAATGCTACTGTAAAATGTGGCGATGTGGCGGATTGGGATAATGGCGATACAGAATATGTGTCAGGAAATCCCGATGCCAAGGGGGATGTCCGTATCCTTGACAAGTTTACTGTGAATAACGAAGAGTATGTGGTTACTGGCATTGGCAGCCTTTCCTTTGTCTTAAATAAGGACATCACCTCAGTGTTCATACCTTCCACTATCGAGAATGTTGACATGGAATCCTTTTTGGAATGTTCATCTCTTAAGAACGTTTACATGTCGGAAAGGTTAAAAACAATAGGCTATCGGGCTTTCTCAGGATGTGTATCCCTGTCATCGCTGGAATTGCCTGAAGGGCTTGAGAGAATCGGCTTTGAGGCTTTCGCGTCATGCACAGCCCTTAAGTCAGTACATATTCCTTCCAGCGTGACAACTATAGGCCGTCTTCCTTTTCTTGAATGTGACAATCTGGAATCCCTCTCTGTGGCGGATGGAAACATGTTTTTCGACTCCCGCGAGGGATGTAATGCAGTGATAGAAAAAGCCACTGACAGGTTGGTTATAGGCTGTAAGACGACGGTAATACCCCTTACTGTCGTTTCTGTCGGGGAAGAAGCATTTTCCAGATGCGGAAGTCTGAAGGAAATCGTCATTCCAGAGTCTGTGAAGACAATAGAAAGTAATGCTTTCTATCGTTGTAAAGGCCTAACTGAAGTAATCCTACCACAAAGTTTGCAATCCATAGGGGAGAGTGCATTTGCGCAAACCGCTATTCAATGTATTACTATTCCCTCAGGCGTAGAAAGTATAGGACTCTGGGCTTTCAGCTCGTCAACTATAGAAACCGTTATTTCACTTATTGAAGAACCTTTTGCAGTCCCTGACCTCTGCAATTTCCCAAGACCAAATCCAATCTTGTTTGTTCCTGCTGGTACAAAGGGGATATATGAGGCGACAAATGGGTGGAACAGATTCAAGAGTATAATTGTTCTTGACGAGGCGGGGATGGTTGATTTTAGCATACCAAAATATGCAAAGACTCCATTAAATACATATTTCGATCTTTGTGGCTGTTGCCTTGACTGCCTTCCTCCGAGGGGCATATATATACAGAACGGAAGGAAGGTGGTGGTCAGGTAGATAACGGAGGATAAGGATCAAGATCAGGGGGCTGATTCGCCAAATTGGATCAAATCCCGTCTCATGAATTGGTATTTCAAAGTTCAGCATCTGTCCAAAACATAACTAATGCGACGAAAAAGGAAATGGAGTATTACGATTTGCTGGGTAGGCGAACAAGTCTTTCTGGGAATAGCATCTACCTCATGAACAGAAAGAAATTTGTCAAGTAGCGCTGACGCCGTGCATTCTTCCTGACCATTTTTTCATCTTAATAATTGGAACTGATGTATCCTACATATGCAGGCTATATCGTTAGTATGACTTATACCCTAACAATAACAATTTATGCAATTTAATTCGCTTGTTTTCTTGATATTTCTATCGGTAGTGTTTATGCTCCACTGGCAAGTGTCCAGTTCCCGCCGCTGGCAGAACGGGCTGGTGGTAGTGGCCAGCTATGTGTTCTACGGCTGGTGGGACTGGCGCTTCCTGGGACTCATTGCCTTTACTTCATTGCTTAGCTATGGAGGCGGAATATTGACGGAGCACTTCAACGGACGGCGGCGGAACCAGCGGGCAGTCTACATAGTCTGCATCGTGGTAAGCCTGCTTATATTAGGAGTCTTCAAGTATTTCAACTTCTTTGCCGACAGCCTCTGCACACTGCTTGGCCTGTTTGGATGGCAGACCGACTGGGCTACGCTGAACGTGGTGCTGCCCGTGGGCATCAGCTTCTACACGTTTCAGGCCATGAGCTACACTATCGACGTCTATCGTGGTCAGGTGGAGGCAAGCCGTGATGTCATAGAGTTCTTTGCCTACATCAGCTTCTTCCCTCAGCTTGTGGCAGGCCCCATAGAGCGGGCGGGTCACCTGCTGCCGCAGTTCCGGCAGGAGCGCCGCTTCTGCTATGCCGATGCCGTGGACGGATGCCGGCAGATGCTGTGGGGCTTTTTCAAGAAGATGGTCATTGCCGACAACTGCGCTACGGTGGTCAATGCCGTCTGGGCTGACTATGGCGGCCAGCCGTCGGTGATGCTGATGGTAGGCGCAGTATTTTTCACGTTTCAAATTTACTGCGACTTCTCCGGCTATTCCGACATCGCTATCGGCTGTGCCCGCCTATTTGGCATCCGACTGATGCGCAACTTCAACTATCCCTACTTCTCACATGGCATTGCTGACTTCTGGCGACGCTGGCATATCTCGCTGATGACGTGGCTTCGTGACTATGTCTATATCCCGTTGGGAGGAAACCGCAAGGGACTCAACACTACGCTAAGGAACATCTTTACGGTGTGGGGCATCAGCGGACTATGGCACGGTGCCAACTGGACCTTTGTGTGCTGGGGTCTCTATCATGCAACGCTATTATCAGCCTGCCGCTGGATAAGAATCCCGTCCGTTGGGAGAATCCTGTATGTCTGCATCACGTTTCTCCTTGTCGTCATCGGCTGGATCATCTTCCGTGCGCCGACGCTGCATGATGCCTTCTGCTACCTGTCGCGTATGCTGAGCCCGTCGGAGCTGAACGCCAGCCAACTGCTGTCACGGCTCATGTCCATGCAGTCGGCAGTGGCTACTGCTGTCATAGGCATCACTGTGATGACACTGTTTGAATGGCGAGGCCGACACCACCGGCACGCCCTGCAGTTCATGACGGGCTGCATCCTTGCCCGCCGCACCTCGTTGCGCTATGCCTTTTATGTCGTGATGGCGATGTGCACCATAGCCTTTGCCGGCTCTCAGTCGGAGTTCATCTATTTCCAATTCTAAATAGAATGACTCATGAAAAGATTCCTTCGCAGACTGTCGTTTCTCCTATTGTTGTTTGCCGGTCTTCATCTGCTGCTCGTGCTGGCCATCCCTGCCGACCGCAACCAGTATCTCAATGCCTTCAACCAGAAGCTGCAGCTGCTCATCGACACCCCGTCGCCACGGATTATCTTCATGGGCGGCAGCAACACTGCTTTCGGCATTGACTCACGTATGGTGGAGGACTCGCTGGGGCTTCCCGTGGTCAACTACGGACTGCATGGCGGCATAGGCCTGCGGTTTCCCATGACCGAGGCGTTGCCCTATCTTAGGGCTGGCGACATCGTAGTGTTGCAGGCAGAATACGCCAACTTCTTTGAAGAGACCTGCAATGCCGAGACCATGCCCAAGCTGATGGCTGCCACCCGCTGGCGCTTCGCTTCCCATCTGTCGGCGGCTGAGTGGAAAGCCGTCCTTGCAGGTATGCCCATGCTGGCCCTGAGCCACCTGAAGCGCCTGCTGCTCTGTCCTTTCAGGAAAGGCTTTGACACGCCAGTGCCCAAAGACCACTTTGCCTACACTGCCGCCGGCTTCAACGTCTACGGCGACGAGGTGAGCCATCTGCGTTTTCCCGGCTCTTACATGGCCTCGTCCTACAAGGAGTCACGCCCTGTACGTGAGGAATTTATCGGCTGGCTACGTGATGTCCTGCACGACATGGAGCAGCGTGGCATCACACTCGTGATGCTGCCGCCAGCCTGTGTGGATTCTTATTTCAAGGGCCACTATAGCGATGACATAGCCAATGAACTCCAGACAATAGGGTATCCGTATGTAACGTCGCCTCAGTCGATGACGCTGCCCGACAGCTTCGCTTTTGACTCGGGCTATCACCTGAACGCGCAAGGTGTGGAAATGAATACAAGGAGGATCATTGAAATACTAATTTACGAGCGAATGAAGCAAAAGCACCTGTCTCATCCATGCTTTTTCTTTTTTCATCCAACCTTTTTAGATTTTCCTTATGGTTTTTTTTGCAGTTTCGAGAAAAAGCAGTACCTTTGTGGCCGTTTTTCTAGATAATTGATGTATATCAAGTAATAAATGATAAAGAAATACTGGAAAAAGATATTATATATCCTTTGTTGGTCGGCTGGGTTGTTTTGTGCAACCTTCAGTGGCATTTTTAGAGGAGAGATAGACTTTAATATGTCTGTCTTAAGTTACAAGGATATATACGATAAATACTAACTACCATTAGCATTGGCGGTTGCTCTGTTTCTGGCGGATTTGGCTTATTCAACATTGTTAGATAACAAGATTATCCAGAGAGAAAGGATATCTCTTATTATTATTTTGTTAGGATTTGTGGTTGTCGGTGTTATATTGGAAGCCAACCCTGAATTTCAAAATATGAGTATCTTTTGGACAGGATTGATCTGGATATCGCTGACTTTGTTGAAAGTCATCCATACACCCAACGTTCCTAAAAAGGACTCGCAGCGGCAAACATGGCGTGTCATCAATGAAAACTAAAAAACAGATGTTATGACGGGAACAATTATTCTAATCGTATTAATCAGCATAGAGATTATTCTTTTGGCGAGTGGACTCCACTGGCAAAAAGTAGTTAAGGCAGGCGATGCCGACGATTTCTGTTTCGGGTTTCAAATTACCATGAAAAGCTGTCCAGAGCACTATATCAAAATAGAAGACAGAGACCAGTCGGAAAACGTGGATAGCTTGTGCTGTATGTACGTTAATGGAAACTCGATGAAGGACTACGATATCTATGACGGGCAGCAGGTTCTTGTTTTGCCATACAGGGATGAAGAACGGAATAGCATCAGTCATTTTCCTGTTATCGTTCTGAATATACAGAATGGAATGTGGCTGGATAGCAAATATAAGCTTAGGAAGTTCGTGGGCTATGTTGACATTGCCGCTCTTGACGCTAAGGCTCTATATGCAACCTACAAGAATAGGATCAGGATAAGTGAGGAAAGATTTACGGAAAGGATAGAGAGGAAGCTTAGCAAGCTTGGAGAAACGGAGGGTAGATATATCTTATCCGAGACTTTCAAAGAAAAGATACAGGGATATGACTATTCCCTTCACCCGATAGACACACTCTATGCGAAGGTTGTATATGCAAATTAGAAGAAAAGAGGCTGTTTGAATTATCTTTTTGAGGGCACTGGAATTTCGGAATAAGCTTGGTATCTCCTTTTCGCAGGTGAGCAACCTGCGCAAGGATGACACGCTGCATTGTTTTTTCTGAGCCTTTTTTGGGGGGGCAAAGCGCCCAAAAAGTGAAAAAACAGTGTAATTTTTGTCAGTTTCTCCAAACCTCCTTTATTTAAAGGTGATTTGGAGTTTTTTTCTTTAGTTTGGCTTGGGGTCATTTTTGTTTTTTCTGCATTTTAATGCCATTTGAATCATTTGGTATAGCTTATCTTTGCAGCATCGTATTATTAAAATTTATGTGCTATGAAAAGAAAAACTTTGATTCTATTGACATTGGCAGTGGCCGTGTTTTCATTCACAACTGTTCGTGCGAGTATTTTTCCAGTTTTGGTTAATTTCCAAATGAGGATAATTGATCCCTCATTAGACCAGGACGAGCCTCAGCGCGGTCCCACTATCGCCCCCACCGTAGAGATTGAGGACAACACGTTGACTTTTGTTACCCCTTGCGACGGCTTGGTGCTGAGTTTGGTAAATGAAGAAAACGAGGTTGAGTTCACTACGATTATCTCCGGCGCCACGCTCATACTTCCCTCCTATCTCAGCGGTGACTATGAACTGCAAATCATCAGCGGGAACTGTATCTTCTATGGGTTGATTGAACTGTAAACAATCAATTAGACAAGTTTTTTCCTCTGATAAGGATAACGGTATAAGCGCAGAAATCAACCTCGGAATATAAATGGAAAAATACCGAGATTATTTGCTGAATCATCATTTTTTGCTAATTTTGCCAAAGTTTATGAACAAATTATTGTTGTTTTGCAGTTTGTCTGCTATGGTTTTACTGGTAGGATGCCAAGACGGTTATCCCATTCAGTGTGTTGATGAGCAGGAAGAAATGACACTTTCCTCCTCGGAGCAAAGGGCAGTAAATGAAGCCATTGGCTTCGCCCAATGCTTAAGTAAAAAGAATAGGGCATACTATGGTCATGAGACTGAAGTTCAATCAGTTCATGCATGGCTTGCTAAGGACATGGCTAAATATACCAGAAGTGCTTCAATTGCAAATTCTATTGACACTTTGCTGTATATCGTCAATTTTGCTAATAATCGCGGCTATGCTCTTGTGGCCGAGAATGAGAATTATGCACAAGTCGTTGCTTTTATAGAGAATGGGAATCTTACCCCTTCTGATTCCCTTAATCCTGGGATGGAGTATTTCCTGCATGGTTTGACAGACGCAGTATTACCTGATACCGCGATTTCTAACCCTCCCAGTCCATTCTTCCCCCCACTCTTCGATTCCATTCCCATTGCTGTATATGAACCAGATTGGGTCGTTGATACATTATATGCCCCCATCTTGACGACAAAATGGGGCCAGGGCAGTCCTTTTAATGACTTTTGTTTTAACTCTGACAGTGTAATTTGTGTGGCTGGTTGCGTGGCTATAGCCCTTGGACAGATATTTTCCGCTCACTGCTGGCCTAATGCATATGGGGGGCATGTGTATTCTTGGAATGATATTCTTGCAGAAGGAGGTGTACCTGTTAGTAATGTTGGGCGAACAAGCGTCGCTCATCTTATTCATGACATAGGCCTTTTAGTTTATATGAACTATGGGCCATCTTCTTCTGGTGCTTCTTTTCAAGATGTTCCTTATTGCTTTAATGCCTTTGGATACAATTACAATGTAATAAACAGCTATGACTTTGCTACATGTATTAATGACTTGGCATATAACAAGCCTGTTTATATTAGAGGTACTGGAAACAATACAGGAAGTGGACATGCTTGGGTTATTGACGGTGCATTAGTAAGACATGATCCTGACCTTTATGGATATGATAGCCAAGGTAATAGAATATACGTTTATCAAAGGTTTGTTCACTGTAACTGGGGATGGAATGGAAATGCCAATGGCTATTTCCATAGTGGTGTGTTTTCTGTTATGAATAGAGTTCTTGATGACAATGGAAATCCTGCCACAAATAATTATTCAATTAACAGAGATTATTCCTATAACAATAAAATGTATTATAACATAAGTAAAATTCAGAATCAATGATGAAAAAAGTGTTTTTATTTGCGGTTGCTGTGTTATCGATAGACGTTGCTTGCTCTAACGATGACAACGAAAAGAATGTGACAGGAGAAACCGAAGCGCAGGAACAGGCTACGGAAGTAAAGACATTGACTGAGCAGCAAAGGACGCAGATGAACAGTCTGTCAGAATTCTCGCTCAGCCTCTTTCGGCAAGCCAGCCTGCAGGCCAATGGCCGTAGCTTCGTCGTGTCGCCCATCGGTACGGCTTTTGTGCTGGGTATGCTTCATCAGAGCGCAGAGGGATTGACTGCCTCGGAAATTAGGACATCACTGGGTATGAAAGATGCTGATAGGGAAACGGTGAACCGCCTGTTCCGTGCCGTGATGGCCCTAACGGAGAAGGCGGATACCAGTGTGTTTCTGGTATATGCCAACAACATAACGCTGAACAGCCAGCGGTACACTGTGAATCCTGCCTACGAGAAAGCCTTGCAACAGGACTATGAAGCATCTTGTATTGCCGCAGACTTCGCTAATCCCCATGCCCTGCAGGCTGTCAACGGCTGGAGCAATGAGCATAGCAATGGACTGGTGCCTGAAATCCTTGACGAGATATGCGAAGATGCCGTGCTTTACCTGCTCAATGCCGTTTGTCTTAAAGGGCAGTGGACAGACCCATTCGATGCCAAACTGACTGATGGCGGACTTTTCAACACCAGTAGTGACAGCAGGGAGATGCGAATGATGCACCGCCATGCAACGATGGCCTATGCTGAGACCGACGGTATGAAGGCGTTGCAACTGCCGATGGGTAACGGAGCGTTTAGTATGACGTTGCTGCTGCCACAAAACGGGACGGAGCTTACGGACTTTGTGCCATCGCTAAGCAGCCAACAGCTGGCTTCTCTGTCTTTTGCCAAGGAGGAAGTCGAGACAACGATTCCTGTATTTTCAACCGTTACAGACAATGACCTCATTAAATTGCTGAAGACTTTGGGGGTTAATACAGTGTTTGATCGTAATCATTCGCAGCTTCCGTATATGGTGCTCGAAGCGGAGAACAACCTCTATGTGTCGCGCATGCTGCAGAAGGCACGCATCGGCATTGATGAGGCAGGCTGTGAGGGCGCTGCTGTGACACTGGCTGAGGTAAAAGACGGTGCTGAAAGTCCCAGTGAGAATGCTAGTATAAAGCATTTCCATGCCAATCGCCCTTTTGTCTACTACGTCAGCGAGCGCAGTACAAACGCCATCCTCTTCATAGGTCAGTTCTGCGGCGACTGACTTTAGGGGTGACGATAAAAGGGGGTGTGTCATCGTAAAAAATCCTTGATTCTATTGACATTGGTAGTGGCGAAACGAGAATAAGATTATAGAATGATGACAAAGAAATTAGAATCAGGAGACGGTTTCCTGATTCGCCATTATTCACCACCAAATTGGATCAAGGAACCGCATTCTATGCTAAATTCCAAACATTGATAGATATTTAACTATATATTTAACACTTGAGGAGCTAAGCTCACCTCGTTACTCGTTCCATACACGTTGTCGGGGTTGTATTTCACTCGATCTCTGACCATCGCTACGAG
>JAILAA010000044.1 GCA_024681875.1 Prevotella sp.
TACTGTGCCGGCGTGGGCGGCTCGATGCTCATCATCGGTTCGGCAGCCGGCGTCGTCGTCATGGGCTTGGAGAAGATCACCTTCGGCTGGTACATGAAGCACATCTCGTGGCTCGTCTTCGTGGGCTACGTCGCTGGCATCCTGGTGTATGCACTGGAGAAAACAATGATATAGTTGAGCGCACTTTAAAAAGTCCGCATAATGCTGGATCATCACAAATACAACGCGCAGCCATTCCCCTCCTTTTTCAAAGGAGGGGTGAGAGGCGGTTTGTCAATACCTTTAAAAAGTCCGCACAATGCTGGATCATCACAAATACAACGCGCAGCCATTCCCCTCCTTTTCCAAAGGAGGGGTGAGGGGTGGTTTGTCAATACTGTCCCAACCTATTGAAGAAAAAGAGGTTAGGTCATCTTTTACAAACCTCCCCTGCCCCTCCTTTGGAAAAGGAGAGGCGTGGTTGCGCGCAGGCCGCCCCTCATAAAGAAACATGTCTGACCTACTGGCCTATATACGCGAGGGACGCACGATGACACGCAGCGAGAAGCTGCGCCTCATCGTGCAACTCTCTGTGCCCAGCATCCTGGCGCAGATCTCTGCCACAGTGATGTTCTTCATCGACTATGCGATGGTAGGCCATCTGGGCGAGAAAGCCACCGCATCCGTAGGACTGGTGGAGACGACGACGTGGCTGATGGGCGGTCTGGGCATGGCGGTGAACATGGGCTTCTCGGTGCAGGTGGCCCATTTCATCGGTGCCAGCGACTTCGAGAGCGCCCGCCGCGTACTGCGCCAGAGCCTGACATGCAGCCTGATCTGGAGCCTCGTCCTATCGCTGGCAGCAGTGGCCATACACAGCTACTTGCCTTTCTGGCTGGGCGGTACGGCCGACATCGCTCACGATGCGTCGCTCTATTTCATGTACATCGGAGTCTTCGGCATCTTCTTCCAGATGGAGGGCTTGGCAGGCTCGATGCTGAAGTGCTCGGGCAACATGAAGATTCCTTCGGCACTGAACATCATGATGTGCTGTCTCGACGTTGCGTTCAACTATTGCTTCATCTACATCCTGGATCTGGGCGTGGTGGGAGCCGCCTACGGCACTGGCTTGGCCGAGCTCGTCACCGCTGCGCTGATGATGTACTTCCTGTTGGTACGCTCCGACATGCTGCGCCTGTTTGAGAGGAAAGAGGAAAGAGGAAAGTGGAAAGAGAATAGTTTCAGGCCGACAGGAGATGTTGTGCGCACCGCCTTCAAGATTGGAGCGCCCATGGGCTTGCAGCACTTGCTCATGGGCTCGGCCCAGATAGTGAGCACTATCATCGTCGCGCCCTTGGGCACGGTGGCTATCGCTGCCAACTCGATGGCCATCACCGTCGAGAGCTTGTGTTACATGCCCGGCTACGGCATCGCTGAAGCCGCCACGACGCTGGTGGGGCAGGGGATTGGTGCCGGCCAGCGCCTGCTGACGCGCTCGTTTGCCTGTTTGAGCGTAGGTCTAGGCATGGCGGTCATGACATTCATGGGCGTGCTGATGTTCATCTTTGCGCCCGAGCTCATGGCTATCATGTCGCCTGTGGAGCAGATTGTCAGCGAGGGTGCTGCCGCCCTGCGCATAGAAGCCTTCGCCGAGCCGATGTTTGCCGCCTCTATCGTGGCCAACGGCGTCTTCGTGGGGGCTGGCGACACGCTGCGACCGGCCATGATGAGCCTCACGTCGATGTGGGGCGTGCGCCTCACATTAGCCTACTGGCTGTCGCAGATCCACGGGCTGCGTGGCGTGTGGACAGCAATGGCCATCGAGCTCACCTTCCGCGGCTTCCTGTTCCTGATGCGTTTATGGAAGGGAAATTGGAACAAAAAACTATAATCTGGTAACTAAAACTCCAGCACGAGACTCTGGCGTGGCTTTAGTTGTATGTCTTTGGACAGGTCGTAGTAGCGGCCGGTGAGAATATCCTTGGCACGTGTCGTAGTGCCGATGACCTCGACATAGCGCTTTACAGGCATTGTTGCCTCCGCGTTGGTGCCGTTGAGCACGGTGAGCACGTTGGTCTGTACCACATGATGAGGAGCATCTAATGCGCGGTCTTCATACTGACGTGCGATGACGTAGATACCGTTAATGGGGGTGAACTGCTTCATCGTGCCCTGCGTGACGGCCTTGTTGCCCTGACGCCAATGGAGCAGGCGGCTCAGCCAGCCGAACATCTGCTGCTGCGTTTTCGTTCTGCCCTCACGGGTAAAGGCATTCTGCGTGTCGCCGGGGAAACCTCCAGGGAAGTCCTGACGCACATTGCCGTCGGTCTCTTCCTTCGTGCCGTTCATCATGATCTCCGTGCCGTAGTAGAGCTGCGGGATGCGATTGACGGTGAGCAGCAGGGCCAGTGCCTGCTTCAGCATGAGAGAGTCACGGCCAGTGCCGAGGAAGCGGTCGGTGTCGTGGTTCTCGATGAAAGCCAGCACCGACGAGGGGTTAGGATACAGATAGTCGTATACGAATGAGTTGTAGATGCGGTTCAGCCCCTTCCACCAGCCGTCGGTATCCTCATTCTTTGCCTGCGAGAGCTTGTCGAAGAAGGAGAAGTCCATGACGGTCTTGAGGTAAGAGGGAGACTCTCCCCCAACCCCTCCCTTGTAGGGAGGGGCGCAATTACCTTGCATGCCCAGCATCTCTGTTTCCTCCGAGTAGGGAGTATCTCCTCCCCTCCCTACAAGGGAGGGGCTGGGGGTGGGGCTGCTGGGGGCCGCCCATTGCCAGGCTGCGGTATATGCGGGCTCGGTGACCCACGTCTCGCCGACGGTGTTGAAGTTGGGATATTCCTCGTTGAGCTCGCGCATCCAGTCGGCCATCGGCTCACGGAAGGCGTAAGGATAGGTGTCCATGCGGATGCCGTCGATGCCGGCATATTCTATCCACCACTTCGAGTTCTGAATGAGGTAGCGCATGAGGTGCGGGTTACGCTGGTTGAGGTCAGGCATAGAGGGCACGAACCAGCCTTCGGTGGTCTCCTTTAGGTCGATGTCGGAGGCATAGGGATCGAGCACGGGCGTCAGCTTGTAGCTGGTCTGCAGGTACTTGCTCTCCTCGCTGTTCTCACCGAAACCTGTGCTGCGGTCGCGTCCGCTTCCCTGCTCCTCGCTGAGCCATTCGGGGGTGTTGAACCAGTCCTTGCTTGGCATATCGCCTACCCATGGGTGCTCGAAGCCGCAATGATTGAAAATCATGTCCATCACCACCTTCAGGCCTCGCTTGTGGCAGTCGCTGATGAGCTGGCGGTACTGCTCGTTGGTGCCGAAGCGCGGGTCAACCTTGTAGTAGTCGGTGCAGGCATAGCCGTGATAGGTGGAATAGCCGTTGTCGGTATCGGGAGCGTTGTTCTCCAGTACGGGCGTAAACCACAGGGCCGTGACGCCCAGATCAGTGAAATAGTCGAGGTGCTGGCGGATACCTTCCATATCGCCTCCGTGACGCAAAGAAGGCTGCGTGCGGTCTTCCTTGTACTTGTTCATTCCGGCGATGGGCTTCGAGTGGTCCATGCCCTGCGCAAAGCGGTCGGGCATGAGCAGATAGAGCACATCGCTGATGTCGAAGCCGCGGCGCTCCTCACCCTTCATCTCGCGCTCACGCAGCTCGTATGTCTTAGTGATTTTCGTTTTCGTTCCCGTTAACGTTAAGGTCATCTGTCCTGGCTGTGCCTCGCGCACATTCAGATATACGAAAAGATAGTTGGGGGAATCGAGGGCCACCACGCTGTCGACACGTACGCCGGGATAGTCGGTGGTGACGCTGTTTACGTTGGCAATATTGGGGCCACAGACCAGCAGCTGCACTTGCGGGTTCTTCATGCCCGTATACCA
>JAILAA010000046.1 GCA_024681875.1 Prevotella sp.
CAACCGCAATGGTGGAGGGAATCAACAACAAGATTAAGGTGATGAAGCGTGAGGCTTATGGCTTCACCGACGACCGCTATTTCGAACTTCGTCTGCTCGCTCTGCACGATGCTGGTATCACGTCATTCCTGTGAAGACCCATAATATCTCCCTGATAATCCCAATAATTATCCCCACAAGTTACCGAGGCTTCATTTCCATCGAAATTGTAATAGATGCCATCCACTTTAGCATCGTATGCTAAAGCCTTTGCTCCAACCATACTCATAAGTACAGTGAGCAGGAGAATAATGTGTAATTGTTTCATATAACTTTATCTGTTCCCAATATGCAGCCTACCCGCTCCCCCTGCCTCGGCTGGTTAAACATGAAGTGTATGGAAACAAAAAAGGCATGGGAGATTCTTACTCTCGCCCATCCCTGATCTCAGGCCTTCGCATTGCCCCCATACAAGGATAAGCAACGCAAGCCAACCCACGCCGAGTGATATTATAAATACACAATATGCTATACATTATTATTATATATAGCAACAGTTGTGGATATAATACACCCACGCAGGCGTTCATCGTTGCATTACCTCTGTGTATGGTTCTAAGTTGCGAAGTTAGAGATCACAGAATGTAACGTTCGTAAACGCCTTTCCCCTTGGCCTGCCCTACAAGCGGCTTGGTGGCCTCAGGATTCCATCGATGTCTGACCCGCCATCCCATTAAGGGCTGGCTTAGTCAGGGGCAAAGATAGTGAATAATCATCAACTGCGCAAATTTTTCCTTAAAAAATTAAAAATAATTAAATCGTGTAGGCTGTACAATAATGTAGTTTAGCCTTTTGGATTACTGAAAAGAAAGAATAAACGCGAAAAAAGGTCAAGACCTAACCTCGTCTCTGAAAACACCCGTGTACAAAGGAATTCCGCAAGGTTGGGTCTTGTTTTGAGAGGTAACATAGAGGTAACATAGACCTCACCTAGACCTCACATGATGGGTGGATGTTACCTCTATGGTAGGTCTAGGTTAGGTCTCGAAAATAGACCTAACGTGGTAAAACACCTGTGGGAATAGGCGTTTTGGGGGGCGACGTTAGGTCTTGACGTTTTTTACCGTGTGACCATCATGAGAGAAAACAGGACGCTCAGGAGCCTCTTCAGCAGAATAAAGAGCCTCTTTGGCAAAATAAGGAGGCTCCTCAGCAAAATAAACAGGCTCCTTAGCAAAATAAACAGGCTGTTCGTGAAAATAAACAGGCTGTTCATGAAAGCAAACAGGCTGTTCGCAAAAATGGACGAGGCGTTAGAAATAAATAATCCCCGAACCGCCAAACGATTCGGAGAATATTTTTGATAACAGGCTAAAATGGAGCCGATTGCCGCCTAGAATCAGCGGGGATTCTAATTTTACGCTCGATATAGAATATCAGTGAAGAATTTGCATAACCCTTACCTTTGCACATAGCATATCTCCAATTCATCTCCAATTCATCTCCAATTCATCTCTAATTCTTAGAATTGGAGATATACTAGAGATATACTAGAGTTGAAATAGAGAAAAATATGATATATATATAGGATTATGGCAGAAATGACGAAAGATATGTACGGGTACTGGTACCCGTCTCTTTTACAGTGTTTCCTTTCAGCCAAAAGCGAATCAGAGGCGAGCAAAGGGCAAACGAAAGAGCAAATCAGAAGGAAATACCAGTACAAAACAAAAGAAGCCCGTGCGGGCTTCTTTATGTTACTTTATCTCAAATGGAATCAATAGTCCTTTCTCGCGCTCGTCAGCCAATTGATTGACAAGTTCAACCAGTTGCCTATCGTCAATGTCTAGCTGTTGTGATGGGCCATTCTTAGGATAAACATCAAGAAATATAACCTCCTCAGTATCCTTATATACCAAATAAATAAGGCGGTAGCCGTCTTTCTTGCTGAGACGGTGCTTTTTGTCAGGCATACGCAGTTTAATAACGATATACTCATCATTGAACAGAATCATGTCACGATTCTGGCGAATCTGCTCAATGGTCAGCCCTTTGAATGAGGCGCGAATCTCGTCTTCCACTGTGGCATAGACACCTCTTCGTACATCTTTTAGGGCAGCAATGCGTGCGTTGAAGTTGGTGGTGGCTGAAAACGTTATCATTTCACTATGCTGTCTTCGCTATTCGTGCATCTGCCTCAGAAAGTTTGTGCAATGCCTGCTTCATAGCTTCGTTTTTGGGCATCTTGACACGGAAATTTACGATATCACTATTCAACTCGTATAGGGCTGAATAGTTCATGCCTAATTTACGTGCTTCTTCTTGCAGTCCCAAATGTTTGGGTTGTTTTTTGCAGGTTTCGTAAAGTTGCTTAATAGTCTGAATAAGAATGACCAACTGCCCGCCAAAAACACGATAATCCTCCTCGTTGATAGTTGTCCATTCATCGTAGATTAACTCATAGAGACTATCAAGTTCCCTATTCAGCCGAGCAAGCTGGCTCGCCTGATAGCTATTTGGAGCTGCCATCACAAGCCTGTGGTTGTAGCTTCGACGGCTAAGCCGCACCACTTTATTCGAGATTACTGCCGTTTCACACATAATAGATTCCTTATTTTTTGCAAAGGTACGAATAATATTCAAATAACCACGCACTTTTCAGCAACTTTTTCATCTTTTTCTTTTGTGCCGCGTAGCCATAACGAAAAAGAGCCCCTTCAGAATAATTCCAAGGCTTGGGAATTATTATCGGGGCTCCTTACGAAATCTTACTATATAACTCATATTATTCCCACTCGATCGTTGCGGGTGGCTTGGAGGAGATGTCGTAGCAGACGCGGTTGACACCACGGACTTTGTTGATGATTTCGTTGGAGACACGAGCCATGAAGTCGTAGGGCAGATGGGCCCAGTCGGCAGTCATGGCATCGGTGGAGGTGACGGCACGCAGGGCAACGGGATGCTCGTAGGTGCGCTCGTCGCCCATCACCCCAACGCTGCGGACGGTGCTGAGCAGGATGGCGCCAGCCTGCCATATCTGGTCGTAGAGCGATACCTCGATTTCGCCGTCGGTCATGGTAGCGGGGACGCCAGCAGCCAGTACCTTGCGGGCTTCCTCGCCCGAGAGCTTTACTTTGTAATCACGTAAGCCGCGGATATAGATGTCGTCAGCGTCCTGAAGGATGCGCACCTTCTCGGGTGTGATATCGCCGAGGATACGGACGGCAAGGCCGGGGCCTGGGAAGGGATGGCGGGTGATGAGATGCTCGGGCATGCCCAGCTGACGGCCTACACGGCGCACCTCGTCCTTGAAGAGCCATTTCAGCGGCTCGCACAGCTGCAGGTTCATCTCCTTAGGCAGACCTCCCACGTTGTGGTGGCTCTTGATTACCTTGCCCGTGATGTTCAGGCTCTCTATGCGGTCGGGATAGATAGTGCCCTGACCTAACCATTTGGCGTCCTTGATTTTCTTGGCTTCGGCGTTGAACACTTCCACAAAGTCGCGGCCAATAATCTTACGTTTCTGCTCAGGATCTGTGACGCCTGCAAGGTCGGCGAAGAATTTCTCGCTGGCATCGACGCCGATAACGTTGAGGCCCAGCACCTTGTAGTCGTCCATCACTTGCTGAAACTCGTTCTTGCGCAACATACCATGATCGACGAAGATACAGGTGAGGCGGTCACCAATGGCACGGTTGAGCAGTACGGCTGCAACGGAAGAGTCAACCCCTCCCGACAGACCAAGGATGACACGATCCTGTCCCAGCTGCTCCTTCAGTTCGGCCACGGTGCTGTCGACAAACGAGGCAGCACTCCACTCCTGACGAGAGCCACAGATGCCGACGACGAAGTTCTCCAGCAGCTGCTTGCCCTGAACTGTATGATAAACTTCAGGATGGAACTGAACGGCCCAAACGGGTCGCTTGGTTGAAGCAAAGGCGGCGTTGATGACATCCTTTGTCGAGCCGATAACTTTGAATTCGTCGGGGATGGCGGTGATAGTGTCACCGTGGCTCATCCACACCTGCGAGTGCTGGTCGAAGCCCTTGAAGAGAGGATTGGTGGTGTCGACGGTTTCGAGGTTGGCGCGACCATATTCGCGGCTGTCGGCCTTCTCCACCTTGCCACCCAGCGTATGCGAGATGAACTGCGCTCCATAGCAGATGCCCAAAACAGGCACTCGGCCCACGAACTGGCTGAGGTCTACCTTGAAGGCGTCAGGGTCGTGCACGGAGAAAGGCGAGCCCGAGAGGATGACGCCAATGACGGAGTCATCGCCTACAGGAAACTTGTTGTAGGGCAGGATCTCGCAGAAGGTGTCGAGCTCTCGCACACGACGTCCGATGAGCTGCGTGGTCTGCGAACCAAAGTCGAGGATGATGATTTTTTGCATCTTTTATGGGGTTTGTAAGAATTTCTCTGCTTGGTCGAGGGTGTCGAGCTTGCCGACGTCAAGGAGTCGGAGGTCTTCTTTCAGACAGCCTACGATGTGGCGTCGGTGGCAGGTGCTGAGGTAGAAGTCCATGATGGGGAAACGCTCAGGGAAGCGCTCCATCAAGGGGAAAAGACGTGGTGAGAAGCTGTGGATGCCGCTGAAGGCGAAGGCGTAAAAAGCCTCACCCCCAGCCCCTCTCCCAAAGGAGAGGGGAGTAGATAGTTCAGCAATGAGGTTCTCCTCTTGATGACAAATGCCTTCCTTGCCTATAGAGGAACGATTAACAGGAACAGACTTGAATCTAATGCCGGCCTCGCGGAGCCAGGGGAAGGGCGATCGCACCTCGCCAGTCTCTATGTTCGTCCAGCCCATGAGGCGCATGGCATTGTCGAAGAGCAGGTAGCGTTTCGTCTTGCGACGGCTGACCAGCAGCACGGCATCCTCGTCGGGCAGGTGTTGGCGGGCAAACCATCCGAAGTCCACATTGCTTAATATGTCGACATTGTGAATGAGGATAGGCTCCTCGTCGGCAAAAAGCGATGCGGCTTTCTTCAGTCCCCCACCCGTCTCAAGCAGTTCGTCGCGCTCGTCACTAATGCGCACCAATGGTGCATAGTCGGCAGCTGCCACGTGCTCCTCTATCTGATTGGCAAAATGGTGGACGTTCACCACAAAACGGTCGTAGCCCTGCTCACGCAGCTTGTCGACGACGATGTCAAGCAGGGGCCTGCCTCCTACCTTGACCAACGCCTTCGGCATGTGATCGGTAAGCGGTTTCAGGCGGGTGCCCAAACCGGCGGCAAAAATCATGGCTTGCTTCATATCGCTGCAAAGGTACGAATAAGCGAGCGGAAAACCAAAGGAAAACTTATTTTTCTTATGTTTTGCCTAACGAAAGTACATTCGGCAAAGCCAAAAGGTACGAATAAGCAAAAGAAAATGCGAAAAAAATATTATTTCCGAATAAAGATGTTTCTGAATGGTACGATGCGACATTTCAAACAATAATTGGTACAATATTGAAAAGCCTTTGGCATAGATTATTGTATTTTTGCAGCAAATCTGAATTTTAACAACCTTTCAAACATGAAAATCAAAAACAAGTTTCTGCTCACGGCAGCCATGATGGCACTGCCACTGATGAAGTCAACGGCCGCCGTCGACCCCAATTTCTACATCTTCCTTTGTTTCGGACAGTCAAACATGGAGGGCAACGCCCGTCCTGAGGCTCAGGACATGGCCAGCCCTGGCCCGCGCTTCCTGCTGATGCCCGCCGTCGATTTCCCCGACAAGGGTCGTAAGATGGGCGAATGGTGCGAGGCTTCAGCTCCGCTATGCCGTCCCAACACCGGCCTGACACCTGCCGACTGGTTCGGTCGCACGATGGTGGCTTCTACGCCCGAAAACATCAAGATCGGCGTCATCCACGTGGCCATTGGCGGTATTGACATCAAGGGCTTCCTGCCCGACAGCATCTCCACCTACATCAAGAAGGCTCCGAGCTGGATGAAAGGAATGTTAGAGGCCTACGACAACAACCCCTACGAGCGCTTGGTCACATTGGCCAAGAAAGCCCAGAAGGACGGCGTCATCAAGGGCATCCTGATGCATCAGGGCGAGACGAATACCGGCGACCCGAAATGGGCCGGCATGGTGCAGCAGGTGTACGACAACCTCTGCGGCGACCTGCAGCTGAAGCCAGAGGAGGTGAACCTCTATGTCGGCAATATCGTCCAGGCCAATGGCCAGGGCGTCTGCATTGGCTGTAAGAAGCAGATTGACGAACTGCCACAGACCATCCATACCTGTCAGGTCATCTCCAGCGACGACTGCACCAACGGCCCCGACCGCCTGCACTTCGACGCTGCCGGCTATCGCGAGCTGGGTTGCCGTTATGCTGAAGCCGTGGCCCGCCATCTTGGCTTTGAGCCCAAGCGCCCGCATATCGAAATGCCGAAGAAAATTGAGGTGCCGGCCGACGCCATGACGGTCGAGAACGCCATCCCTGGCAACGAGTTCCCAAAGATTGACAAGGAGCGCCGCGCCTACTTCCGCATCGAGGCTCCCCAGGCCCGCAAGGTTGTTGTCGACATCTGCAGCAAAAAATACGACATGCAGCCTGACGGCAAGGGCGGCTTCATGGCCGTCACCGACCCGCTGCCCGTCGGCTTCCACTACTATTTCATGGAAGTGAACGGTGTCAGATTTATCGATCCTGCCTCTGAGACCTACTTCGGCTGCAACCGAGAGGCTGGCGGCCTCGAAGTGCCCGAAGGCCCCGAGGGCGACTACTACCGTCCGCAGCAGGGTGTTCCTCACGGACAGGTACGCAGCATCTACTATCCCTCTGCCCACGACGCACAAATAGTAAATAGTAGATCGTCAAATAGTAAATACGTATGGCGTCACGCCTTGGTCTATACTCCTGCTGAGTATGAGCTGGCCAAGAACGCCAAGAAACGCTATCCCGTGCTCTACCTGCAGCATGGCATGGGCGAGGGCGAGACCAGCTGGATGTTGCAGGGTAAGATGCAACACATCATGGACAACGCTATTGCCAAAGGCGAGGCCGTGCCAATGATCGTGGTGATGGAGAGCGGCGACATCAAGGCTCCCTTCAACTTCGCCGGCGGTGGCTCTAACCAGCAGGGACGCAGCGAATATGGCGCATCGTTCTATCCTGTACTGTTGAACGACCTCATCCCCTATATCGATCAGAACTTCCGTACGAAGAGCGACCGCGAGAACCGCGCTATGGCCGGACTGTCATGGGGAGGCCATCAGACCTTCGACATCGTGCTGCAGAACCTCGACAAATTCGCCTGGCTCGGTACTTTTAGTGGAGCCATCTTCGGCCTCGACGTGAAGACGGCCTACAACGGCGTGTTTGCCAATGCCGAAGAATTCAACAAGAAAATACATTACTTCTATATGAACTGGGGCTCTGACGACTTCATCAAGAGCCAGCCCATCGTTGACAGCCTGCGCGAGCTGGGCATCAAGGTCGACTCCAGCGAATCACCTGGAACAGGCCATGAGTTCCTCACCTGGCGTCGCGGCCTGCACGAGTTCATCCCCCATCTGTTCAAAAGGTAAGTTTTTCGGATAACGACAATGAAAGAGGATGTGTCAAATAGGCACATCCTCTTTGTATGGAATAATCTCCTTATCAGCATATTTGTAAAATACTTAGCTCATGTTGCTCAGATACCCGTGACAACAAAACGGGCACCGTTGGTATATTCCTGGTCGAGGGTGACGTTGTAACCCATTGATATGGCGAGGCGGCGAGCCAAAGGCAGGCCAATGCCAAGGCTATGCTCGTCGGGGGAGAGACGGACAAAGGGATCAAAGATGCGCTCAGCATCAACAGCGGGAATGACAGGTCCCTCGTTAGTGACGGAAATGGCATAGGTGCCGTTGGCCTCGGCATGACAGCTCACAAGAATCATACCACCTGTAGCATATTTGTCTGCATTGTCAAGCAGACAGTTCAGCAAATCCTGCAATAGCGGGTTGGTGTCAATCATCACATCGTCTGCCACATCGGTTTTAAACGCTGTAGCCACGCTGTGATTCTTATCTGTAGCCAAGGGATGGCGGTCGTAACTGTTCAGGATAGAGCGTGCCATTTCATTCAAGCCTATTCTGTATTGCTTGGGTGTTGGAATATCATCGCTGTAAAGACTGAACAGGATGAGTTGGTGAGAAGAGGTGGCCACATGGTAGGCATTATGGCATACATTAGCGCGTAGCTGCATATATTCATTATGAGGTATCTGTCCGAATCCATCAATAATAATCTCAGCAGTGTTTATCAGTGTAAGCAGCGGCGAACGGAGTGCTTCCGTACAGACGGTTCTCTCCTCGTTGGTGATGCCAGTTGTTCCTTGCGCAAAGGAGTCGAGTACAGGGTCCATAAGCGATTCTATGCTTCGGGCGGCAGCGAGGATATCGTGGTATCGCTTGGGACGTTCCTCTGGTTTCAAGAGAAAATCCGGATTGTTGAAAATGCGTGCGTAGCCTCTCAGCACGTTGATAGGCGACTTCAGTTTCTGCTGAATTGTGCCGACAAAGGCACGACGGATGGCTTGACCTGCCTCTATGCTACCGCGAGCCTCCTGCAACAGGAGAAACTGCTCCTTCAGTCGGCGGTTCTTTTTTTGGCGATAGAGGAGCATACTTATGAGCAAGGCGATGATAGCCACGGCCATCAAGCTGACCGTCACCAATTGAACACGCCGTATCTCAGCCTTGTCCTTTTCTGCCTGAAGCAGGTCGATGTCATGCGCCATATCTGCCATTTGTAACTCCAACTCCTCGCGCTCGTCAGCATGAGTAAGACTGTCTTTTAGCTCTGAGGCACGAAAGGCGCTCTGCCAATCGCCCATCTGCTCATAGACATTGATGCGCAACTCTGTAGCTGTCAAAGGTACATCAAGGGAATCGCACCAGGCAAGGGCTTGCTGGTAGTCGTTCTGCAGAAGGCTGTGGCACACCATCACCTGTTGCAGATTGGCTGCATTAAACTGTGCAGGCAGATTCTGGCGGATGCTATCATACTTTGCGTAATAGCGGTAGAAAGCCTCGCGATCGCCCATCTTGTTGGCGATGATACAGCGATAGCCTAGCACACCGCTTTCATACATCGGGTTTTCTAGCATTTGCTGCGGCAGGCTGTCAAGGCATGCCATCGCCTCAGCTGGACGCTTGAAACTGAGTGACTGCGCCAGCGAGAGGTAGGCATTAAACACTGCAACAGGCTCCTTTTTAACATCTATGCCCTGTAAAGCACGCCGGAAGAACTTCTCTCCCATCTCTGGCTGGTTGCAACCATTGTAGAAAAAGCCCAGTCCCATGTTTGAGATGTAGAGATAACGTTCCTGATGACGCTCTTTAATGTCATCATTGATGTGATAAATTTCGGTGAAGGCACGATGGAAGCGCTTATGGTTTACATCATATATCACGCGATTCAACCACGTGCGATAGTACTTGTCCCATTCTTGACGGCTCTCTAAATAGTCCATGAAAGTCTGGTGGGCCTCGTAGAAGGCCGAGTCGTTGCCACTCATCTGTGCCTCATAGAGGTGCCGAACCATTGTCTGTTCCTGCTCCGAGGGCTGCTGTTGCTTCTCCTGATCCGTGGACTTCTGCTGGGCTGCAAGGGATACGCTTACCGCCAGCAGAGCCACGGATAATACAATCTTTTTAAATACTAATACCATGTGTATTTGTTTCAAATTATTCTTGTTTTCTCCAAATCGTTTGCAAAGTAAAACGTTGCAAAAGTACAAAAAAAACCATGAAACAAACTATGCTGAGACGTTGTGAACAGCAGAAATTGTAAATATTGTAACCGAAATTGTATATTTTATAAATCGGCATTCAGAATCCATGCCATAATAGACTATTCCTTTAGGCTTTTGCTGTGCATCCATGCTGTCACATTCTGTCCCATGCGTTGTTTGAAGGCGATGCTGAAAGTGGTGTAGTTTCGGTAGCCGCTATCGCTGGCTAATTGCCGGACGGTAAAGGGACGTTGATTAGCGACTGCCTCGTTATAGAGAGTGACGAAATGATCAATGCGCAGATTGTTAATATATGTATTGTACGTCATGCACTGATTGGAGAAATAGCTGGTTAGATAAGTGCGATTAGTTCCAATAGCTTGTGCTAAATGGGAGAGAGTCAGGTCGTGTTGTAAGTAGAGCTGTGTGTCTATGCAATATCGCTGTAACAATGAACTGATATTGTTGTATGTGGCTTGTCGAAGACCATTCCTTTCCGTATCTTCTGTGATGGTCGCTTCTTCAATAGAACAGAACCGTGACTGGGAGAGGCTCAGGTCGCTCAGTGTCTCTACACGCCACAGCATATAAAAGACAAACACCAAAGAAGCTATCTGGAGGATGTATTCGTAAGCCGGGTCTCCGTCGCCAAACACAAAGTAACCGAGTAGGAAAAAGATGCTTGCCAGTACCAAAAAGCTCTGCCACACCTCCTTGTGTTCCAAGTCGGCATAGTTGTCGCGCAGCCAGCGTCCGTATTGCCTCAACGCACGTACTAAATATATCGTTAAGCCAATGCCCATAAACAGAATGTAGGTAAAGATGGTCGGCAGAAGTGCCTCGCTGCCACTTACCATGCACCACACCATTCCTAACGCAGGCGGTGCCATCAGCAAGGAGGCAGGCCACAGCTGTCGGCGGCGATCCTGCAGCATGACAAGCATGACGTCAATGGCCAGTGGGAAACATATCATGAAGTCAAGTGTCGCACCAATATATATGCTGAGCTTGATGTCGTCGCTTGAAGAGACGAAAGCTGCTGGCAGATACCACAGGTTGGCCAATGCCAAGCTGGCAAAGAGGGCTGCCGTCCACCGGCGCAGGCGTACTGGCGGGGTCTTGTCTAGTGAAAAGGCGTTACCCCGACGCAGCAACAGATAGCAGCTGGCTATGATGGCCGTCATAGTCACTGCGGCATATAGCATATAAAACAGGATATTCTGTGATAGAGGTTGGTCGTACATTTTTATTTTTTAATTTGCTATGGACATAAAAAACAGCGCGGGCTTCCTTTATCTTCCCCGAGGCCGTGGAATTGCCCAAACGTAGAGATAAATTCAGCCCACGCCTATCGCGTGAGCATTCACTTTTTCCTTTCTTTCTACGTTGTAAGAGCAACGTTGTCCGTTTGAAATATCCACGTTTCGGGGACAAGAAGAGACAGCTAACGTCATTTCTTTAACCAGTAATGCGAGTTTGGAAATCGCAATAATACAAAATCCAATTGCAAAGGTACAACAAATAGCCGAGAAATGGAATACATTCTTTCCTCCTTTTAAATATTATTATACCGAAACGACTCAATCAGATACATTTCTACGCATAAAACAACTAATATCTTGCATAATTTCACGATTCTTACACCTTAATCATAATTTCATGTTTTTATAGAGATGTAGCGAGGAGATATTTTCTGGCGTGCATGACAATTTTGCCGTATAATGCTATAGCATAGTTTTCTTTTTCCACTCCGACATTTAGCTTATACGGAGGCTTCCCTACGATTACATCGAATTTTATATTTGGAAAGAATTTACAATAAAGCATTTTTTGACCTATAGGTCTAAAAGGGGTTAAGGGGGGACTTCTTCTGCTCTTCTGTTCACATTTTTATGTTCTACGTCCTGAAACACAAGTTTCACGCCCTGAAACACAAGTTCTACGCCCTGAAACATAAGTCCAAGGGCGTAGAACATAAAAATGCTACCTAAAGTAGATTTATTGCTTAAGCAGGGGAAGAAAGTAGCTGACGTCCCCAAAAACGTGCCTACTCGCGGTTACCAAAAATGCGCAGCAGATAGATGAAGAGGTTGATGAAGTCGAGATAGAGCGAGAGGGCGCCGAGGAGGGCCAGCTTCTGCATAGTCTCGCCAGTGTCGGGTGCCTGCAAGCACATGTTCTTGATTTTCTGTGTGTCCCAAGCAGTGAGGCCTACGAAGATGAGCACGCCGACATAGCTGATGATCATACTCATGCCTGAGCTCTTCATAAAGAGGTTCACCACCGTAGCAATGATGAGGCCAATGAGTGCCATCATCAGGAACTTGCCCATTGATGTGAGGTCTTTCTTCGTAACATAGCCGAACACTGACATGGCCGCAAACGTGCCTGCCGTGATGAAGAACACGGTGGCAATGCTCGACATGGTGTAGACGAGGAAGATGGACGAGAAGACGGCACCGTTAAGCACTGAATAGAGCACAAACAGCAGCGTGGCAACGGGCAACGACAGCTTGTGGATGGCTCCGCTGATTGTGAAGACGAGGCCCAGCTCGGCAATGAACAGAATCCAGATGACAGCGCTATTGCCATAGATGAGGTTCAGCAACGTGTAGTTGTGAGCCACGATCCATGCCGTGAGACCTGTGATGACAAGGGCCATCGACATCCAGACATACACTTTCCGCATGAGCGCGGGGAAAGCCACGGCAGCCTTCTCTTCGCTGGTGGCGACTGACTGGTAGTTAAATCTTTGAAAATCCATAATACTGTAAATGATTAAAGTTGTTAATGATTGCTATTACAAAAGAGTCCATTCGTAGGTGTCGTAACAGACGGCTCGTGCGCCAAAACCTTCCTTTTGACAGATAAGGGGCTGGCGCAGCTCCGTGCTGTGATCAAGGGCTGAAGTGCCGAAGTCGACATATTGCTGAGCCCCTGGAGGATGGTCGAGCAGCTGAGTAAACAGCAGGTCGAGGGCTCCTATTGCCTTCCCCTCCGGCGAGGCGGAGATATACTGTGTCTTTACCACATACGGCGTAATATAGAGTACGGTACCCGCTATCATCTGGCCGCCATGGTAAGCGGCTAAGAGTCGAATGGCGTCAGGGAACCGTTCTCTCAGCAACAACATCTCATCAAGTGTATGCACAGGGCGCGAACCGTATTTCTTCAGCAAGTTGTCTTCCAAGATATGCCAGAAAGATGCGAAGTCATTGCTATAGTCGATAACAACACCGTTGTTCGCAGCTTTCTTTTGCCCACGGCGGCGTAACTCAGACAGGCGGATCCTGTTCTTAAGACTGACGACGGAAGCAATGTCACGATTGCTGAGTCGTGCATGGCATAGCTCAGTGAGAGCGTAAAGCGGCTCGTCGGCAGGCAACGCGTTGTATATTGTTGGAAGGGCTTTATACACCACCTTGGATATGCAGGCAGTGCGAAGACAGTGATTGATGGCGGCCATGGCCTCGCAGACTTTCACGGCTGTGGCCTTCTCGCTTATGACAAGGCCACCGTAGGTCAGCCCGCGGTGTGAAAAGATGGTGTCTTTCTCCCTATTGGCGGGAAAGAGCGCGAAGAGCTTGCCCCGCTGGTCATAAACCATCAGTGAGCTGTCGGTGAAGCGGTCGGCATGATAGTCCATATAGCCGCGGTCGAAGAGGAACGTCCCGTTCTTCGACTGCGCCACATAGGCGTCCCACTCCTTGCGGAGCCCTGGGCTATAGGCAACGACCTTCATCACTTCACAAATTCCAGAAACTCGTCGTATTCGTAGATATACTCATCCTCATCAAAGAGTTCGGAAGCCAGAACCAGACAGACGGCACCACTGCTGAAGTCTTCCAATGTGCGCCACACGCCGGTGCCTACATAGAGGCCTTGATAAGGGTGGTTCAGGTGGTGGGTTTCCTTGTTGCCCTGTCCGTCGTCGAGCATCACGTCGAAAGAACCACTTACGGCAATGATGATTTCTTCGCATGTGCGATGGGCATGACCTCCACGACGCTCGCCGCTGGGCACGTCGTAGGTCCAATAGACACGGGCGATGTCAAACGGCACATTCTTCGTCTGCTCAGCAACAGTCAGATTGCCGCGTGGGTCAACGTGCTTCGGTAAGTCGATGATTCTTCCTATCTTATCCATTATTATTCTTTTTGTTCATATACGACAGTAAATGCTGTTGTATGGGAGTAACCACCCACTTGTGGGTGAGATGGCTCAGCAAGATGACCATCGAAAGGCAGAACGCCAGCATCAGCAGATATGGGACATGGACATCCTGTTTGTCGGCATTATTAAGTATCACGGAGAACAGCAGCTGATGCAAAAGGTATGTGTCGAGCGTCAAGGCACCAAGCCATACCATGGTACGCGTCTTGAGAAAACGGCTGATCCATCCGCCATATCTATCGCCCTGCATGAAAACCAATACCAAGGGCACCATGAATATCCAATGAATGAAAGCGACATGCCACTTTTCATTTATCGGATAAGTGATGATGGTTGCCAACACCCCAGCACATATCAACAGCTCTACCAGGATGGGACAACGGAAACGTCCCCAAGTAGGATGTAGCTCATAGCAGCGCCAAATGACCATGCCCCAGATGAAGTCGATGAGACGAACTGGCGGAAACACATAGAGCCAATAGTTAAGGTCATCTGTCTTCAATAGTGATACATATATAATATACATCACAAGTAAGGCCACCGTCAGACGGATTAATGACCGTCCCTTCATCCGGCCTATCAGTCGATAGAACATGGGGAAGAGCAGCAGGAACAGCATGAGGTCAGACAGATACCAAGACACAGCATTGCATGAGAAATAATATGTATCAACGGGTATCCAGCTCTGTATCAACAAGGCATTAGGAACCACTGCCAGCCAATCTGCAGACGACATGGTTTTGTAGCGGATAGCTATGACTGCCAGCAAGCACAAGAGGTGCAGAGGATAGAACTTGCACAGGCGGCGATACATGAACTGCATAAAGGAGAAGCTGCCGTCGAGAATCTTACGACCGTAACTCCTCGACATCACCACTCCCGTCATCAGCATGAAGTACATCGGGCCGACGCCCGTGCTCTTACCCTCGATACCTGCATACGAGAAATGTGCCAACATCACTGTCAGCGCAAAGACGATACGCAGGGATTGGAGGGTCTCTATCATCACACTTATTTCTGCATATACGGTTCGGTTCCCAATACGGTCTTGGCCAACCGCTTGGCTTTTTCCCTCAGGGCATTGACATCGTCATCGACCTCACCGTAGCAGAGGACAACACCCATGCGACGGCCTTTATGAGCCTCGGGCTTGCCGAAGATGCGGATGCGGGTGCGGTCTTCCTTCAAAGCCTCTTCAAGATTGTAAGGCAGCAGGGAACGGTCTACGGGCATGTTGGCTTCAACGGGAGAGAGAATCACAGCCGAAGCACCGGCGTGCTCAAGGTGAATACCGGCAATGGGCAATCCCATGACAGCACGGAAATGCAACTCGAACTCAGAGAGATTGGTGGTGTGGCCAAGCGTGACCATGCCCGTGTCGTGCGGCCGAGGACTTAACTCTGAGAAGATGACCTCACCCTGCTTCGTCAGGAAGAACTCTACGCCCCAGATACCGGCACCCGTCAGGGCCTTCGTCACCTTGTCGGCCATCATCTGCGCCTGTTTCAGCGCCTCGTCAGAAATCTTGTAGGGTTGCCACGACTCACGGTAGTCCCCCCCCTTCTGCACATGCCCAATGGGCGGACAGAAGAGCGTAGGCCAGCCATGTTGCTGTGTAACGGTGAGCAATGTGAACTCAGAATCGAAGTCAATGAACTCCTCGATGATCACTTCCTTCACATCGCCACGAGAGCCTTCCATCGCTTCCTTGAAAGCCTGCTCCAACTCGCTTTCGTTGTGTACATAGCTCTGTCCATGACCGGAGGAAGACATCAGGGGCTTCACCACGCAGGGGAATCCTATTTCTTCAGCTGCAGCCTTGAATTCCTCGTAGGTCTTGGCGTAGAAATACTTAGCTGTACGTAATCCTAATTCCTTGGCAGCAAGATCGCGGATGGCACGACGGTTCATGGTGTAATTGACGGCACGGGCCGAAGGTACCACCTGAATGCCCTGTTCTTCGAACTTGAACAGGCGTTCCGTGCGGATGGCCTCAATCTCAGGCACGATGATGTCCGGCTGGTGTTTCTTCACTACAGCCTCCAAAGCATCGCCGTCGAGCATACTGAAAACTTCACGCTCATCAGCCACCTGCATGGCAGGGGCGTTGTCGTAACGGTCGCAGGCAATGACATACTGGCCAGCCCTCATGGCGGCTATTACAAACTCTTTGCCCAGTTCGCCGCTTCCTAATAATAGTATCTTTTTCATATGATGGAGTTGCTGTGGTACAGCAACAGAGAGGACGTTAGCGGTTGTTATACATCTTTTCGTAATACTTCTGATAGTCGCCGGAGGTGACATTATCGAGCCACTCCTGGTTGTCGAGATACCAGCGGACGGTTTTCTCGATGCCCTCTTCGAACTGCAGGCTCGGCTCCCAGCCCAGCTCACGCTGCAGCTTGCTGGAGTCGATGGCGTAACGCAGGTCATGGCCGGCACGGTCGGTGACGTAGGTGATGAGATTCATATCCTCGCCCTCCTTGCGTCCGAGCAGACGGTCGACGGTGTTGATGAGCACGCGGATGATGTCGATGTTCTTCCACTCGTTGAAGCCGCCGATGTTATAGGTCTCGGCGATGAGTCCTTCGTGGAAGATAAGGTCGATGGCGCGTGCGTGGTCTTCGACATAGAGCCAGTCGCGCACATTCTCGCCCTTGCCATAGACAGGCAGCGGCTTGCGATGGCGGATGTTGTTGATGAAGAGCGGGATGAGCTTCTCAGGGAACTGGAACGGACCATAGTTGTTCGAGCAGTTAGTCACCACGACGGGCATCCCGTAGGTGTCGTGATAGGCACGAACGAAATGGTCACTGCTGGCCTTGGCTGCGCTGTAGGGCGAGTGAGGGTTGTACTTCGTGGTCTCGAGGAAGAACTTGTCGCCGTAAGCCAAATGGTGCTCCGAGCTTGAGGCTGTAGTGGTGAAGGGCGGCTCGATGCCTTCGGGGTGCGTCAGCTCCAAAGCGCCATAAACTTCATCAGTAGAGATGTGGTAGAAGCGCTTGCCCTCGTAGCGCTCGGGCAACGACTCCCAGTAGAGCTTGGCAGCCTGCAAGAGGCTGAGTGTGCCCATGACGTTGGTCTTGGCAAAAGTGAAGGGGTCTTTGATAGAACGGTCCACGTGGCTCTCGGCGGCCAGGTGGATGATGCCGTCCACTTTCTTGTCCTGCATCAGCTGGTAGAAGGCGTCGAAGTCGCAGATGTCCATCTTCACGAACTCGTAGTTCGGCTTGTCCTCGATGTCCTTCAGGTTGGCCAGGTTGCCGGCGTAGGTCAGCTTGTCGAGGTTGATGATGTGATACTCGGGATACTTGTTCACGAACAGGCGCACCACATGGCTGCCAATGAATCCGGCTCCGCCGGTAATAACGATGGTTCTTTTCATTTCTTATTCTTTTTTCTATTGTATATTCCTAATACGAACATGACGACAAAGGCAATGATGAACGTCTGCGACGCCTCAGCCCATGTCTCTTCCATACCCAGCAGGTATGTTAATAACGTAGCCACTGCTGCAACTATTGTGCAGACAGCCAGTTCCGGCAACCATTTTTTCAATTCATCCATTATCTCAGAAATCAAATGTCTAAATGTCTAAAAGTCTAATTGTCTGAGAGCGTAATGACTTCAAGATCCTTGAATGTGGCGCCATCGATGACGAGGCGCATCAGCGTGCGCTCCTGTTGCCAACCCTGAATGCCTGCAGCACCGGGATTGAGGTGGAGCAGGTTAAGAGTCTTGTCGAACTTCACCTTGAGGATGTGTGAGTGCCCGGCGATGAAGAGCTGCGGCGGATTGGCGAAGAGCGTGGAGCGGACGCTGGGATCGTATTTGCCAGGATAGCCTCCGATGTGCTTGATGAGCACGTCGACCTCCTCACACTTGAAGCGGTTCAGTTCGCGGTACATCAGACGCAGGTCGCCGCCGTCGCAGTTGCCGCAGACGGCACGCAGCAGCCTGAACTCAGCCAGACGCTCGGCCACCTCAACGGTGCCGATGTCGCCGGCGTGCCATATCTCATCGCAGGGCTCAAAGTATTGCAGGTACTTCGGGTCCCAGTAACCGTGGGTGTCGCTGATAATGCCTATTGTTTTCATAGAGTGTGTGAGGTGTGAGGTGAGAGGTGTGAGTTTACATGGCAAAACGCTTTCTGACAAACTCGGCGATGAACTTCTCGGTCTCCACAAGACCAAGGATGCTGGCATCGATGCACAGGTCGTAGCTCTGCGATGCCCCCCAGCGCTTGCCCGTGTAGTAGTTGTAGTATTCTGCGCGGTGTTTCTCGCCCTGCTCTATGAGTTTGCGGGCCTCGTCGGGCAATACGCCCATTTTGTTGACCACGCTGTTGATGCGGAACTCAAGAGAGGCGGTGATGAACACGTTGACGGTGTTGGGGAAGTCGCGCAACACATAGTCGGCACATCGGCCCACAAAGACGCACGAACCTTTTTCGGCCTCCTTACGGATGGCATCGCTCTGAAACTTAAACAGTCCCTCCTGTGAGAAATTGTTCTGATAGAAATTGCCACCGGCGGCGCTGTTGCTGTAGGGCAAGTGCAAGAAAGAGCGAAGAAAGCCCTTACGCTCATCGTTCTTCTCGAAGAACTCTTTGGAGAATCCGCTTTCCTGGGCTGCCAAGTTAAGTATCTCGCGGTCGTAATACTGGGCATCGAAGTCCAATGCCAGCATACGTCCTATGTCATGACCGCCGGAGCCCAGCTGTCGTCCTATGTTAATGATGATTGACTTGTCCATAAGCTTTCAGTTTTCTTAGATACCATATTAATATAGGTATAGTCATGGCAAACGATGCAAAGTCGCTGAATGGCATGGCGTACCACACACCGTCGAGCTGCCAGAAGATGGGAAGCACATAGGCCAGAGGCAGCAGGATAATGAGCTGGCGCGACAGCGAGAGGAAAATGCTGATCTTCACCTTGCCGATACACTGGAAGAAATTGGTGATGACAGCCTGCGAGCCTACTACAAAGAACACCAGCAAATCGAGGACGATGCCATGCGCCGACATATCGAGCAACACGGGATCGGTGGCAAAGATGCGGGCTATCTGTCTCGGGAAAAGCATACCCAGCGTCCACCCCACAAAGAGGAACGTAGTGGCGGCAGCTATCGACAACCAGAGGCAACGCAGCATACGGTCGAATTTACGCGCGCCAAAGTTGTAGCCCACAATAGGCTGCATGCCCTGCGTGATGCCCATGACGAACATGAAGAGGGCCATCACCACTGAGTTGGCAATGGAGTAGGCTCCCACAGCCATGTCACCACCGTAGCGGAAGAACTGGTTGTTCATGAAAATGACGATGATGCACGACGTGGTCTGCATCAGGAACGGTGACACGCCAATGGACACAATATTGCGCACCAAATCGGCCTTTAGCCGGTAGATGCCCCGCTTCAGGTGCAACAGCTCGTTCTTGTTGGAGAAGAGGTGCATCTGCCAGCACAGTGCCAGCGTCTGGCTGGTGACGGTAGCCAATGCCGCACCTCGAATGCCCCATCGTAGCCACCAGACGAAGGCGAATACCAGCAGGATGTTCATGCCCACGGTGAACAGCGTGGCATACATGGCATGGCGCGGTTTGCCAGCTGCTCGCAGCACGGCGTTCATGCCGAAGTACATGTGCGTAATCATGTTGCCCGCCAGGATGATTTGCATGAATTCACGAGCATAGGGAAGCGTGGCGTCACTCGCTCCGAAGAAGCGGAGAATGGGGTCGAGGAACACTAGACTGACCAACATGAAGACAAAACCTACGACGAGATTCAGCGTCACCGTGTTGCCCAGCAGATGCTGTGCAGTCTCATAGTCGCGCTGCCCCAGCTTTACGCTGATACATGTCGAGGCGCCTACGCCCACGGCGGCACCGAAGGCGGCGCTCAGATTCATAAACGGGAAAGTGATGCCCAGTCCGGCAATGGCGTCGGGCCCCACCACCTGTCCTATCGATGCACGGTCTATGATGTTATATAATGAGGAGGCCGTCATCGCCACAATGGCAGGCAAGGCATACTGCCACAACAGCATGCCGACAGGCTTCTGCCCCAACTCTAAGGCCTTCTGCTTGTTGTCCATAGTGCTATTTTGTGTGCAAAGGTACGAAGAAATGAGTGAAAAGCAAAGGAAAAACATTTTTTTGTTACCGCCGCAAAAGAAAAAGTGAATCGGTCTCAACTGCGAGGTGCATCGTTAAAAAAGTAAAACAACTTGTTTTACTGAAAAAAGGGCTCACTTTTGAAAAAAACTCATATGACTTTTTCAGTAAAACAACTTGTTTTACTTTCTGACCTATTTCTGTATGATTGTAAGCGTCTGATTCTTAGAATCATATAGACCCTTTATGAAAAAGCCGCATTTTATTCATAAAAAAAGGACGTCAGATTTCCTCATGCGGAAATAATTTGTTACCTTTGCACGCTACTAATGACTAGAAGAAAATGAAACGACTATTGCTGCTTTTCATCCTGCTTTCCGTCGCAACAGCCTACGTTGCGGCCGGGGGGAAACGCCCTGTGAAGAAGTCATACGTCTACAGATATTATCTCACCGACAAGCAGGGCACCACGTTCTCTGTTGACAAGCCACAGCGCTTCCTCTCAGAAAGAAGCATTGCACGCCGCCAGCGGCAGGGGCTGCCCATCGACAGCACAGACCTGCCCGTGCCACACCAGTATGTTCGCCAGTTTGCCGTAAAGGGCGCCACCGTACTGGGCACCAGCCGCTGGCAGAACACCGTGGTGGTGCGCGCCGCCGACACACTGCTGCTGAACAGACTGGCACGGCTGCCCATCGTCAGGGAGTCATGCTGCGTCTACATCGCACCAGACTCCATCGACATCGACGACAACATCACATGGAACGTGCACGACAGCTTCAACCGCTGGGACTCAGTGCGGAACGAGCCATACGGTATGGCAGCCGATCAGATTGAAATGCTCAACGGCAGGCGTCTGCATGAAGCAGGACTTACGGGCAAGGGCATGGTCATCGCCATCCTTGACGGCGGCTTTCAGAACTACGACCGCATCCCTGCGCTGCAACGTGCCAAGGTGCTTGGCGTGAGGGATTTCGTCAGTTCAGGGAATCCAGACGGTCCAGATTATCCAGGCAAAGACTTTCACCAAATTGACCACGGCACACGTGTATTCTCGGCCATGGCCGCCTACGCGCCGGAAGTTGCCATCGGCACAGCGCCTGACGCCTCCTACTGGCTGTTGCGCACTGAAGAGCCACCCACGGAGCAGCCCGTGGAGGAAGACTACTGGACGATGGCGGCTGAGTTTGCCGACTCTGTTGGTGTCGACGTCATCAATTCTTCGCTTGGCTACCACAAATTCGACGACGGACTGCCCAGCTACCGCCTACGCGACCTCGACGGCAAGACGGCCTTCATATCCCGCTCAGCCTCGATGCTTGCCAAAAAGGGTATTGTGCACTGCAACTCAGCCGGCAACAGCGGCATGGGCGAGTGGAAGAAAATCGGCGTGCCTGCCGATGCTCCCGATATCCTGACCGTAGGCGCCGTGGACAAGAAGGGCGCACTGGCATCTTTCTCCAGCATCGGACCTTCGCAGGACGGCCGTGTCAAGCCCGACGTCGTGGCCCTGGGCCACAACACCACGCTCATCTCAGGCCGCGGCACACTGGTGCACGACATGGGCACCTCGTTCTCCACACCCGTTACCTGCGGACTGGTGGCCTGTCTGTGGCAGGGGCTGCCACAGCTGACGGCCTTGCAAATCATCGAACTCGTCAGACGAAGCGCAGACCAGTACGACGCTCCAAACAACATCTACGGCTACGGCCTGCCCGACTTCTGGAAAGCCTATGAAAGCGCTCTCACTCCTTGAACTCAACTCCCTCGTCCGTCAGGTCATCGAGCAGACCTTCAACCAGGAATACTGGGTGGAGGCCGAACTGTCGGAGTGCCGTGAGTCAAGAGGCCACTGCTACATGGAGCTCATCGAGAAGGACGAGAAAACCGCCACACCCGTGGCACGCGCCTCGGCCAAGTGCTGGCGCTCGCAGTGGGCCATGCTGCAGCCCTACTTCGAACGCACCACAGGACAGACACTGCACGCAGGGCTGAAGGTGCGGCTGAAGGTCTATGCGCAATTTCATGAAGCCTTCGGCTTCTCGTGGATTGTCACCGACATCGACCCCACTTTTACGCTCGGCGACATGGCCCGCAAGCGGCAGGAAATCATCCGCCAACTGAAGGAAGAGGGCGTCTTCGACCTGCAGAAGGAACTGACATTGCCGTTGTTCTGTCAGCGCATCGCCGTCATCAGCAGTGAGACGGCAGCAGGCTATGGTGACTTTGTCAACCAGCTCAGCAACAACGAATACGGCTTGCAGTTCACTACTCGCCTGTTCCCTGCCATCATGCAGGGAGAGCAGGTGGAGCAAAGCATCATCGCAGCACTGAACGAAATCTACAATTCTTCGCCCGTCGAAGAATTCTCAAATCTCAAATCTCAAATCTCAAATCTCAATTCTCAATTCGACTGTGTAGTCATCATCCGCGGTGGTGGCGCCACGGCTGACATGTCGGGCTTTGACACACTGGCCCTGGCAGAAAACGTGGCCAACTTCCCTCTACCTATTATTACGGGCATAGGCCATGACCGTGACGAGAGCATCCTCGACATGGTGAGTCACACCCGTGTTAAGACACCAACCGCTGCAGCAGCCCTGCTCATCAACCACCTGAAGCAGGTACTCGATGCCGTCAACGATTCGCAGGACCGCATCACCTACTACGCCCAGCAGAGGATTGCGACCATGAAGTCGCAACTCGCAATGCTCCAGGCTCTCATCCCCAAAATCTTTCCAGCCATCAAGACACGGCAAGAGGCAGCTGTCGATGCGATGTCGCAGCGAATGTTTGCCGCCGTCCGACAGCATATTCTCGCTTGCCAAGGCCAGCTCAACACGTACAAACAAAAGATTCCACTCATGATGGCGCAAGAAATGAGCGCAAAGAAGCACCAGCTGGAACTGATGGAAGAGAAAGCCAAATCCCTCGACCCCACCCTCCTGCTAAAACGCGGCTACAGTATTACCCTTAAAGACGGGAAGCCTGTCAAGTCCTCCCATCAAGTGAAAGAAGGCGACATCATTGAAACGCGTCTCATGGAGGGCACCATCCATTCTATCATTAAAGACAAAGAACAGAAGTCATGAAACAGGAACAGAAATACGAAGAAGCCTTCCGGGAACTCCAGCAGATTGTAGGCAAGATGGAGTCGGGCGAGTTTGACATAGACGAACTTGCCGTTCAGCTAAAAACCGCCCAGCGGTTAATCAAGTTTTGCAAGGAGAAGCTGACCAAGACAGAAGAGGAAATCCAGAAGATTCAGGCCGAGCAAGAGTAAACGCTCAGTCGAGCTTCAGGCACAGCATGGTGACGTCGTCATTGGGCTCTGCTCCGTCCCGATAGCGTGCCACCTCCTCAGTCAGGTGCTCTATCACCTGCCGTGCACTCCTGAAACGCGTTTTTTGAAGCGACTCAATGAGCCGTTCCTCTCCAAACTGCTCTTGCAAAGGATTTTCAGCTTCTGTCAGTCCATCGGAATACACAAACAGCGGACATCCCTTGATATTCGCTATTTCTTCGCCGACATACTCCAGTTCCTCCCACAAGCCTACAGGGGCGTTAGACTCCATCTTCAGGAACACGCCACCTTCCTCACCGCCACCCAGAACGGGAGGGTTGTGTCCTGCATTGCAGAACTGCAGACGACCTGTGGTGAGATCCAGCAAACCAATAAACATCGTAACAAACATGCCGTGAGAGGAACTGCGTTCGGTCATCTCGGTATTGATGCGCTGTGCTATCTGAGCTGGCAGGTATTCCTGAGTGGCTAACGAACGGAACAGTCGGGTGGTCTGGGCCATCACCAATGAGGCCGGCACTCCCTTTCCTGACACATCGCCCACGCAGAAGTACAGGCAATTACCCAGAAGGACATAGTCGTACAGGTCGCCTCCGACGTGTTTGGCAGCCACCATCGAAGCATAGAGATCCAGCCCCTCACGGTCAGGAAACACGCTGGGCACCATTGACAACTGGATGTCGCGGGCTACACGCAGCTCGCTTTCCATCATTTCCTTTGCCTCGGTAGTTTCCCGAAGTTGGTCGTAGGCCGTCTGCAACTCGTCGAAAGTATCCAGCAAGCGTCCGTGGGCAGCGGCCAGCCTGCGCTGTGCGCGCCGCCTATGCAATATGTAGAACACGAAAAAAAGCGTCAGGAGCAACGAGGCCGCCAGCGTACCTATCCAGCGTTGTCGCGACAACTCGGCCTGCTGCCGGGCTATTTCCGTCTCTTTCTGCTGTGTCTCATATACGATGGCCAGCTCGGCAGCTTCACTGACCTTGGCCTTTTCAATAGCCGAGTCTAACAGCTCAAAAGTTTGTGAAGCCACCATCAGGGCGGAATCTCTTCGTCCAGCCTCGAAGTTAGCGCGGAATTTTGAAAAAAGGAAACCCTGTATATTGTCCAACGAGTATTCCACGCCCCACTTGTTAAGCATGGCATCCAAAAGCTCATAGTTCTTGGCAGCCTCGTCGAAGTGCCTCGCTACCATCAGATAGGAGGTGGCATCTACGCTTCCGTCTTCCGACATTCCATAGGGAGTCTGCAAGTAGTCATTATAGTAGGCAGCAGCCTCTGCTGACCGCCCTTCGCCTTCTAACGACACGGCATGTTGCAGCATGAGACTGGCCCTCACACGATTGGAGAACGCGGTATTGGCATCCTCTTTCTGTTCATACAGCGATACAAGGCTATCGGCCCTGCAAGTCCAGATGAGTGCTTCCTTATACCGCTTGGCATGCAAATAGCTCAAGGTGGTATTGTATACGCAGACAATGGCATGGCGCAAGGGTTCGGCATTATCGTGAGAGGCTACCTCCTCCATATACATGTCATACGCATGGTCAAAGTTCTCGTCGGCCTCTTCTGCTCTTTCCAGATTCATCTGGCAGCGCCCTATCGACTCATGCAGCATGGCATGAATAATGTTCAGTCACTATTTGAATCTTCCATCCGCTTCACCGCCGGAACTGCCACACGCAGTGCGCCCTCATAATTGCACTCGTTAGCCCACAGTCCCGCCAACGATGCTGCTGACTGGTAGTAGTAGGAAAGGTCGTCATCACTATGCTGTTGACGTGTCACCACCTCCATCCAACAATCTTCTGCTTTACGCAACTGACCCTGATAACTGTAAGCTGTGCCTCGATAGTAATCTGCCGCCACCTTAGAAATGACATTCGCCTGGCAAAGACTATCGGC
The DNA here is from genome assembly GCA_024681875.1 of Prevotella sp. The sequence goes on from JAILAA010000046.1 coordinate 25,201, forward strand.
CAGCACCAGCAGCCGTGGGAAGTCGCCGCCACTCAATGCCGCTTCCAATTGTTCCTTTGCCGGCACTTGCTGTTTTTTCTTAGAAGAATGAGAAGGGCTACAGGCATTGGTCAACACCATGCCTGCCAAAATAGCCACCATCGCATGAAGAAACTTCCTTTTGATTATCATCATATTGTCGCAAGTTCTGCAAAAGTACGAATAAGTGCGAACAAAACAAAATTAAAAGCAACTTTTTTTGCTATTTTGTTGCAGCAATGCCCCAAAATGCTTACTTTTGCATTCAAATTCAATAAACCCGAAAGACAATGAAGAACTTAGACTGGGCCAACCTGTCGTTTGGCTACATGAAGACTGACTACAACGTCCGTTGCTACTATCGCGACGGCAAGTGGGGAGAGATTGAAGTCTGCTCCGACGAGTATCTGAAACTGCACATGGCTGCCACCTGCCTGCATTATGGTCAGGAGGCTTTCGAGGGCCTGAAGGCTTATCGCTGCCCTGATGGCAAGGTGCGCATCTTCCGCGTAGACGAGAATGCCGCCCGCTTGCAGAGCACCTGCCGCGGCATAATGATGCCCGAGGTCAGCACCGAGCTCTTTACGGAAATGGTGAAGAAGGTGGTGCGCCTCAACCAGGAGTGGATTCCCACCTACGAGAGCGGCGCCACGCTCTACATCCGTCCGCTGCTCATCGGCACCAGCGCTCAGGTGGGCGTGCATCCTGCCAAGGAATACTGCTTCCTCATCTTCGTCACGCCCGTAGGCCCCTACTTCAAGGGAGGCTTCGCTGCCAACCCCTATGTCATCATCCGCGACTACGACCGCTCGGCTCCCCTCGGCACAGGTAAGTACAAGGTGGGTGGCAACTACGCCGCATCGCTCTTTGCCAACAACCTGGCACACGAAAAGGGCTACGCCTGCGAGTTCTACCTTGACGCCAAGGAGAAGAAATACATGGACGAGTGCGGTGCCGCCAACTTCTTCGGCATCAAGAACAACACCTACGTCACGCCGAAGTCGACCAGCATCCTGCCCTCCATCACGAACAAGAGCCTGATGCAGGTGGCCGAGGACCTCGGCATGAAGGTGGAGCGCCGCCCCATTCCCGAGGAGGAGCTCGAGACCTTCGAGGAGGCTGGCGCCTGTGGCACAGCAGCTGTCATCAGCCCCATCAGCTATATCGACGACCTCGACACCGGCAAGCGCTACAGCTTCGGCGACAAGCCCGGCCCCATGTCGAAGAAGCTCTTCGACACGCTGCGCGGCATCCAATACGGAGAAATCGAAGACAAGCACGGCTGGACAACCGTAGTCATTGAATAGAAGAACTTGTTGAACGATTTCCAATAGTTCAACCAAGAGAAAGGATTAGGCATGAGCAAAGGAAAGCTGGCGAAATTCGCCGACATGGAAACCTACAAGAACGTCTTTCAATATCCCTATTCTGTGGTAAGCGACGTTCCCTTTGCCATGCAGGGGCGTTGGCGCGAGGACTTTTTCCACAACGCCAACCCCATTATCTTGGAACTTGGCTGCGGCAAGGGCGAATATGCCGTAGAGCTGGCAAAGGCAAACCCCGACTGCAACTACATCGGTGTCGACATCAAGGGAGCAAGGATGTGGACAGGTGCCACGCGCGCCCTGCAGGAGGGGATTGAGAATGTAGCATTCCTGCGTACCAACATTGAGATTATCGACCGTTTCTTTGCTCCTGACGAAGTGCAAGAGTTGTGGCTGACCTTCAGCGACCCGCAGATGAAAAATCCGCGAAAGCGCCTCACGTCGTCATACTTCCTCCTGCGCTACCGTCGTTTCCTTCAGGACCGGGGAATCATCCACCTGAAGACCGACTCAAATTTCCTGTTTACCTACACATCGTTCTTGGTACAGCACAACCACCTGCCCGTCATAGCCTGCACAGACAATCTTTACGCCAACGTCGATGAGGCCGCAACAACGTCTGCTGCCATTAAGGAGGCGCGCGCCATCCAGACCTATTATGAGCAGATGTGGCTGTCGCAGGGTCTCAGCATCAAATACATGCAGTTCCTGCTACCGCGAGAAGGCGGGCTGAGCGAGCCCGACGTCGAGATAGAGCTGGACGAATATCGCAGCTATCACCGCACCAAGCGCAGTGGCGCAGTTCGGGCAAGATAAGTGACAAGAAATAAGAAATGACTAAAAACCACGACCATGAATAAAACCATAAATTTAAAGAAAAACCGCTGGATAACGGTTTCTGTGCTGTTATCTGTTTTTTTCCTTATGCCATTTAGCCGTGCTGCAGCACAGGAGCTGATTGTGACGGTGGATTCCGTCGGTCAGCTGGCCACTCGCTTGCCCGACAGTCTGCGTTTCTCGATGACCGAGCTGAAAATTACCGGTCCGTTAGGGGGCAGTGACATAAAGATTCTGCTGAACATGCTGAAGAACCCGCGAAAGAAAAAAGCCAACGACAAGGACCTCACCGTCATTGACCTCTCTGAGGCGAACATCGTTGAGAGTCGCGGCAGCTTCCACACCAAGGCCGACGTGCTTCCTGCCAACATGTTCCAAGGTTGTAAAAATCTGCAGCACGTCATCCTGCCCTCCACCACGACGGAGGTGAGCATTGGCTGCTTCAGCGGCTGCGTCAACCTGACAGAGGTCGACATTCCCGAGGGCGCACTCGTCATCAACAAGAGCGCCTTCAGTGGCTGCGCCAGCCTGAAGGAGCTGAAACTGCCGGCAACCATCACCACCATCAAGAGCCACGCTTTCGACGGTTGCACAAGTCTTAGCGACATCGAAATTCCTGATGCTGTGGAGCTCATCGACGAGGACGCCTTCGCCAACTGCAAGTCGCTGGTGCGCCTCAACCTGCACAACACCAGCATCAAAGCCGTTAAGGCCGAATGCTTCGCCCGCTGCGAGCGTCTGGAGACCATCAGCCTGCCATCCACTGTGACGGTCATCGGCAACGAAGCCTTCAAAGGCTGCACCGCCTTAGAGAGCATCCAGATGCCCGAAGCAGTAAACGAAATCGGCAACAGCGCCTTTGAGATGTGCCAAAGCCTGGCTTCGATAGAGATGAGCACTGCTACCGTCATCGGCAGCGACGCTTTCCGCGGCTGTATCTCTTTGGAGAGCGTCGAGATAGAACGCGTGAAAAAGATGGGCAACGAAGCCTTCGAGAACTGCACAGGGCTGATCTCCGTTATGCTCGATGGCAACTTGAAAGAAATCGGCAGCGAAACCTTCAGGGGCTGTACCAGCCTCAGCAGCGTCACCATCCCCGCAACCGTGAAGACCATCGGCACACGCGCCTTCTTCGACTGCAAGTCGCTGCCCGAAATCGACCTGCCAGCAGGCCTCACACGCATCTACGACCATGCTTTCGAGAACTGTGCCTCGCTGCGCTATCTCGTTGTGCCCAACCAGACAAAGCAGCTTGGCAGCAACACATTCGAGAACTGCTCGTCGCTTGACAGCGTAGTAATCAGCGGCTTTGTGGAGAAGTTGGAAGACGACGTCTTCCGCCATTGCCACTCACTGCGCACCGTCAGCCTGCCCATCTCGGTGAAGAGCATCGGCGACCATGCCTTCGAGAACTGCACCTCGCTGACCGACATCAACCTGCCCATCTCCATCACCAGCATCGGCGACGACGCCTTCGAGAAATGCGCCTCGCTGACCTCCGTCGTCGTGCCTGCCGCCTGCACGTCCATCGGCAGTGACGCCTTCCGCGAGTGCACCACGTTGCAGCGTGCCGAACTGCCAGCCGCCATGAAGAAAATCGGCGGCAACGCCTTTGCCAAGTGTGTGTCGCTGCGCGAGGTAGTGCTGGGTTCTCCCCTGCCGCCCAGCATTTCGGGCAGCAGTTTCAAGGGCGTAGTGCTGGCGGCCTGCAAGTTCCTCGTGCCCAAGGGCTCGCGTGCCCACTACAAAACCGACAAGTCCTGGAAGAAGATAACCAACATCATAGAAAAGGATTAATCAAACTACTGGCAGGGATGAAGCTCGTCGAGCTTCATCCCTGCCAGTCATATTGACAGCCCTTCGGGGCTTCATGGACAGTGCGGCTTCTTAGTAATTCTCGGCCTTCACCTGGAAATAGGCCTGTGCGTGGTTGCAGACGGGGCACTCCTCGGGGGCCTTCTTGCCGATGACGATGTGGCCGCAGTTCGAGCACTGCCAAATGACGTCGTTGTCGCGTGAGAACACGGTTTCCTTGCGCACATTGTCCAGCAGACGGCGGTAGCGCTCCTCGTGCTCTTTCTCGATGGCAGCCACGCCCTCCATCTTCTCGGCTATCTCGTCGAAGCCCTCCTCACGGGCCTCCCTTGCCATACGGGCATACATGTCAGTCCACTCGAAGTTCTCGCCTCCGGCGGCATCCTCCAGATTGGCGGCTGTGTCGCTCACTTTGCCTCCGTTCAGGTACTTGTACCACAGCTCGGCATGTTCTTTCTCGTTGGCAGCCGTCTCAAGGAAGATGTTGCTAATCTGCACAAAGCCGTCTTTCTTGGCCTTTGAGGCAAAGAAGGTGTACTTGTTGCGTGCCATTGACTCGCCTGCAAAGGCTTCCTGCAGGTTTTTCTCTGTTTTTGTTCCTTTTAAACTTTTCATTTTTCTTTCTTTTTATGGGGTTAATAACAGTTTGTCGGCAAAGATAGGCATAATTCCCTGATGCGCCAAATGTTTTTGGAAAAAAAAGAGGGGAAAGTTGTTCCCCTCTGTTTAGTTGTGGAAGACAAGGCCGTCGCCGAACTCGTCGATGACGATGGGTCGCTCGCGGCTTATCTCGTCGGCCAGCAGCTTGCGCGACAGGTCGTTGAGGACGTAGTGCTGGATGGCGCGCTTCACGGGACGTGCTCCCATGTCGGGGTCGTAGCCCTCCTGTGCCAGCCATTTCACGGCGTGGTCGCTGACCTGCAGCTGGAATCCCTGCGGCTCCAGCATTTTCTGTACGCGTGTCAGCTGCAGGCGCACCACCTGTTCTATCTCGTTTTGCGAGAGCTGCCGGAAGGTGATGATCTCGTCGATACGGTTGAGGAACTCGGGACGCATGACCATGCGCAGCTGTTCGCGGGTGGCGTTGCTGGTCATAATGATGATGGTGTTCTTAAAGTCGGCGGTGCGGCCTTTGTTGTCGGTCAGTCGCCCGTCGTCGAGCACCTGCAACAGGATGTTGAACACGTCGGGATGAGCCTTCTCTATCTCGTCGAAGAGCACCACGCTGTAGGGCTTGCGCCTGACGGCCTCCGTCAGCTGGCCACCCTCATCGTAGCCTATATAGCCCGGAGGCGCGCCGATGAGCCTTGAAACGGTATGCTTCTCCTGATATTCGCTCATGTCGATACGCGTCATCATCGTTTCGTCGTTGAACAGGTATTCTGCCAAAGCCTTTGCCAGCTCGGTCTTACCCACACCGGTCGTTCCCATGAAGATGAATGAGGCGATAGGCCGCTTAGGGTCTTGCAGCCCGGCACGACTGCGGCGTACGGCGTCGCTGACGGCTGTGATGGCCTCGTTCTGACCGATGACGCGCTTGTGCAGTTCCTCTTCCAGATGGAGCAGCTTTTCGCGCTCGCTCTGCATCATTCTACTCACGGGAATGCCTGTCCATCGAGAGACGACTTCAGCGATGTCGTCGGCTGTGACCTCCTCGCGCACCAGCTTTGTATCCTCCTTCGAATTCAGCTGCTGCTGAATGGCGGCGATGTGAGCCTCCAGTTCCTTCATCTTACCGTAGCGTATCTCGGCCACCTTTCCGTAGTTGCCCTCGCGCTCGGCCCGTTCAGCCTCATATTTCAGCTGTTCCATCTGCTGTTTGTCCTGCTGAATCTGGTTCACCAGCTGGCGCTCGCCTTCCCAACGGGCACGGAACTGCGCCTCCTGGTCTTTCAGATCGGCTATTTCCTTGTCGAGCTGGGCAATCTTCGGCTCGTCGTTCTCGCGCTTAATGGCCTCACGCTCAATCTCAAGCTGTGCCAGACGGCGGCTGATTTCGTCGAGTTCCTCGGGCACGCTGTCGCGCTCCATACGCAGCTTGGCGGCTGCCTCATCCATCAGGTCGATGGCCTTGTCGGGCAGGAAACGCTCGGTGATATATCTTTCAGAGAGCTTTACGGCAGCGATACAGGCATCGTCCTGAATACGCACCTTGTGGTGATTCTCGTAGCGCTCCTTCAAGCCGCGCAGGATGGAAATGGACGAGAGCTCGTCGGGCTCCTTCACCATAACTGTCTGGAAACGCCGCTATAACGCCTTATCCTTCTCGAAATACTTCTGGTATTCGTTCAACGTTGTAGCGCCGATGGCTCTTAGCTCACCTCGTGCCAAAGCAGGCTTGAGGATGTTGGCGGCGTCCATAGCGCCCTCTCCCCCACCCGCTCCTACGAGTGTGTGGATTTCGTCGATGAAGAGGATGATGCGGCCCTCGCTGCGCGTCACCTCACCGATGACGCTCTTCAGTCGCTCCTCGAACTCACCCTTGTACTTTGCACCGGCCACCAGCGCACCCATGTCGAGTGAATAGACCTGCTTGTCCTTCAGGTTCTCAGGTACGTCGCCGCGGACGATACGCCCGGCCAGACCCTCGACGATGGCCGTCTTACCCGTGCCAGGCTCGCCGATGAGGATGGGGTTGTTCTTCGTCCTGCGGGAAAGAATCTGCAGCAGACGGCGAATCTCATCATCACGGCCGATAACGGGGTCAAGCTTGCCTGCACGCGCCATGCTCACCAGGTTCTTGGCATATTTCTCCAGCGACTGATAGTTGTCGTCGGCGCTCTGGCTCTGCACCTTCTGGCCCTGGCGCAGCTCGAGCACAGCCTGCTTCAGGTCTTTCTGATTCACGCCTGCATCCTTGAGGATACGGCTCACGGTGCTGTTCACTTCAAGCAGAGCCAACAGTATCGGCTCACACGAAACGAACTCGTCGCCCAGCTGCTGCGAGATTTCCTGCGCCTTCATCAGCACCTTGTTGCTGTCGCCCGACAGGTAGGGCTCTCCGCCTTGCACACGAGCCAGGTGCTGCAATTCCTGCTGGCAGAGCATCTGAATCTGCCCCATGTTCGCGCCCAGCTTCTGAAAGACGAAGCCCACCACATCGCGGGCCTTGTCGATAAGGGCCAGCATCAGATGCACGGGCTCAATGCTCTGCTGGCCGTTCTGTCGGGCCAGGAAGACGGCCTGCTGCACCGTTTCCTGTGCCTTGATAGTAAATTTTTCGAGTGTCATATTGTTCTCCTTTCTTTAATGAGTTTCTGCCTTCAAAGGAACAAACCATGTGCCACCGCCCCGCAACCGCCAGATAGTCAGCAGAAACGGACAAAATGTCAGCACACCCATAATCCCCCTCTTTTGACGAAAGCGGCTAATACTTGTTCGTATATTTCGGGTTTTTAGATGTGATGAAACCGTGAATAACGCTATCAAAAATGTAAAGATATTTTATTCCGATTTCTTTACAAATGAAATTTGTGAAATAGAATCGGAAAGGCAGTGTTTTGCCGTCTGTCGGTCATCGGATGAGCATGAGTAAGGCTCAAAAACTGCACATCTGTATGGGCTTTGTGCAGCTTTTCAGCCTCTGAAAGGGTCAGTTTTTGCTCCAAAACGGCTTACTTTTGCTCAAAAAGAAGGTCCGCGTGAAAAAAAGGCATTGACTTTTTTTCATGGGGATATACCTTTTTGAAAACGAGGATGCTCCCCAAAAGCAGAAAATGAGCTAAGCAACTACCAATCAACAAGATAGCCAACCCCTCTCATTTTCGCGTTTTTTTCAGCAAATTGTCCTTTCTTGAATTCTGAGCCATTCTCAGCCTCGCAAAACCCTGTTTTTCCGCCACTTTTGTAAAAATATTTTACTCATTCTGAGTTATTATTGGAAATCATTTTTATGTCTATGAATTATTCAGGGCAGAATAAACGCGGGAGCACGTAGAATCATTTGGAAGCGACGTAGAGAACTCGGGGTGATGCTATTCAATCGTTAAACTTTCTAATAATTTCAGAATATGGTTGCATATCATGAAAATAATGAGTATCTTTGCATGAATAATAACACCTACGCATTATGAAAAAACTATTCATTGCAACCATAATCTGCTTGATGATGCCTATGTTTACATTCTCACAGACATACAGCGCCCTGTGGAAACAGGTGAAGGACGCCCAGGACAAAGACCTGCCTCAGACGGAGCAGGAAGTGCTGGGCAAGATAGTGACAAAAGCCGAGAAAGAGAAGGCCTACGGCCAGCTGCTGAAGGCCGAGCTGCAACGTGCCAAATCGCAGTGCGAGGTGGCTCCCGACACGCTGAAACCCGTTGTAGAACAGCTGAAAGAGCGTGCAGCGATGGCCGAAGAGGACCATGTGCTGCAGTCTGTCTACTACGCCGTGCTGGGCTACATCTACTATCACAACAGCTGGCTCGACGAGCAGCGCCATGAGCAGATAGGCCAGGACTACTACGACAAGGCGATGGCCTACCCCGACGAGCTGGCCGCAGTAAAGGCCACCGACTTCGAGCCCTTTGTCGTCAAGGGCGAGCACAGCCGCTATTTCGGCGACGACCTGCTGAGCCTCATCGGAATACCTGCCGGTCATGCACGCCTGCTTCGCGACTATTATGTAAAGGCAGGCAACCGCCACGGAGCGCTCTTTGCCAGCGAATCCATGCTTGTCAACGAGGAACCGGAAGACATCGAGCTGGAACCGCTGAACAAATCGAAGTACATACAGCGCCTTGACTCGCTCATCGCAGAGTATCAAGACCTGCCTGAATGTGGCGAGCTGGCCATCGACCGCTATGATTACATGGAAGACCACACCGATGCCACAGCCGAGCAGAAATGGCAGTACATCAACATGGCCTTGGAGCGATGGGGCTCGTGGCAGCGCATGAACTACCTGCGCAACCGCCAGCGCGACCTCACTTCACTGGAGTATAATGCAGAGGTAAAGAAAAGTGTCAACATTCCACAGAGCGCACAGACCGTCGAGCTGAAGGAACTGCGCGGCATCAGCGAGCTTACCATGCGCATTTATAAAGTGAATATAGAGGGCAACACAGAGCTCAACCCCAACCATCCTGACCACTACAAGAAGCTGAAACCGCTGCTCCATGCCCTGCCCGACTTGACTCAGACGAAGAAATTCATAGGCAAGCGCGAGTATGAATTATTTGAGGACTCGATAGTGCTGAACGGTCTGCCTGTAGGCGTGTACATGCTGGAGTTTGAGAGCCAGCCGGCCACACGCATTTCGCGCAGCCTCTACTTCGTCAGCGACCTGCGCATACTGACTTTGACCTTGCCCTCGGATAAAGCTAACAAGGAAACAGAAAAGCGCATCGTTGTGGTGAACGCTACCACAGGCCAGCCCGTGAAGAACGCCACCGTTGACGTGCGCTGGGGATGGGGCCAGAAGGCAGGCAAAGCCACGCTGAAGACAGGCGACGACGGCGAGTGCACAATGAAAACCGGAAAAGACGACTCAAGATTCTACTTGCGCGCACACACACCGTCAGACAACGCCTGCCCTGATATGGACGACTGGGGACGCTTCCACTATAGTGAAGTGAACGAGGAAAGCCAGATAGACATCTTCACCGACCGCAGCATCTACCGGCCGGGACAGACGGTGCACGCCGCCGTGATCTTCTACCGCAACTACGAGGGCAACGACAACCGCGCCCTTGCCAACGAGGAGCTGACCATCCGCCTGAAAGACGCCAACTATGAGACATTGGAGGAGCACACCGTCACCACCGATCAGTACGGCACCGCCTCGACTTCGTTTACGCTGCCCACACAGGGACTGACGGGCCATTTCAGCATCAACGTCAGAGGCGAAAGCCACTCCTTCCGCGTGGAGGAATACAAGCGGCCAGCCTTCGAGGTGGATATTCCGCAGGTGACGCGCGACTATGAGGCCGGCGACACCATAGAGGCCACAGGCAACGTGCGCAGCTATGCCGGCGTACCCGTGCAGGGCGCTACGGTGAAGTACAAGGTGGTGCGCTGCATGGCATTCTGGTGGATGAGCTACTCGCGCTACTGGGAAGGCGGCTACATAGGCACAGGCAGCGACGACGAGCTGCTGGCCGAAGGCGAGACGACCACCGACGAAAAGGGTCAGTTCACAGCCGACATTCCGCTCGTTGTGCCTCAGACCCTGCACCCCATGTTCTACAACTTCGTCATCACCGCCGACGTCACCGACCAGGCAGGCGAGACGCATCAGGGCACAATGTCGCTGCCCTTGGGCAACAGGAAGACGGCCTTAAGCGTCACATTGCCCGAGAAAGTGCTCAACGAAGACAACACAAAGATAGCCTTCCACCTGCAGAACGCCGCCGGCGCCGACTTGGAAGGCAAGGTGCGCTACCGTATCGACAACGGCAGCTGGCAGGAAGTAAAAACCAACGAGCTTGTCGCGGTACCCTCGCTCAAGAGCGGCAGCCATACGCTCTCGGCCATCTGCCAGGAGGACACCATCAAGCAGGATTTCATCGTCTTCTCGCTCAACGACAAGCGGCCTGTCACCGACATGCGCAAATGGTTCTACACCAGTCACGAGCACTTCCCCTTGGACGGCAAGCCCGTCACCGTGCAGGTTGGCTCTTCAGACAAGGACATCCACATTGTTTACAACATCATCAGCGGCAACAAGGTGGTAGAGAGTGGAACAGCCGACCTCAGCAACGAGCTCATCAACCGCAAGTTCACCTATAAGGAGAGCTACGGCCACGGGCTGCTGCTCACCTTCGGCTGGGTGAAGGACGGAGAATACTACGTCTATCATACCACCATCAAGAAGCCGTTGCCCGACAAGCATCTGAAGGTGAAATGGAAGACATTCCGCAACCGTCTCACACCAGGACAAGAGGAGGAATGGACACTCACCGTTGTCAAGCCCGACGGTACGCCTGCCGATGCCCAGCTGATGGCTACACTCTACGACAAGAGCCTCGACCAGCTCTACGGACACTCATGGAGCCTGGTGCCCCCTACCCGACTGAATTATTGGTACACCTGCTGGGACAAGGCCCAATGGCCAGGTATCAACATTCACGGCTCTAAAACATTGTCGTCGCTGACCGTACCTGGATTGCACTACAACCATTTCGACTACGACGTGTTCCCCAGCTACAGATATAATCCTCGCATCCGCGGACGCTTGATGACCAAGAGCAGCCCAATGGTGGAGAATAAACTCTATGATGTGGTGGAATTCGAGGAGGCGGCTGCCGACGAGAGTGTCAATCAGCTGGCTGAGGTTGCTTTCGGCACACAAAGAAAGGCAATGGTGACTGGCTCTGTGTCTGGTGTAAAGGTAGAAGAAGAGCAGCAGGAACAAGCCGAAATGCAGATGCGTGAAAACCTGCAGGAGACGGCGTTCTTCATGCCGCAGCTCGTCACCGATGCCACCGGCACCGTGTCGCTGAAGTTCACGCTGCCCGAGAGTCTCACCACATGGCGTTTCTTCGGCATCGCCCATACGAAAGACATGATGTACGGCCAGCTGAGCGACGAAGCCGTTGCCCGCAAGGACGTGATGATTCAGCCCAACATGCCGCGCTTCCTGCGCCAGGACGACAAGGGCACCATCAGCGCCCGCGTGATGAACATGAGCGACAAGCCCATCAAAGGCACCGCCATGCTGCAGCTGCTCGACCCAGAGACAGAGAACGTCGTCTACGAACAGAAGCAGCAGGTCAGCGTTGCCGACAGTTCTACTGTGGCTGTCACCTTCCCCGTCCAATCTTCAATGTTCAATCTACAATCTTCAATCTACATTGCCCGTGTCAGCATCAGCACGCCAACACACAGCGACGGCGAGCAGCACTATCTGCCTGTATTGCCATCGACTGAGCGCGTCACCGTCACCGTTCCCTTTACACAGAACGGTCCTGGCACAAAGGAAATTGACCTGAAGGCAATGTTGCCGAATACAGCGGTCAACTCCCAGCTCACCGTAGAGTACACAAACAATCCCACGTGGCTGATGATTCAGGCTTTGCCAGCCGTCGGCCATCCGCACGACGACTGCGCCGTATGCCAGGTCACCTCATTCTATGCCAATGCCATCGGCCGACATATCCTCGCACAGAACCCCACAGCCAAGAACGTCTTCGAACAGTGGAAACGCGAAAGTACAACGCTTACTTCGCTCAACTCCCAGCTCCAGAAGAACGAGGAACTGAAAGACCTGCTGCTCAACGAGACGCCGTGGGTGATGGACGCTAACCGTGAACAAGACCAGAAACAGCAGCTCGGTCTCTTCTTCGACAAGAATGTCATCGACCTGCGCATCAGCGATGCCGTAAAGAAACTGAACGGTTTGCAGAACAGCGACGGTTCATGGAGCTGGTGGCCCGGGATGAACGGCTCGCCCTTAATCACTACGGCTGTAAGCGAAATGCTGGTGCGTCTGAACAAAATGACGGAACATCAGAACGAAACGGAAGGAATGCTCGACAACGCGTTCTCATTCCTTGGCAACGACATTGTGGAACTGGTGAAGGAAATGAAGAAGGAAGAACGGAAGGGCCACAAGCAGTCGTTCCCCAGCTTCCGCGCTTTGCAGTGGCTCTACATCTGCACCATCGACGGACGCGAGCTGCCCAAGGATGTGGCAGATGCCAACGACTACCTGATAAATCTGCTGAAAAAGGAGACAAGAAACCAGACCATTTACGAGAAGGCTCTCTCAGCCATTATCCTTGAGAACAAGACCTACGTGAAAAGCCTGAAGGAGTGGACGGTCTACCGTGAGGACATGGGCCGCTATTACGACACACAGCGCGCTGGCTACTCGTGGCGCGACTACAAGATGCCCACGCAGGTGGCAGCCATCGAAGCCATGAAGCTGCTCACGCCCGATGATACCGCCACCATCACAGAGATGCAGCGCTGGCTCCTGCAGCAGAAGCGCACACAGGCCTGGGACACTCCATTGAACAGCGTCGACGCCATCTATGCCTTCCTCAACGGCAACTCGCAAGCTCTGGCACCGCAGGCGAAGACGGAGCTGTGCATCGACAGCAAGCCTCTCGACACCAGCGACGCCACTGCAGGCATCGGCTATGTGAAGACCAGTATGCCAATCGGCGACAAGGCACCTTCGACCTTCACCGCCAAGAAGACTTCCACAGGCACTTCGTGGGGCGCCGTCTACGCTCAGTTCACGCAGCCCACAAGCGACATCGCCGACCAAACGAGTGGCATCAGCGTCAAGCGCGAATTGCTCACAGGTGATCATAATACTCAAATCTCAAATCTCAAATCTCAAATCAAAGTGGGCGACCGCATCATTGTGCGCATCACCATCGAGGCTGACCGCGACTACGACTTCGTACAGCTCACCGACAAACGCGCAGCCTGCATGGAACCTGTGAAGCAGCTGAGCGGCTACAACTGGCGCGAAGGCTATTACTGCACGCCGAAGGACTACGCCACCAGCTATTTCTTCGACCTCCTGCCAAAGGGCCGCCACATCATCGAGACCGAGTATTACATCGACCGCGAAGGAACCTACGAGACGGGAACCTGCACCGTACAATGCGCCTATTCGCCTGAGTTCCACGGCACTACTAAGTCCATTACGCTGCATGTGAATAGCCGAAATGACAAATGACAGATGACAGTTAGTAAATAAGATGAAGAACCATATAATCAAGAGAAAAACGTCAATGATAAGGAAGCTGATAGGTTTATCATTTATCATCCTTGCTTTGTCATTCAGTCCTGCATGGGCACAAAAGCTGAGCATCAACAAAACGACTATCGATGTAGGCAAGACAGGCTTCGAAGTGCCTGTCACAGCCACCTTCGAGCTGCGCAACAAGAGCCTGAAGACAATGACCATCGACCGTCTGGAGACCGACTGCGGCTGCACCACCGTCGACGGCCCGAAGAGTGTGGGTGCCGGCGAGCGCTTCACCATTTCGCTGACCTACGATGCCAAGCTGCTGGGACATTTCACCAAGCAAGTGGCGCTCTACAGCAATGCCACGCGTGAGCCCGTCTATCTGAAGATGAAAGGCGTGGTGCTGGAGGACGTCGTGGACTATTCCAACCGCTATCCTTACGACATGAACGGTCTGCTGAGTTCGGAGAACAACGTAGAGTTCGACGATGTGAAGAAAGGTCAGACGCGCGAGATAGAAATCAACCTGCTCAACAACACTGAGGAGAACATGACGCCCAACATCCTGCACATGCCCACGTGGCTCCACGCGCTGGCCATGCCTGAAACGCTGGAGCCCAACCGCAGCGGTAAAATCATCCTGACGCTGAACTCTGAGGAGGTACACAACTACGGTCTGACACAGGTGAGCGTGTACTTGGCCAAGCGCATAGGCGAGCGCATCAGCGACGAGACGGAGATTCCCGTCAGCGTCGTACTACTGCCTGAAGCCAACTTCGAGGGACAGGACCGCCAGTTGGCGCCGCACCTGCATCTCTCGGCAGAGGAGCTAAGCCTCGACGCCCATCACAAGAACGGCACCATCATCATGACGAACAACGGCAAGAGTGCGCTGAAAATATCCTCGCTACAAATGTTCACTGGAGGTGTCAAAGTAAAGTTGCCCAAAAGTGAGCTGCAGCCTGGCGAGTCGACGAAACTACGTGTGACCATCATTCCTGACCAAATCAGGAAAGCGCGCTCACAGCCCCGTATCCTGATGATCACCAACGACCCGGAAAACTCAAAAGTAGTCATTACTATCAACGTAGAATAAATGGAACATCCCGAGAATAGCGCAGTATTTGCCGGCCTGCAAGTAAACAGCGGCGTAGAGCAGCAGTCTATCATCAATCCTTATCTGAAGCGAGGCCGCTTCCGCCGTCAGGTGATGAGCGCCGCCGATATGGTAGAAGGCATCCTGAAGGGCGATATCACCATCCTCTCGCAGGCCGTCACCCTGATAGAGAGCGTCAACCCCGACCATCAGGCCAAGGCGCAGGAAGTCATCGAGAAATGTCTGCCCTACAGCGGCAAGAGCGTCCGCGTAGGCATCAGCGGCGTGCCTGGTGCAGGCAAGTCGACATCGATTGACGAGTTCGGCATCCACCTGCTGAAAGAGAAAGGCGGCAAGCTGGCCGTCCTCGCCATCGACCCATCGTCAGAGCGCTCGAAAGGTAGTATCCTGGGCGATAAGACGCGCATGGAAAAGCTGGCCGTACATCCCGACTCGTTCATCCGCCCCAGCCCGTCGGCAGGTTCTCTCGGAGGTGTAGCCCGCAAAACCCGCGAGACCATCATCCTTTGCGAGGCCGCCGGTTTCGACAAGATTTTCGTAGAGACTGTAGGCGTGGGACAAAGCGAGACGGCCTGTCACTCGATGGTAGACTTTTTCCTGCTCATCCAGGTGGCAGGAACAGGCGACGAACTGCAAGGCATCAAGCGCGGTATCATGGAAATCAGCGACGGCATTGTCATCAACAAATGTGACGGCGACAACGTAGACCGCTGCCAGATGGCCGCCACCAACTTCCGCAACGCGCTGCATTTCTTCCCCATGCCCGAGAGCGGATGGATGCCGAAGGTGCTGTGCTACTCAGGCTTCTACGGCTTAGGCATCAAGGAGGTGTGGGACATGATCTACCAGTATTTCGACTTCGTGAAGGCCAACGGCTATTTCGACTATCGCCGCAATGAGCAGGCAAAATACTGGATGTATGAGAGCATCAACGAGCATCTGCGCCTCAACTTCTACAACAACCCCGTCATTCAGGAGCAGTTGCAGCAGGCTGAGCAGTCCGTCCTCATGGGACAGAAGACCAGCTTCGTAGCAGCGCAGAATCTGCTCGACCTTTACTATCAAAACCTTTAAGGACCTTAAAGTCTCATAAGCCCCATCAATATGCTCCAGATAGAAATCGACAGCGGCAGCGGCTTCTGCTTCGGCGTTACTACAGCCATCAAGAAAGCAGAAGAGGAACTGGCCAAGGAGAATACGCTCTATTGTCTGGGCGACATCGTGCACAACGGAATGGAGTGTGAGCGCCTCAGACAGATGGGGCTTGTCACCATCAACCATAAGGAGATGGAACAGCTACACAATGTCAAGGTTTTGCTGCGAGCACATGGCGAACCACCCGAGACCTATGAGCTGGCGCGACGCAACAACATCGAGATTATCGATGCCACCTGTCCGGTGGTGCTGAAGTTACAGAAAAGAATCAAGGAGCAACATGAGGACATTGTCATCTTCGGCAAGAAAGGTCACGCCGAGGTGCTGGGGCTGGTGGGACAGACCGACGGCCACGCCATTGTCATCGAGAACTTCGACGAGGTGAAGAAACTCGACTTTACGCACGACATCTATCTTTTCTCACAGACGACAAAAAGCCTGGACGAGTTCCATCGCATCACCGAATACATCCAAAGCCACATCTCACCCACAGCTACGTTCAGAAGCTTTGATACTATTTGCCGTTCCGTTGCCAACCGTATGCCGAACATCACCGAGTTTGCCGCACGCCACGACCTCATCCTCTTTGTCTGCGGACGCAAGAGCAGCAATGGCAAAGTCCTCTTCAGCGAGTGCCACCGTGTAAATCCAAACAGCTACCTCATTGAGGGTCCCGAGGAAATCGACGCCTCCTGGCTGAAAGACGTCCGCACTGTAGGCATCTGCGGAGCTACCAGTACGCCGAAGTGGTTGATGGAGCAGTGTCGCGACGCAATTGCAATAACCGTTAAACAATAAGCATTAACCAATAAACTAAAAACAATGCGCAGACTTTTTATTTCCTTTTTCCTGCTATTCGCTGTTACCACAGTAACGAAAGCGCAGTATGATATCATCCCGATGCCTCAAAAAATCACTTTCGACAAGAAAGGGCGCACGCTGATTGTCAACGCTACTGCTGCCACCACGGACAAGATCAACACCGACATTGCCAATCCTGAAGGCTGGCGTATCACTGTTGACAAGAAGGGCATCACCGTTGAGGGCAGCACCGAGGCTGGCATCTTCTACGGACATCAGGCACTGCGACAAGTGATGGTCTCGAAGCCCGACACACTGCCTTTCGCCGTAATAGAGAGCAGTCCGCGCTTCGCTTACCGAGGTATGCACCTCGACATCTGCCGTCATTATTTCCCCAAGGAGGTGGTAAAGCAATACATCGACATGCTCGCACTGCATGGCATGAACACCTTCCACTGGCACTTGAGCGACGACCAGGGCTGGCGCATCGAAATCAAGAAATGGCCGAAGCTCACAGAAGTCGGAGCCTGGCGACAGCGTACCGTCATCGGTCGTAACATGGGCCTTTACGACTATACTAAGCATGGCGGCTACTACACTCAGGACGACATCCGCGAGGTGGTTGCATACGCTGCTGAACGACATATCACCATCATCCCGGAAATCGATATGCCCGGTCACATGGTGGCGGCCGTCACGGCATATCCCGAGCTGGGCTGCACAGGAGGTCCTTACGAGGTGTGGCCCGACTGGGGTGTCAGCGAAGACATCCTCTGCGGCGGCAATCCCAAGGTCTATCAGTTTCTTACCGACGTCATCGACGAGCTGACACAGCTTTTCCCCTCTGCCATCATCCACTTAGGCGGCGACGAGGCTCCAAAGGTGCGCTGGAAGAACTGCCCACGCTGTCAGCAGAAGATACGCGACTTAGGGCTGAAGAACGAGGACCAGTTGCAAGGCTACATGGTGCGTGAGATGGAGAAGGTGCTAGCTGCCAAGGGGCGCCACGTGATGGGTTGGGACGAGATTATGTATTGCGACGTGCCTCACACCGCCATCATTATGAACTGGCGCGACTGGAAAGGCGTCGACGACCCTGCCAAATGTGGCTTCGACGTGGTGCGCACGCCTAACTCCACGCTCTACTTCGACTTCTACCAGATTCCTTCTACTGAATGGACGAACACAACGCTCATAGGCGGCTATACTCCATTGAAAAAAGTATACGACTATGAACCTGCCCCCGATACGCTGACCGACGAAGAACGCGCGCACGTCATTGGCGTACAGGCCAACCTGTGGACGGAATATATCGGTGCTCAGGATCTGATTGAGTATCAGGTGCTGCCGCGCATGGCAGCCCTGACCGAAGTGCAGTGGACCGACCCTGCACAAAAAGACTATGACGGTTTTCTCACACGCCTGCCGCGCCTCCTCAATATCTATGACCAGCAGGGCTGGAAATACTGTCGCACCGACATCAAGCCTAATAATCAATA
>JAILAA010000085.1 GCA_024681875.1 Prevotella sp.
AGTTTTTTGCTGCTTTGCTTGCTCATGGTGCCAAAGACGTAGTGCGTTTCCCAGTAGGGCGTGACGTGGGTGCTGAGCAACTGTCGCAGTGCGTCGACCGTCTCACACTCGACGAGGGCGCTCAGGCTGGCACGCCGCTCATGGTAGAGCGTGGCCAGTTGTGAGATGCGGATGTGAGGGAAGTTTTGTGGACGCAGACGCAGGAAACGCCAGGCTGTGAAGTCCATGGCTTGCAGCTGGAATTTATGGGTCAGATAGGCATATTCGTTCTGCAGTCGTGTAAAATAGCCTTCACGCAAGGCATCATCGCGATAACGCGGAGGAATGCTCTCTGTATGAAGTAGTCCTGCCTGTCCAAGAAAGAGAGCCTCCACTTGGAAGAGGTCGTCGCGGTGCTTACCTGCGGCATTGAGCGACAGACCGCGCGCCCACTGCTCGAAGGCATCGCTGTTGATGCCGAAGCCGTAGTTTCGGGCCAGTGTCTGGAAATAGGCGTCCTCCCAAGAGCCATTGCACTGTCGAACGCGCTCGCTGATGGCCTGTGTTTTCTGTTCCAAACGCTCTGTCTGCAAGGCTGCCATCCAAGAGTGCATCAGCAAGGGGCTGAGATCTTTGATGATGCGGTAGCAGGGCGGATAGTGGTCGGCAGTAATCAGTTCGTGGTAGTTTTGACGCACGGTGTCTGGAATAGCCAGTACTAGCTGTGGCAGATAGTGCCGGTCGTCGGTCAGCACATCGGTATCGGCCTCTTCTACAACATGTAGTACAACGTTGTTGTATTTGGGATCGCTGTCGTGTCCGTGGGTGTACCATTCGCTGCTACGCAGGTGTATTTCCACGTTGCCTACCCACAACGTGCCGCCAATGCGCACCTTCGCATTGAAAAAGTCGGAGCCCGAGTTGCGGTTGTACAACCCCGGGTCGATAATCTCCACTTCGCGGCCGTCAGTAGTCACCAGCGGCGTCAGCGGCAGCAGCTTGTGCTTCCAGACATAATGCAACAGTTGTTCCATTGTGTGCAAAGATAAGCAATCTTTTTGAACTCCACAACGTTTTGCATAGATTTCTTTGTGGTTTTTTGTTTTTGCATTTCACCTGCTGAATTCTCTAGACCACGACGTGGTCTATATAAACTGCGTCGTGGTTTATATAAATCACGTCGTGAACTATATAGACCATGACGTAAAATTGAGAATTGTAAAGTGGATAAAAAAAACTAATTTTCTATTTGAATTTTCGGTATTATGGTTAAAAAGATGTACCTTTGCACCCACATTAATATATAGGAAGATGAAAATAGCTTTAATCGGCTATGGCAAGATGGGCAAGATGATTGAAGAGATAGCCCGCAGCCGGGGCCATGAAATCGTGAGCATCATTGACATTGACAATCAGGAAGAGTTCGAGAGCGAGCGCTTCGCCAGCGCCGACGTAGCCATCGAGTTTACGGCGCCACAGGCCGCCTACGGCAACTACCTGAAGTGCTGGGCCAAGGGTGTGAAGGTGGTAAGCGGCTCCACAGGCTGGATGAAGGAGCATGGCGATGACGTGAAGCAGGCTTGCTCCAACGGTCAGACACTCTTCTGGGCCTCGAACTTCAGCATCGGTGTCGCCATCTTCTCTGCCGTCAACCGCTATCTGGCCAAAATCATGAATCAGTTCCCGCAGTATGACGTGGAATTGGAAGAGACACACCATGTTCATAAGCTCGACCATCCCAGCGGCACGGCCATCACCTTAGGTGAGGAGATAGTCGGTGCCATTGACCGCAAGACAGCATGGGCCGAGGATACCACCGACCCCAGCTTGCTGCGTATTGACCATATCCGTCGCGGTGAGGTGCCAGGCATACACACCGTGCGCTACGACTCTGATGCCGACCTTATCACCATCACGCACGATGCACACAGCCGCAAGGGCTTTGCTTTGGGTGCCGTCCTGGCTGCAGAGTACACGAAAGACCATCAGGGTCTGCTCACCATCAGCGACATGTTTAAATTCTAAGACCCACACTTGAGTCTGATTATGAAAAAGAAAGAAAAGAAACCGCTGAACATGAAGCGGCAGTGGATAAAGTTCGGCATTGTATTGGCTCTGTATTTGCTCTTCCTCTTTTGGGTGAAGTCGTGGCTGGGCCTGCTTGTTGTGCCGTTCATCTATGATGCATACATCACGAAGAAGATTAAGTGGCAGTGGTGGAAAGACCGCGAGGGGCCTGTGCGCACCGTCATGTCATGGGTCGACGCTATCGTCTTTGCTCTTGTGGCCGTTTATTTCATTAACCAGTTCTTCTTCCAGAACTATGTCATCCCCAGCTCGTCGTTGGAGAAGTCGCTGCTCACAGGCGACTACCTCTTCGTCTCGAAGCTCAGCTATGGACCGCGTATTCCGCAGACACCGCTGACCATGCCCCTGACGCAGCACACACTGCCCGTCGGTGGCATTAAGTCGTATATCGAGTGGCCCCACTGGGACTATCGTCGCGTCAGCGGTCTGGGGCATGTGGAGCTGAACGACATCGTGGTGTTCAACTATCCTGCAGGCGACACCATCTGCTCGAAGACACAATTCCAGACTTATTACTACGACTTGTGTTATGAGCTGGGTTATCAGGCGCTGGAGCAGGTCAACGGACCGTTGCCCAATCTGGAGCAGATCATCGACTCGATGGCGCCCGAGGCACGCTATTCCTTCTTCCAGCAGCTTTATGCCGCAGGTAAGTCGGTCGTACAGAACAACTATGCGCAGTATGGCGACATCAGCACGCGCCCGACAGACCGTCGCGAGAACTACGTCAAACGCTGTGTGGGCCTGCCTGGGCAGACACTGCAAATCAAAGACCGCGTCATCTATTTAGACGGAAAACCCAACAAGGAGCCGGAGCTGGTGCAGTACAGCTATACCGTCGCCTTCAAGCAGGGTGCCACGCTGACCGATGACTTGATGAAGGAGCAGGGCATTACCTGTGAGGACCTGGGTTTCCCGCCGGGCTCGCAGCGCGACGACATCTACTTCTCGCGCCGCACCATCATTCCTGCCATGCCGCTGACAAAGGGCGTGAAAGCAACACTTGAGACCCGCAAGGACTTGGTGGACAGCGTGGCCCTGAACACTACGCCCCCCGACGACGATTGGCGCAAACTCTATCCGAAGAACGGCAATCTGCACTGGACACGCGACAACTACGGTCCCATCTGGATACCTAAGAAGGGTGCCACCATCGACTTGGCTGATACTATAAAGCTGCCTGGCAAGGATGTGCTGCAGAATCTGGCCATCTACGAGCGCTGTATCCGTGCCTATGAAGGCAATCAGTTGGAGGTGAAGAATGGTCAGGTGTACATCAATGGACAGCAGACCACGAAATACACGTTCAAGCTGGACTATTACTGGATGATGGGCGACAACCGCCACAATTCTGCCGACTCGCGCTACTGGGGCTTCGTGCCTGAAGACCACATCGTGGGCAAGCCTATCTTCATCTGGTGGAGCAGCGACCCCGACCGCGGTCTGTTCTCTGGTGGCATCCGTTGGGGACGCCTCTTCCGCTGCGTTGACAATATCAAGTAACCCGTCTCGTCTGTTGCGTTGTCTACGCAACAAACAAAACCGCGAATGCGCAAGACTGCGAAGTTCCTGATAGCATTGGTCCTGGCCTTGCTCCTTATGCTATGTTTCAGGGCTGTGGTATTCACCATCTGCACCGTAGATGGTGATGCTTTGGCGCCAATACTGTGCAAGGGCGACCGCGTGCTGGTGAACCGCTGGAGCTATGGCTTGCGCGTGGGCAGCGACGAGGGGCTCATCGGCTATACGCGCTTAGGGCGCCGTGCCGTGAGCCGGGGCGACATCATTGCTTTTGATAATCCGCAGAACACTGATCAGGTGCTCATCTGTCGATGCGAGGCATTGCCAGGCGACACGGTGGAGAGTCAGGGACAAAGGATGGTAGTGCCAGGTCTGGTGAACTGCGCTGGTCGAGATTACTACTGGATGCAGGCTATAGGCGACAGCGTTGCAGTAGATTCCCATACCCTGGGTTTCATCTCCGAAGAATTCATTATCGGTCGCGTCACCACCATTGTATACAGCCACGACCCCGAAGCTCCTTTCTGGCGCGGATGGCGTCGTGACCGCACGCTACAGTCGCTTTAATATCAGTAGCTCCAGAATGACTGCACTTCTTTCTACTACTTATTTCGGTCCTGTACAGTGGTATCAGAAACTGTACAGACATGAACATGTGCTGATGGAGGTGTACGAGTCATTCGCAAAACAGACCTACCGCAACCGATGCCTCATTGCCACGGCACA
Organism: Prevotella sp.; assembly: GCA_024681875.1. The sequence continues at coordinate 4,315 of JAILAA010000085.1, forward strand.
GGGAGTGCAGGCTCTGACGGTGCCTGTAATGGCCCCCTCCAACCTTCCCCCACTGGGGGAGGCTTTTGAAGCGGGGAACTCTGGCACAGTAGCCTCCACCAGTTCTTCGCAGAGCGAAGCGGCCGCTCGACCTCTGGTCGCTTGCAATCATCGGGACGCAAGAAAGCCGAGCGGGGGGAGGTTGGTGGGGGCCACTCGCCTCAGCAACCACGGCCATTGGCAGCACCAGCACTGGCAGGCCATCACGTCGGCTTACGGCGACTCCCCTTTCTTAGAGTATTACGAGGACGACCTGCGCCCTTTCTTCTTTGAGACAGACCGATGGGAGCGCCTCATCGACTATAATGAGGCTATCAGAATGAAAATATGCGAACTCATCGACATTCACCCGCATGTGGAGCTGACGGCCAGCTATGAGAAAAATGGCCATTTCATCGATTTTCGCGACACGATTCGCCCTAAGCAGGCACCTTTTGATCCTGACTTCGAGGCGCGTCCCTACTATCAGGTGTTTCGCCAGCGCCACGGTTTCCTTCCCAACCTCAGCATCCTTGACCTCTTGCTGAACATGGGGCCGGAGTCTGTATTCTTCTTGTAGAGTTATTGTCGCTATGCGCGAAAGTAAAAAAAGAAAGCCATTCCAGTTTGCTGGGATGGCTTTCTGATGGTTAGCGCTTATTGGCGCTTTATAGGCTTACTTCACGATGACCTTCTTGCCATTAATGATGTAGAGACCCTTCTGGGCGTTCTTCATCTGCTGGCCATTGAGGTTGTAGATGACGTCGCTCTTCACAACGCTCTGCTGGATGTCGTTAATGCCTACGGGCGTCTCGTCAATCTCAGCGTCGATGAAGTAGATGTGGCAACCGTTGGTGTTCTTTACGAGCACATCAACAGCAGCACCCTCGGGCACCTGCCAGGTCTGCTCAGTGTAGGTCGTGGGAGCAGCCACAGGGTTGCCTTCAGGATCGTTCAGGGCTGTGCCGTCGACCAGCAGCTGTACACCGCGAGCCTCAGCAATATTGTGTGACTCAACACCCATTGTGATGGTTGTACCACCCTTCACCGAAGGAATGGTGAAGCACTCCTTACCCTTGCCACCAAACCACAGGTATGACGGACCTGCATATTCACCAAGAGCGGTTGAAGGATAGTTCACGGCGATGGCCAGTGAACGGCTCGTACCGTATGAAGCGTTGAACTGCAGACCCTTTAGTTCAGCAATAGCCTCACCGTTAGCAGTGGGCTCAGCCTCGCCACCGATATACCAGAAGCAGTTGTCCTTAGAGGCAGCATAGGTGTCGCAGGTCTTGTCTTTGGCTTTCTCATGGTCTGACCACAGTGCGTCGTTGTCGGAAACCAATAATGTGTTTCCTTCATTATTCGGATCGTCCTTCACCTCCACCTTTGCGGCCTCAGCCTTCAGGTTGGTAACAGTAGCCTCGCTCCACTTGGTGAAGTCCCAGGTGTGAGTGACAGGAATAACAGTCTCAATAGTCCAACGGGGATCACCCAAGCTCTCGGGAGCCTCGGCACCCTCAGCCGGTGTGAACTCACCATTGAAGTTGCCAGCAGCGGCGTCGGTGAAGGTCAGCAGACCCTCAGCGCAGTTCTTCACGATGTCCTCTTCGCCTTGCTTGCCAGCCTTGGCAATCTCATCAGCATTGGTGCAAGCATCACCTACCATGAAGTAGTTGCCATCAACATCCCAAACGGGAGTAGCACTAGCCTGACCCTTGTTGAAGCCAACAACAACCTGCTTGTCTTTGCCGCTGTTCACGAAGATGTTGTTCTTCAGGGTGTAGACATTCTGAGCAGTACCATTCTGCTTCATGTCGTTGAAGTTCTTGCCGTTGGCAATGTTCACGATGGTGTTGTTCTCAAACACGAACTGCTGGAGCCAGTCGCCGTTGATGTTCTTCGGACGGCTGCCGTACTGTGCGAAGAAGCCAGTGTTCATGCCGGCTGCCCAGATGGTAGAGTTCACAACAGAGACTCTGCCGACATAACCCTTACTGTTGAAGTCGACGACGTTCTTGCCAGCTGCGGGCATCTGAATGTTGCAGTCCTCAATGACGAAGGTCTCCAACAGGGTCTTCTGAACGTCCTTGATGAGGGCGTCCTGCAGACCGGTGATGGTCAGGGCAGAAATGCTGTCCAAAGCTACATACTTGTGGTCAGAAGCAGTCTCGGCATCCTTCATGGCGAAAACCTCAGTGCCGTCAATGGTGATGAACGGAGCAGTCAGAGCAGAGGCATCGACAGTAGCGCCGTTGCCGTTGATGGTCAGGTTGTTCGGGGCAGTAAGAGTAGCGCTGACAGTGTAGGTTACGCCTTCAGTCAGGTTGATGGTGATGTTGCCAACAATATCAACGTCTTCCTTTGCAGCAGCCAGGGCAGCGGCGATGTCACCCTCGGCGGGAGAAATCTCGATGTCAGTGACAACGGGAGCCTTGTAGAGCAGCAGGTCGGTTACGGTGACAGGCTGCCAGTTTGCACCCTTGATGGCATTCAGGTGGGCGAATTCCCACTGCTTGAGGTCTACTTCAACGACACCATCAACAGGGGCATCGGTAATCTGGACGTAGGCACCACCGTTAGGATCGTACCCGTCAGCACCTTCTTCGAGGGGAACTGCACGGTTTAGCATAATACGTGGTGTGCCGTTAGCTACACCGATGATCAGTTTCTCGTATTTCGAAATGTCGGCATAGTTGAAATACTTCACGTTTCCGTCTCCATAGGGCTGTCCGGTAGAAGTGAACAAAACGGTAGCAAAATTAAGTGCGACAGGATTCTCAGGATCCGACCAGTTGAAATACATGCCGGAAGTCAGGTTGGTATAGCCTTTGGCCAATTCCAGATTGTTCATAGCATTCTCGACGGCAGTCTTTGCATTGCTCAGGCTCTGCTCTGTAGCATCAGCAGCTTCAAGGGCAGTTTGAGCCGTAGCGATGGCTGCCTGAAGAGCATTCCAGCTGGCCTCGGTCTTACCAATGGCGGTACGCAACTTGGCGGCACTAATGGCGTTCTTCAAGCTCTCCTTTGGAATAGCCAGCGGATCTGCGGGCTTCACCAGCTTGATGGCAGTGATGGTGCCCCTGGGGCTACCCCAACCCGTCTTGATGGCATTGAGATGAACATACTCAAACTCTGTCAGGTCAAGTTCAGCAGTGCCGTTGTCGCCAATGGTTGGGTTTTTCTCCACCAGAGGACCACTGTTGCTTTCCTGGCGGTTCAACAGCACGCGCAACTGCATGCCGGCAGTGCCTTCGAAAATCATCTTTGTGCAACCTGTCAGGTCGGCATAGGTAAGGTGCTCAACAGTGCTCGTTCCTGCAACCATAGCGCCTGCACCAAGCTCTTCTCCTACCTTAAAGTCAACGGTAGCTGCCGAAATGCTTGAGGCATCTGCTCCGTAGCCATCCCATGTGTAGAACATGTCGGCGGTCAGGTCGATCGTTTCGTCCTGTGCACTTGCACTCACGCCTCCCGCCAGTAGCAGGAACGCCGTGCAGAACAATTTGGTAAATTTTGTCATAATGTTAAGTTTTAGTGAATAAAAAAGATTTGATTATAAGGTTTATGATTTCTTCGTTTCAATGATTCCTCTAATCTTAGCTATGAGCAGCGTTGTAGGCTGGATTTTCTGCTCCACGTCCTCTCGCGTCACGTCGATGGCGCAGTTATAGTCTCCGTCTTCACGTAATTGTTGGAGCTGTGAGTAGAGCCTGCCCTCTTCGGGTGTGAAGACACCTGTCTTGACATAGAAGAGACTGAACTTGCCAACTGCCCCCCGATGCGTACCTACCTCATGGTGGTCGTTGATAAGCAACGCGCTGACGGCATGGAACAAGGCATAATAGAGACGGTTGGCAGCCATCTCCCAAATGCCGTTGTGCACCATGATGTCTGCCTGTGTCAGCGTTTTTGCCGATTTTTCCAATTCCAGCGTCACGATGACATCGCGTTCTTCTTGCTTAAGACTCATAAAGAAGTTTCTTGTCTTCTTCTACATTAAAATAGAACATGGTGTGGGGACTGTCATACCACTGTGTGCGTGTGTAGGCCCTGGCACTGATGTCTTCACCGATATCCCAGCCCATCTGGGTGAAAGGCCATACGAGGTCTTCGCGCTCGGCAGTTCTCATCATGGGCTTGTCAACAAGGATGAGCAGATCCCAGTCGGAATCGACGTTGTTGTCGCCCCGAGCCTGCGAGCCGTAGAGCCACAACTCACAGCCTTTCGGCAACACTGCACTCGCGGTCTGTTTGATACTGTCAATAACGTTAGTCCGCTCCATATATAGTTTTTTGATTTGTCTATGGCCGCAAAGTTACAAAGTTTTTTTTTATTCGATAAAGTTTTTTTTAAAAAAAAGTGGGCAAAGAATGAAAATTGTTTAACTTTGCGGGTGAATATCACAAATTAAAAAACTATTATTACAAATTTAAAAACTAATTTAGTAAAATGAGTCGAAAAATAGTTGTCCTGCCGTTGCTTGTTGTCGTTTTTCTGTCCGTGATATGGGCACAGGCAAAGGATATCTATGTGTCTACGTCTTTCCATGAGCCCGCCACTGAGGGGCTGCGCTTCATCTACAGCTACGACGGTCTTCGTTGGGACAGCATTGAGGGCGTCTTTCTGCGCCCAGAGGTGGGTAGCCAGAAAGTGATGCGCGACCCATCGGTAGTACAGGGTCCTGACGGCACCTTTCATTTGGTATGGACGTCATCGTGGCGCGGCGACCGCGGCTTTGGCTACTCCTCGTCGAAAGACCTCATCCACTGGACAAAGCAGCGCTTCATCAGCACTGGCATGGACACGACAACGGTGAACACTTGGGCGCCGGAGCTGTTCTACGACGATGTGAAGCGCCAGTTCCTCATCGTCTGGGCCTCGTGCGTGCCGGGTCGCTTCCCCGACTATCAGGAGGACCACAAGAACAACCACCGCATCTACTACATGACTACGCGCGACTTCCGCCGTTTCTCTGAGGCCAAGCTGTTCTACGACCCAGGCTTCTCGGCCATTGATGCAACGATAGTGAAATATCCAAATCTCAAATCTCAAATTTTAAATCTCAACTCCTCCTACGTCCTTGTCCTCAAGGACAACTCCCGTCCTATGCGCAACATCAAGGTGGCCTTTGCCGACAGCCCCTACGGACCGTGGAGCGAGGCCTCCGATCCTTTCACCGAGAACTTTACAGAGGGGCCGAGCACGGCGAAGGTAGGCGACTGGTGGTACATCTACTACGACAGCTACCAGCATAAGATCTATGGCGCCCACCGCACGAAGGATTTCAAAACTTTCCAGGACCAGACGGGAGCCGTCAGCTTCCCCATAGGCCATAAGCACGGCACGGTGTTCATGGCGCCCGAGGAACTGGTTGAGGGCCTCATTAAATATAATAGGGACGTGGTGCACTACTCGGGCACGACGATGTCACTGACCGAGCGCCATGACGGCGGTTTGAAGCCCGTCGTCGGTGTCCATTCCATCCAGACCATGCGTGGCGAGAAACCGTGGACATACAACCACCAGCCGATGCTGACCTGGTGGAATGGCAAGTTTTACATGCACTACCTCACCGACCCTCGCCACGAGCACGAGGCACCGGGGAAGACGATGATGCAGACTTCCACGGATGGTTACACTTGGTCACAACCCATGGAGCTTTTCCCTGAATATCCCGTGCCTGAGGGCTGGATAAAGGAAAGTCGTCCCGACTTGCCCGCCGCCCACAACCTGAAGGCGGTGATGCACCAGCGTGTAGGGTGGTATGTGGCTTCCTCGTCTGGTATGTCGCGACTCAGTCGCGACAAACAGAACAGTGTCCTCCTCGCCACTGGCAGCTACGGCATCTGCCTCACCATGAAGGACGACCCTAACGACGGCAACGGCATCGGCCGTGTGGCGCGCCGTGTCTTCGAGGATGGCACCCTCGGCCCCATCTATTTCATCTACTACAACCACGGCTTTTCAGAGCGTAATACGGTTTACCCGTATTATAAGAAAAGCCGCGACAAAGCCTTCGTAAAGGCCGTCGACCAGATGCTCTCCGACCCCATGCAGCTGATGCAGTGGGTAGAGGAGGCCGACCGCAACGACCCGCTGATTCCCTTGACCAAGCCCTACAAGGCTTTCTGCGGCTACACTCTGCCCGACGGGCGCAAGGTGGCGTTATGGAAGCACGCCGTGACGAGCCTCTCGGCTGATGGCGGCAGGACGTGGCGCCTCACCAATATCGACGGTAAACTGGGCTGCGACCGCGCGCCGGGCTTTGTCAACAGTAACGCAAAGATCTGGGGACAGCGCCTCAGCGACGGCACTTACGCCACCGTCTACAATCCTTCCGAATACCGCTGGCCCTTGGCCATCAGCCTTTCTGCCGACGGCCTCGACTACACCACCCTCTCGCTCGTCAATGGCGAGGTGACGCCTCTGCGACACGGTGGCCAGTACAAGAGCTATGGCCCGCAGTATGTAAGAGGTATCCAAGAGGGCAATGGCACACCAGCAGGCAGTGATTTATGGGTGACGTATAGCAACAACAAAGAAGATATATGGGTGAGCCGCGTGCCCGTTCCTGTGCGAATCAAAGCCACGGCCCATGCTGCTGGCTCGTTCAGTATGTTTGCGACTTTGTCGCAACTCAAAGATTGGAACATCTATTCCCCGCTGTGGGCACCCGTGACGCTCGACGGCGAGTGGCTCATGCTGAGCGATCAGGATCCCTATGACTACGCGAAGGTGGAGCGCGTCATTCCCAATACCCGAGAACTGCAGGTGGAATTCGACCTCCGTGCCGACCAGGCCAGCCACGGCGAGCTGGACATTGAGTTTGTCGACGACCACGGCACGGTCTGCTCCCGCATTGTCATCGATTCCACGGCGATGATGCGCGTAAAAGGCGGTGCCCGCTACGGCACACTGCTGAAGAAATATGAGCCGGGCGTCGTCTATCACATCAAAGCCAACTTGAGCTGCGAACTGCACAGGGCACAATATTCGGTAGTAGAAATCGCCGGAAGTTCCGAAAATCCCGGAAATCCCGGAGATTCCGGAAACACCGGAAATACCGGAAAACCTGGAGCCTTCGGCCGCTGCACCCGCCAGTTCGACACCCCCGTGGAGAGCATCAGCCGCATCGTCTTCCGCACCGGCCCGCTCTTTAAGGAACCCAATACCGACACGCCCGCCGACCAGCTCTTCGACCAGCCCCGCGCCGACGAATGTGACAGCATGGCCAGGTTTGCCCTAGCCAATGTGACTACCGAGGCTGCTGGAACCTCTGGAGCCTCCATACTTTCCTACGACAGTTTCGCCCACTATGCCGAGCGCTTCAACACAATGGAGGACGAGAATATCGTCACTACCATTCCCAATGCTCAGGCCTCGGAGTGGATGCGTGAAAACATCCCCCTCTTCGACTGTCCTGACGAGCAGATACGCGAGATGTATTACTACCGCTGGTGGACGCTTCGCAAGCACATCAAGCGCACGCCGGTGGGCTATGGCATGACCGAGTTCCTTGTGCAGCGCTCGTATGCTGACCGCTACAACCTCATTGCCTGCGCCATCGGCCACCATGTGATGGAGAGCCGCTGGCTGCGCGACACCACCTACCTGCACCAGATCCTGCGCACTTGGTACTTCGGCAATGACGGACAGGCCATGACGAAGATGAACAAGTTCTCTTCCTGGAACCCCTACGCCATCCTCGATATGTGGAAAGTGCAGGGCGACACCGCCTTCCTCTTCTCGCTGAAGCCACGCCTGGAAGAGGAGTACGCCCGTTGGGAGCGTACTAACCGCCTGCCCAGCGGTCTCTACTGGCAGGGCGATGTGCAGGACGGCATGGAGGAGAGCATCAGCGGCGGGCGCAAGAAGCAGTATGCCCGTCCCACCATCAACAGCTATATGTACGGGAATGCGAAGGCCCTCGCGTACATTAATAATATGTTTGGCGACGACGACAAGGCCCGCGGCTATGAGCTGAAGGCTGACACGTTGCACCAGCTCATAGAAACTAAACTTTGGAATCCTGACCACCAGTTCTATGAGACCCTGCGCGGCGATACGCTGGCTCAGGTGCGTGAGGCCATCGGCTACATCCCTTGGTATTTCAACCTGCCGCTTGTTGGCTCTGAATACGACGTGGCGTGGCAACAGCTCCTTGACGAGCAGGGCTTCTCGGCTCCATACGGTCTGACCACTGCCGAGCGTCGTCATCCTGAGTTCCGCAGTCACGGTGTGGGCAAGTGCGAGTGGGACGGAGCCATTTGGCCTTTTGCCACATCCCAGACATTGACGGCTATGGCCAACTATCTCAACAGCCTCACCCCCAGCCCCTCTCCAAAGGGAGAGGGGAGTAATTATTCTCAAAGCGGAAATGACGTAGCGATTATTCAAGGAAACAGTCTATTTACTCCCCTCTCCTCTTGGAGAGGGGTTGGGGGTGAGGCTTTCTTCCGACAGATGCAACTTTACACTGAGAGCCAGCACCACCGCGGCCGTCCCTACATCGGGGAATATCTGGATGAAACCAACGGGGCTTGGCTCATGGGCGACCGTGAGCGCTCTCGCTACTACAATCACTCCACCTACAACGACCTGATCATCACTGGCATTTGTGGTCTGCGCCCTCAGGCAGACGGCAGCATCGTCATCAACCCGCTTATTCCGCAGGACAAGTGGCCCTACTTCTGTCTCGACGGCATCCTTTACCGTGGCCACACCCTCACCATCGTTTGGGACCATGACGGCCAGCACTATCATCAGGGCCGCGGCCTCACGCTGATGATTGACGGACGTTCCGTGGCCAACAGGAAAGATCTTGGCATTATCACGTTTTCTCGTTATCACGTTATAACGGAATAACGAGATAACGTGATAACGAAATAAAAACAAAAAAACAATGAAACGCATCCTTCTGCTTTTATCATTTATCATTTGTCATTTGTCATTTAGCGTAGCGCAAAGCTACGAGACGAAGTATGCCCGTCCTGTTCACGACGTGATGCAAGACGTGGCCAAGCGCTTCGGCGTGAAGTTCAAGTTCGATAGCAATGTCGATACGGCAGGTGTCATGCTGACATACGCCGATTTCCGTGTGCGGCCCTATTCGCTGGAGCAGACGCTCGACAACATCTGCAAGCATTTTGACTGGAACTGGTGGAAGCAGAGTGGCAACTCCTACAAGATCAAGCTGTATGAGTACCCGCGCCGCCATGACGACGAGGGGAGACAGATGCTTGACTACCTCTCCACATTATATAATAATAAGGAGCAGTGGGAGGCGCGCCGTGCTGTTCTCATCAAAGAGGTACGTGAGCGACTGCAGATTGATGCTTTCCTCGACTCTTGCGTAAAGGGCGCTCCCGCCATCCTGTCGAAGGTGAAGAAGCACGACGGCTATACCACGCAGAACATCTGCCTCGAGCTGACACCTGGCCAGCATGCCTTCGGGACGATCTATAGCCCCCTCCCATCTCGCTCAACTGGGGGAGGCGTTAAGCGGCGTAGCTCCTCCTCCCCCAGTTGGGGGAGGTCGGGATGGGGCTTTCCCCTCATCATCTGCCCTGACGGCCACTGGCCCTCGCGCTACCGTGACGATGAGCAGCAACGCCTCGCCACGCTGGCCCGCATGGGTGCCATCTGCGTTGACTTCGACCTTTACGGCTATGGACAGTCGGCAGATGAGGTGGGCGACCACCATACCGCCCGTGCCCATATCTTCCAGGCTGCTTGCGGACTGAAGCTGCTCGACTGGATGCTGACGCATAGGAAGGACATCGACACTACGCGCATCGCAGCCTGCGGTGGCAGTGGTGGCGGCACCCATACTGTGCTCCTTGCTATCCTTGACCCGCGCATCACCGTCTCTGCGCCTGTGGTCCATGTGGCCAGCCACTTTGACGGCGGCTGTCCCTGCGAGAGCGGGATGCCCGTGCAGCTGGCCGGTGGTGGCACCTGCGAAGCCGAACTAGCTGCCCTTATCGCCCCACGGCCTTTGCTCCTCGTCAGCGATGGCGGCGACTGGACGTCTACGACACCCGAGTTGGAGTATCCCTTCATTCAGCGCATCTACGGCTTCTACGATGCCAAGGACAACGTGCGAAACATCCACCTGCCCGACGAGCGCCATGACTTCGGGCCGAACAAGCGCCAGGCCGTCTACGATTTCTTTGCCGACGTCTTCGGCCTTGACCGTACGAAGATTGACGAGAGTAAGGTCACCATACAGCCCGCCGAGGCCTTGCAGACGAAATTTTATGTTTCCGGACGTGGGACATAAGTTTCAGGGCCTGAAACACATGTTTCCGGGCGTGGGACACATGTTTCCGGGCCTGAAACATAGATTTCGGTTGTTGAACATAAAATGCATGAGGAATAAAATCAGAAATTAAGACATGAGGAGACTGGCACTGACAGTATTATTCGCTATTCACTTTTCATTATTCATTAGTGAAGCGCAGACGTTGTGGTACGACAAACCGGCGCAGACCTGGACGCAGGCCCTGCCCATCGGCAATGGCTCGATGGGTGCAATGGTCTTTGGCACACCTGCCGTCGAGCACATCCAGCTGAACGAGGAAACACTATGGGCTGGTCGTCCTAACCAGGTGCTCAACCCCGAGGCGCGCGAATACCTGCCGCAGGTGCGACAGCTCATTTTCGAGGGGCGTTATCGCGAAGCGGAGCTGCTGGCCAACGAGAAAGTGATGCCCGTAGGTGCGGGCCAGAACATGGGAATGCCGTTCCAGCCTTTTGGTGATGTCTATGTGGCGCAGCCCGGCCATACGGCCTATAGCGGCTATGAGAGGCTGCTTGACCTTAATGAAGCGCGACACATAGTGCGTTATACCGTCGACGGCGTGCAGTATGAGCGCGAGGCCTTGGCACCACTGGGGAGCAAGGTGGTGGTCGTGCGCTTCACGGCCTCGCAGCCGGGTAAAGTGACCTTTACTGCTTCGATGACTACACCGCACGACAATCCGCTGAGGGGGGTGATCTCTACCACCCCGCCCTTCGGGCACCCCTCCTCCCAGGAGGAGGGGAGTGGATGTGCCATACCCACTGTTTCCAGTGCCGTGTTTGTGCATGGCGTTACGGGGAAACATGAAGGTTTGAAGAGTAGCGTTCGTTTTATGGGGCTGATGGCAGTGCAGGCCTGTGGCGGAACGGTGAGTCAGGCTGATGGCCAGCTTAGTGTCGTAGGTGCTGATGAGGCTACGCTTTTCATCACCGTAGGCAGCAATGTTGTCAGCTACAACGACATCTCTGGTGACGAAGAGCTGCAGAGTCGCCAGCGTCTTATGGAGGCTATGGCCCTGGGCTACGACGGGCTGAAGTTGCGTCATAGCCAAATCTATCACCAGTTGTTCGACCGCGTCCGTCTGGACCTGGGTGCCGACAGCGTTTCCTGTTCAGTGCCCACAAACCTCCGGCTGGCGGGCACCCGTCAAGAAAGTCAGAACGAGGTGGACAACGGCCTTATCGAAACCTATTTTCAGTATGGCCGCTACCTGCTCATCTGTTCCTCTCAGCCTGATAACATCAACCCCGCCAACCTTCAGGGGCTTTGGAACGACCGCATGTTGCCCTCTTGGGACTCGAAATACACTACGAACATCAATCTGGAGATGAACTACTGGCCAGCCGAAGTTACCAATCTGACAGAGCTGAACGGTCCGTTGTTCCGTCTCATCAGCGAGGTGAGCCAGACAGGGCGCGAGACGGCACGCGACATGTATGGCGCCGACGGCTGGGTGCTGCACCACAACACTGACCAGTGGCGTATCACCGGTCCTGTCGACCATGCCGCCACTGGCCTTTGGCCAATGGGCGGCGCGTGGCTCTGTCGCCATCTGTGGGAGCATTACCTCTATACGCTCGATGTTGACTTCCTGCGCAGTGTCTTTCCTATCATGGTCGACGCCGCACGTTTCTACAGCCAGATACTTGTCGAGGATCCTTCTCACCTCTCACCTCTCACCTCTCGCCCCTATTTAGTCGTTTGTCCTGGCGAGTCGCCCGAACATGGTGGCCAAGGTCACGGCAGCTCGCTCGATGCTGGTGTGACGATGGACAATCAGCTTGTCAGTGAGCTGTTCAACGAAGTGCTGCAGGCAGCAGAAGAGACCCACCCCCAACCCCTCCCTGTAGGGAGGGGAGCAATTACCTCTTCTGCAGAAAAGTCGGGCGTGCAAGCATTTTCCTCCCCTCCCTACAGGGAGGGGCAGGGGGAGGGTCTTCTTCTCCTCGACACCCTCCGCAGCCAGCTTTCCCAACTCCCCCCGATGCAGGTAGGCCGCTGGGGACAGCTACAGGAGTGGCTCGACGATCTGGATGACCCGCAGGATGACCACCGGCATTTCTCGCACCTCTACGGTCTGTTCCCCTCTAACCAGATATCGCCCTACCGCACTCCGCGCTTGTGGCAGGCAGCCCGCACGTCGCTTCAGGCGCGTGGCGATGTGTCTACAGGCTGGAGCATGGGATGGAAAGTGTGTGCATGGGCCCGTCTGCTTGACGGCGACCACGCCTACAAACTCATTCAGGACCAGCTGACGCTCACTGCCGATACCTTTCTCATCGTTGGCACTACGAAGCAGCGTGGCGGCACCTATCCCAACCTGTTAGACGCCCATCCTCCGTTCCAAATTGATGGTAACTTCGGCTGCACCGCAGGCATTGCCGAGATGTTGCTACAGAGTTACGACGGTTTTGTCTTTCTCTTGCCAGCATTGCCTGCCGCTTGGCCTGAGGGCTGCATCACGGGGTTGAGGGCACGTGGCGGCTTCGAAGTGGATATGAACTGGAAGAACGGTCACCTTACGCAAGCTGTCATCCGCTCTGCACAGGGAGGCGTCTGTCGTTTGCGCTCCTTGGTGCCGCTCAAGGGTAAGGGACTGCGTAACGCACGAGGTAAAAATCCTAACGCGGCTTTTACTGTGACGCCTGTGGCCGAGCCCGTCGTCAGCCCTGACGCCGAGCTGAATCCTGTCCGTTTACCCAAGACCTATGTCTATGATTTGATTACACAGCCTGGCGGCGAGTATATGCTGGTCGGTTATTAAAAAATGCGACTCAGATATTTCAATAACTGAGTCGCATTTCCTTGTTGTTCTATCTGATGAAATTAGTCCAGACGCGCCGCTCCTCATCCGGATGGCCGTCGCTCGCCACGTTGAGGCGCTTCAGCATCCATGCCATGTTGCGCCCTAAGGTGCGCATCGTCTGCATACCTTCTTCGTCGAGCTGTGCCTGTCCTGGCGTCTGTCCGTAGACCATATTCCAGTATTGCGAGCTGACCAGCGGCATGTTCATCATCGTGAAATACTTGTTCAGCCGGTCGAATGCAGCCGAGGCACCGCCACGACGGCATACTACGACGCTGGCTCCTGGCTTGAACTTCAGGTCGGGACCAAGGGAGTAGAATACGCGGTCAAGCAGGGCACATAGTGAGCCGTTGGGTCCGCCATAATAGACCGGTGAGCCGATGACGAGGCCGTCGATGCCGTCCTTGACGGCACGTAGTATTCTGTAATATAGGTCATCGTTGAACGTGCACTTGCCCGTTCTGCCACACATGCCGCAAGCGATGCAACCCTGCACGGCACGCTTTCCTATACTGATGATCTCGGTGTCGATATCCTCGGCATTCAGCGTACGGGCCACCTCGCTCAAGGCGTGGAACGTATTACCGTTGTCGCGCGGACTTCCGTTAATCAGCAGAACTTTCATATTATTCTACTCAGTTTTTCCGTTGAGTGAGTAGATATATGCCTTTTTCGAGGAAGTCTCGTAGGTAGTCTTGTATTTCGTAAGTTTTCCACAAAGAACCACCTTGTCGCCTACAGCCACCTGGCCACAGCCGTCAGTCCAGACCTTGTTGCCTAGCCAGTAGATGCCATAAGCCTCAAAGTCTTTGGCAGGATCGTCGTTGAACTTTCCGTCGTCGGAAATCCAGAAGGTGCCCGTGCCGTGCTCTGCATCAAAGGTGTAGACAATCTTCGAGACGATGCCCGTTACATACACATCGTCGGCACCAGAAGCGTCAATATAGCTGATGGCCTGGGCAATGTTGAAGGGGTTCTCGAGGGTTCCAGGATCGGCAGTTGGCGTGCTGCCTCCCTTCTTCAGGGACACGAGCCAGTTTTCCTTGTTGGCAAATTCTGGCGTGGTGCCATTGTAATAGACAACCTTGCCACAGACCATGACCTCGTCGCCCACCTCAATCTGCTGCTGGCCTTCCGTCCATGGTTGCCCATCGAAGAAGTAACTACCGTAGACAGTAAACACGTTGGCTTCCTCACCGTTGTCGGAGATGTTGTAGGTGGCGGTGCCTTTCTCTGCGTTGTAGGTGTACTTGATGCTGGAGATCTTGCCCTTGACAAAGACTTCGGCATCAGACTTCACGTTGTTGCCCAAGGCCGTGGTGTAGCTGAGCACCTCGGCCACGGTGAACGGGTCGTCGGCACGAAATCCGTGGGGTTGTGTAAAGGCACTCTGCTTGATGCTGTATGCCATCTCGGTGGTATTGGTCTTCTGCTTGTCTTCATCATATGAGCTGGAGCTGAAAGAAATCTTGGCAATGCGCAGTGCACCGGTGTTGGGAGCCACGTTGAAGCAGAAAATAGCCGTGTCGGCAGGATTCTGTTCGAAGATGGTCTTTATGCCAGGGATGTACTTGGTGTCGGAGTAGGTGATCCATGACTTGGCCTCGTCGTCGATTTCGAAGAATGCTCCGCTTCCCTTGTAGGCAACCTTCACCTCTACGGGGCCGCCATCAATACCGACCTCAGTGTCTTTGGAAACAATCTTTAGCAACGACTTTACAATATTGATAACAGTGACATCCACCAGCTCGACGGTGCCGTTATAAGTAGTCTTCGGTCCTTCTACGGTGATGATGTCGCCTACCTCAAACTTCCATCCGTTTTCACCGCTGATGGGAGTATTGCCTTTCTTTCCTTCCTTGTCAAGGGTGCCGTAGATGTAGACGGTGCCAGTGGCATCCTGCAGATGCCAGTTGCCATACTTGTTGTCGGGGTCGTCGATACAGGTACCGGTGACGCGGAAGTTCTTTCCGTCGGGAGCTTCAAGCACCTCGGCCACGGTTGCACTACTGGCAAGCAGCAGACCTTGCCGGACAACAAGGAACTGTTTCTTGCCGTTCATACCGAAGCACACCTCGGCTTCACGTCCACCTGCAGTGGCATTGGCATGGAAGGTAACGATGGTTTCTCCTGCAGGGCCTGACAACTTGTCGACAGTCAGCCATTCTGGGCTGTTGGGCAGGGGGGTGTAGGTAGTGTCACGTGTATTGTCTTCCTTCTTGGTAATCTTCTCGTAAAGGCCCACCAATTCCCATTCATGGGCAGCCTTGACCGTAATGCTTACATCGCCGCCATCAGTAGAAATTGTCGCAAAGGTCTTGTCGAGGGTAATATCGGAGAACTGACCTACAGGTTCATCTTCCGAACAGCCCACCATCAGTAGGGCAGAGAGGACTGCGCCAAAAATATATCTCATTTTCATAATCCTTTGTCTTTTGTTTTGTTGCTTTGCCTGCTATTACTTATTTAATCTCGGAAATGATGACCGAGCGCGAGATCTGCTCATCGTTCATGTACATGTAGTCGACACCGCCCTTCGAGTCCTTGACGAGCTGTGAGGCAGGCACGCCGTACTCGTTGACGAGGATGTCGTAGACGTTCTGTGCGCGTTCGCTGGCCAGCTTGGCGTTACCCTCTACGGTACCCGTCTGTTTGTCGGCATAGCCGGTGACGCTGTACTTCTTGTCGGGTGTGGCCTTCATCATGTTGGCCATGGTAGCCAGATTGAATTTCTCGCGGTTGACCACGTCGGTAGTGTTGACGTTGAAGTTGACCAGATAGGGGAAGGTGACGATGCGGCTGTTGTCGACGGTGACAACTTCCTTCTCGGGCTTGCGGTTCTGCAAGTCGTTGACCTGGCTGCGCAGGCGGTTGATTTCGTCGTTCAAGCGGTTGATTTCGCTGTTGTCCTTCACATAGACCGTCTTCTCCTTCACGTCGCTGTTGTCGCATCCGCAGTCGTCGCGCTTCTTGCCTTCGAACATGTATTTCACGCCGATACTGGCATACCAGCACTGGCCGATAGCGTAGTTGGGAACCCAGGTCTTGGTATTGCCGTTGACGGCCTTAGGCGTAGAGAACACGGGATAGCCGGCGTCATCTGTATACTCATACTTCAGGATGCGGCCCTCATTCAGTTTGTCATTCATATATCTGCTGACACCCCATGAAGAGTCAAAGAAATTGAGCACATTCTTCACGTCTAAGGAGAGCTGCAGGTCGTGTGATGTCTTGCCCACGTTGATGCAGAAGTCATGCTTGTAGGCAAAGTCGAGACGGTGTACCCAGGGATTATAGACGCTGTATGCCTCAGCATACTCGCCCTGATGGTTCTTCAGATAGCTGTCGTGGTGGACATAATCCATGAAGCGTACTGCATCATCCTTACTGGTGAACTTGAACTCACCATCAGCCACCTCTCTGTCGGTAGGGATATAGAGTGCATCATAGCTGTAGCCATCGCCGTTCATGTCGTTGGTGAGCATGTAGCTGTAGTTGTAGCCGCCCTGCCATGTCTCGTAGATGAACGAGTAGTGGTTGCCGCACTTGTCGTTGAGTGTAGCCGAGGCCACGAAGCGGTTAGGCGTGACATACTGTGAATTATGCAGCTTGATGTTGTTGGGGCCTTCGTAGGTGGGCACATAGGTGAAAGCACTCTCGGCTGCAGAGCCGGGCATACCGGTAATCTCCTTGTTTACGGTGTGTGTGTAGGCTGCCATCAGGTTCATCCATTCGAAGGGCTGAGCCGTAACGGTGACGTTGCCAATCCAACCGTAGCCCTTGCTTGTATTCTCCAGCATGAAAGCCTTCGTGCCGCTGCGGAAATCGGAAGGATAGATGGGACGGTTGTCGGCACCTTGCCAGCGGGCAAAGCCCTCGACGGGCAGGATGCTCCAGTCGGAGATGCAGCGGTCATTCAGCATTTTGTTGAAGATGAACTCACCAGTGATGGAGAGGGGGAAGCTGACGGGCAGCTGGTAGTCGACGGCAATGGACGACTTCCACACCTGTGGCATCTTGAAGTCCTTGTCAACAGCTGAGATGCTGCTGGGCTTAGTGCCATCCTCAGGCCTCACAGTCATGGGATAGCCCATGGCGGCCAGCTTCTCTTGCAGCTGGGCAATGCTGGTGGTCATGCCGCCGTTGGCTTTGTTGAACTGCTGCAGGATGTCGCTCACGCTTTCATACTTGGCCTTCACTGCGTCAGGCAAATACTGGTATTTGGTGGAAGGACCAATCTGTGCCTGATACTGCACCATGCCGCTATTGGTGGGCATGTTGGTGAAGAACACCAGAGGCAGACGGCCTGAGAACAGACCGGTGCCGCCACGCACCTTCAGCGACTTGTCGCCAAAGACATCGTAGGTGAAGCCCACACGGGGTGAGAATGTGATTGTACTGCTGGGCCAGGTGCCGGTGTCGATGTGGCGGCCGTTGTAGTTCAGGTCGTAGATGGCTTTGTTGGTCATCAGGTCGCTATTGATGAAAAACAGCCCGTCGATACGCGTGCCGAAGGTGAGCTTGAACTTGTCACTTACCTGCCAGTCATCTTGAGCATAGACGCCCAGCTTGTTGCTCTGTACGCGGGCAGCTGGCTTTGATTCGCCGTCGTAGCCGTAGGTAAGGCATACGACTTCAGGTGTGGCTTGGTTGAGGAAGTCGTCAAGACTCTTGTAGCGGAAATAACCCGTACCGTTGCGCATATACTGGTTGTCGGCCATTTGGTACTCATAGTTCACGCCACCCATGATCTTGTGTTTGCCAAGGTAGTAGGTGATGTCGTCCTTCACGTTCCATACGGTGTTATGCACGGCATTGTTCCATGTGAAGAGCTCGTAGCCCAGAGCCATGTAGATGGCGTTATTATCCGAGCCGTCAAGTATGTCGACGAAGGGGAATTCTGATGAGTTGGTGTCGCGGATGTCATCAAGCTTGGAGTAAGTGGCCAGGAACTGGTTTGAGAGCTTGTCAGTGAGGCGGCTGTTCAGGTCGAGCGAAACACTGTGCACCAGGTTGTCCATTGAGTACATCGAGTTGGCAAACGACATGGAGTATTGCGAGGTGCGGCTGTAGGGAGAACGTGTGCCGCCGTCCATCGAAGAGGCGTTGGGGCCGTTCCAGATGGTGTTCTTCGTGTAGTTGTAGCGCAGGGCCAGATGGTGCTTGTCATTGATATTCCAATCCAGACGGGCCAAGGCCTTATAATTGCTCTGGTCAGCAGGGAAGTCGGAATAGGAACCTGTGTCATAGCCCCACTGCTGCTTTGCGAACTGCCGTACTGTCTCGAGGTCGTTGAGGGTGGTGCGTGAGATGTTCTGAGTCACGTCGTACTGGCCGTCTTCGGAACCGCGCCAGCGAACAGCCACTGTGGGCGTTTTAATCATCTCACCGCTAACAAAGAAGAACAGTTTGTCCTTGATGATGGGACCTCCCAAAGTCATTCCATAAGTGGTGCTTTGGTCTTTGTCGCGCCCGCTACCCAGCTGAACGCGATTAATGGCGTCGCCTCGCATGTTCTCGTTGCGGTGGTAGGCGTAGGCCGTGCCCTTGAAGGTGTTGGTACCCGACTTTGTGATGGCGTTGACGCCGCCGCCGATGAAGTTGGTCTGACGCACGTCGTAAGGTGAGATGACCACCTGCAACTCCTCAATGGCGTCGAGTGAGACGGGATTGCCGCCGCCGGGCAGTTTGTCACTCAGACCAAAGTTGTTATTGAAGTTTGCACCGTCAATGGTAAAGTTGGCAGTACGTCCGTCGGTACCGGCAAAGCTCATACCATTGCCGCCGTAGGGCGAGAGGCGTGTCACATCGGTGATGCTGCGGCTCACTGTAGGCATGTTCAGAATTTGCTGACTGGTGATATTGGTGGCAGCACCTGTTTTCTCAACCGAGAATTTCGAAGCCTTGCCCGTCACCACTACCTCTGCCAGGTCGGTAGTGTTGTCTGCCAGCCATACCGGCAGGTTGTAGGTCTCGGCCAGCTGCAGCGTGATGTTGCGCAGAATTTTCGTCTGGCTTCCGATGTAGCTGACAGTAACAGAGTAAGGTCCGCCGGGACGCATACCATTGATGGAGAATAAACCATTCAAGTTGGTCACTGCGGTGTAGCGTGTGCCCGAAGGCTCATGAACGGCCACTACCGTGGCACCGATGATTTCCTCACCACTGCCTTCGAGTGTCACCTTGCCGGCCATACTCGACGTAGTCACCTGTGCCATAGTGCCCAGCGTCAGCGTGAGCAACATGGCAACGAGTAGAAAGAATCTCTTTTGCATATGATTAAAAATAATTAATAGTTTTCGAGCGCAAATTTAAGAAAAATTACTTAAACGGAAGTGTTTTTCGTGTTTTTTTTCTGTTCTGCCACAAATAGATGACTTGTTTTCAGACGTTACTCGTCATCGTCCAAATACTCCACGTCCTCAAGGTCTTCCATCTCGTCTTCATCGAGGTACTCGATGTCGTCATCGGCATCCTCGTCAGCCAGTTCTTGGGCAAACCGTGACAGATCTTTGTCGCGGTGCACCAGTCGGTCGTCGGCCATAATGGTCTGCAGCTTGTTGCTCTCGCTGTTCAGCTCGCGCCACAGCACGTCCTTCAGCTCGTCGAGGTGGAAGCCGGTGACGGCGGAGATGAAGACGACGGGGAGGTCGGAGGGGGTCTCCTCTTTCAACATTCCTATCAGCTCCTCGTCCAAAAGGTCGTACTTCGTCACGGCCAGCACGCGCTGCTTCGACAGCAGCTCAGGGTTGAACTTACGCAGCTCTTCCAATAGGATGTTGTATTCGCGCATGATGTCGTCAGTGTCGCCGGGCACCATGAAGAGCAGCAGCGAGTTGCGCTCTATGTGGCGCAGGAAGCGCAGCCCCAGGCCTCTACCCTCGGCGGCACCCTCGATGATACCTGGGATGTCGGCCATGACGAACGACTTGTTGTCGCGGTAGCCCACGATGCCCAGCGAGGGCTCCATCGTGGTGAACGGATAGTTGGCAATCTTCGGCTTCGCATTGCTCAGGGCCGACACCAGCGTCGACTTACCCGCGTTGGGGAATCCCACCAGACCTACATCGGCCAGCAGCTTCAGCTCCATGATGATGGTCATCTCCTGCGCCGGCTCGCCGGGCTGGGCATAGCGAGGCGCCTGGTTGGTGGCGCTACGGAACTGGAAGTTGCCCAAGCCGCCGCGACCGCCCTTCAACAGCACAATCTCCTGTCCGTCATAGGCCACGTCGCAGATGAACTTACCCGTCTCAGCATTGTAGACTACGGTGCCTGGCGGAACGTCGATGTAGACGTCCTTGCCGTCGGTGCCGTGGCATTTGTCCTTGCCGCCGTTGCCGCCGTGCTCGGCAAAGATGTGGCGTTCGAACTTCAGGTGCAGCAGCGTCCAGTAGTTGTGGTTGCCGCGCAGGATGATGCTGCCGCCCTTGCCGCCGTCGCCGCCGTCGGGTCCTCCCAGCGGGTTATATTTCACGTGGCGCAGGTGCATACTCCCCCTGCCGCCCTTGCCCGAGCGGCACAATATCTTGACGTAGTCAACAAAATTCGATTCCATGCTGATGTTCTTTCGGTACGTAATCGGCTACAAAGATACTATTTTTTTTCAAACGCTCCAACCCATAGCCTCTTTTTTTTGCTGAGGCACCAAAAGACCATCGGTTTCCGGATAGCCTATAGACGGAAACCGATGGTCGAATAGAGATGTTGAATACGAGTGGTAATGGTCAGAAATCTTCGGAATCCTCGTCCTATTCCTCCCACACGTTGCGGCGACGACGAGCTTCAGGGTCTTTCTCACCCTCTTCATCTACGCCTCCATAGCCGATGCCCTTATCCGACGTGACGCCCTTTGATGCACAGAGCATGGTAGCGTGTTTTAGTTTTATTACTACAGTCCAAGGCTGTAAATATTTCTTTTTCATCTGACCACCTCCTTTCTTCCGTTACGGATATACAGTCCTTTCATCGGTATCTCCACCTTACGGCCCTGCATGTCGTAATAACAATCATCGATTTCTATTCTTTTAACATCACTTACGCCTGTTAGTTCAGAGTTGTCAAAGTGCAGCGTCACTCGAGCACCAAAATTTGTATCCTGTCCAAGCACAGCATCTAACTCGAACCAGCAACGGAATGCCTTAATTTTGGTTTTACCCGTGGAGTACCAGAACAAATCGTCGCTGATGAACAGTCCATCTGCAGGAACATTCGTCTTCACATAGGTTCCTGTTAATTTGCCACTGAGGCCATTTTCTGCGTCTTCCTTGACAGCATCGGTCATTGTGTTTATGATACTTACGTTATCCACTTCGAAACTCTCGAAACTATTCTGTGAATTTACCAAAAGAGGCTTACCGCCAGGAATTCCATTACGAGGAACGGTGTAATTCTGGAGATTGATCACGATGCCCAGCGGTTTCATGTTTTCATCATTATCACCATAGTCGGTCTCAAAACTTGCGAAATCCGCAAACTGAGCATCACTGCCAAAGATTGCAGTAACTTTGTCTTTTGGAAACCTGAAGGGCAACACAATGGTACTCCACTTATTAGCTTCGACAGTACGTTTCACCAATACATTCACACCCGACTGGACAGCAGGTGGGACGGGACTGTTCTCGTCAAGGATAACGCGGTTAGTGATTACAATTTCAAAGTCGAAGGGATCAGGATTGTACTTCTCATGCCCATCACCCACCTTCTTAGCCAACTCTATCTTGGTAAACGATGCTGTGAGGGTCTCATCCACTTCCAAATCTGCATCGGCAGAGACCGTAACGAAGAACAATGGGCCACTGTTGCCACTAATGGCGGCATTTGTGGTGGAAAGGGTGGTGATGGTAACAGCCTGACCGTTGACAGAGCTGCCAATGGTGGGATTATCAGTAAAACGATCGCTCAGTGCCACCGACTCGAAAGTGATACCTTCGGGCAAGGTGAGGTGTATCTCCATCGATGAGGCGAAAGCATCGGTGTTTGCCAGCTCTATGCTGAAGGTACCCGACTTTCCTTGTGGAATCTGAGCACCGTCCACCGACACTGTATTGTCTGCCAGCGCGACGAGTGCGCCAGCAAACAATGTCATGAAAATCAGTATTTTCTTTCTCATTTTCAAATTTTGTATTACTATTGTGGTTAAGATTTCTTTCGATCAAATCTTGGTTAAACACTCAATCAGGATCGTTCCCAGGCTCTTCCTGCGCCTGGCCATCATTTCCATTGCCAAGGATGATGTCTACTACGCCTACAGCATCGATAATGGAGATTCCTTCGTCGTCATTGGTGTTGGCGGCCTCCTCGATGAATCCTTCAGGGCGATTGCCAAGTATGCAGTCAACCACCGACACCGCATCGATAATAGACACCACATCATCGCCATTGGCATCGCCATTCTTGAAGACGGATACACGTCCATTGCGGGTACCGGCGGTTTGCGTGTTTCCGTCTTCCAAGGTCATGCTGATCTGGTTGATGGAAATCTTGTAAGAAGCTGCGGTCTCTATGTCGGCAGGAATGATAACCGGGATGGTGAGGATGGGCGTCACTGTCGGTGTCTCATTCTCACCTACCACCATGCTGCCGCCGGTCAGGATAAACCTGTAGGATGTCATGTCCGCGTCGTAGGCATCGTCGCTCTCAGTCACAGCCTCGCGTGTCAGGGTGTAGGCCGTCGAGGTCTGCGCCAAAGCCACGTTGTCGATGTCGACATTCAGCCTTGGGTCGAAGTTTAGCTGGAACGTGATGTCTCCCAGCGTGGCCAGCGGTGTCAACAGGATGGGAAAATGGGCCGTTGTCCCAGGCTTGGTGATGACGTTTTTCAGTGTGAACGAGAACTTTCGCTGCTCTATGTAACCAGGCTCATTAGGGGAGCTGGGTGAGAACACAAAGTGTGCTTCCAGCGTTACGCTGCTAGCGGGCATGGTAAAGGAGAACGATGCCTCCGATGACACCATGGTGTTGCCTTGATACCATCCGTCGAAGACATATCCGCTGTTTGCGCTGGCCCTGACGGTGGTGGTCTCGCCTTCCAACAGATTGTACTTGTCGGCCGAGACCGTTCCGCCGTCTTGGGCCTTCAGCTTCAGTCGCCACACATTTACCTCGCTCGGCTCAGAGGGAGACTCGGGATTAAAGGCAAAGCGTGCCGTTAGCGTTACCGCCTCATGCCCCATTGTATAGGTAGTGGAGGCATCGGTTGAATAGAGGGTGCCATCGGCATTGTACCATCCAGCAAACTCGAAACCGCTGTTCGCTGAGGCGTGGATATTGACCTCCTTGCCATTCAAGTATAGGCCGCCGCCACTGACGCTGCCGCCGTCGCTTGCCACTAGGGTCAGCCGGTGGGGTAGCTCGGCAGGCTCGCCGGGCCCCCCAGGATTGAAGACGAAGTTGGCTGTCAGCGTTTCGTTCTTTTCGGCTTTCGTCAGGGTGTAGGAGCTGGTGGTGGCTACCACCATACCCTCTTCGTTGGTCCAGTTGACAAAAGTCCAGCCGCTACTGGCTGAGGCTCTTACCGTTACCGTTTTTCCCGACACGTAGTTTCCTCCGCCGCTCACCGAGCCGCCATCAGTCGGGTTGGCCTTCAATATCAGTTTCCAAGTCAGCTGGCCAGGCTCGGCAGGATCGGAGGGGTTGAAGTCGTCTTGCGCCCAGCATACGATGCCGCAGAACAGCATCCATAGCAGGGTGAGGTATCTGATTCTTTTCATAGTCCTGCCGCTTTACTTGATGATTACCTTCTGAGTCTGCTGTCCGTGGCGCACCACATAGACGCCCTTCTGCAGGCCGTTGGTGGTGTTGCACACCTTTGCGCCATCGAGGGTGTAGACCTCGGTAATGGCAGCCTCATTGTTATTTGCAGTGCTGATGCCCGTAACGGCATTACCAAACGACAGGGTGAAACGGCTCTCGCATGTGCCAGCCTCAGCACTGAAAGTGTAGCCGTGCAGCTGCAGGTCGGTCTTGATGCCCGTCTCATGGTCGGTCAGTATCACCTGACCAATGTCATTGCGCAGGGCAGAGAGGGTGTATTCGCCGTCTTCAGCGAAGAGGATGCCCAGCTGCAGGGTGCCGCTGTCGGCGGGACGCTCGTTGATAGCATACTGAGTGCCGTCGTTGTCGAGCGAGAAAATCTGCGGCGTGGGCGAACCGTTGTCGAAGAACTTGCTGGCGTCGCGACCAATCTCATAGTCCATTGTAGCATCGACATTCACCACTAAGCGTGTCTTGTCGCTCAGCAAACCGTCTGAAACCTCAATATCGAACAGTTGGCGACCGCCGGGAGTGTTCATTCGGGCGGCGTTCTGCGAGGTCACCTCCGATGTCAGCTGGCGGCCGGTGGCGGGGAAGTCGATGCTTGAAATGCCATTGGGGCACTGCACGAACAGGGCCTGGAAAGGGCTAAGGGCATAGTCGTCATCGGAAGGAGAATAAGTTTCATACCGATTATAACTTGCTCTATATACAGTAAACGGGGCTGTGTAGTTCATCTTATGGATGTTGTAGAATGCCTGCCAGGGGTTGCCTACCATGTTCCAACCCGTGTTGGCATTGCTGGCACTGGCATTGGTGTTATTGGCAGCGAGCGGGGTGTTGATTTCGTCGGACTCTTTTTTGAAAACATGATTCGTGCCGCTTACTTTGGCTTTGAAGGTGACCCAGGTACTCTCACTAGTCTGAAGGATAAAACCTGTACCGGCCTTTATTTCAACGTCAGATGTCAGATTGGCCGACCAGTTACCGTTATCCGAGTTCTGAGTGTTGCGTCTTACTCCGTCGTAAGTACGAATAACAAACTGGCCACTCTCCGCTGTTACATCACCAACGGTGAAGTCAAACGGCAGGCAGAGGAAATACCATTTTTTTGAACTAGATGTATAAAGACGCTGTTTATAATCACCATTGACGGTCACGTCGGCCGCCTCATTGATAATCATAGTGTATTGGTTGCCAGAAGAATTATAGTTGTATGTTTTTGCACTGGCAATGAAATCATTAAATGTCTGTGCGGCATTGCCAGCAATGGTCAGTGAAGCATTTTCCGTAAAGAACACATTGGGCGCTCCTTCCATGCGCATTGAAGAGTTGCTCAAGTTAAGGTCTTGGCTCACTGTGTATTCAGTCACGGAAGGAGAGATAGCAATGGCATCCATAAACTTTGACCATTCTTTGTGTGACTTATAGGCAGTAATAAGATGAGAGGGCACTTTCAACGTGATATTGCTGACTTTTGAAGCATCAAAAGTACCATTATAACTTAAAATAGTCGGTGACTTTAAAGTAACTGTTTGCAAATTGCTACAACCACTAAAATCATATCCATATTCATAGTAAGTAGTAGGCAATTCGATACTTCTGATGCCTGAATGGTAGAATACACTACCACCCAATGTAGCGCCTTCTGGAATCACCACGTCAATATCGTTCATGCCAGCATAAGAGAATGCGCTTGAACCAATATATTCCAGACCTGCGGGTAATGGTGAAGAGAAGTTTGTGCAAGATGAGAAAGCAAACGACTCAATACGCGTCACGGTCGATGGAATTGTGAAAGAGTTGAGCTTTCCGCAGTTACTAAAACAATGACTAGGGATGATTGTTATCTGACATGCAGACAAATCGCAATACTCAAGGTTAGAACATTGATAGAAAGTCTCTTCACCTATAGCAGTAACAGTATTTGGAACAACAATTGTAACAAGGTTAGCCTTTTGATAAAACGCACTCTTCCCAATGGAAATCAAATCTTTAGGCAGGCTCACCGTAACGAGGTTTGCGCAACAATACCTAAATTGTCCGTCTGGCACTGTGTTGGCACTAGCGTTACTCAAGTCAAGTTCCACCAAAGCAGACATTGACTTCAAGGTTGTCCAGTCCTCGTCGCCCAACTGCACACCAGGATTGGTAGTGACTGTCAAATGGGTGACGGTCTTTAAATCATCAATACCTGAAAGTGCAAGAATTTCACTGCTGAGGCTGTTTTTTTCCTGCAACGTGACGTTAGCCACCACATCGTCGGCCCAGGCACCTTGCCATGAGCAGAAGCTTGCAACGGCAAGCGTGAGTAAAGTTTTTAGTTTCATAATTTTACTTTTTTATTTGGTTAGTACTAGGTTTGTTCTCATCTTTTGGAATCCCGCACTAATCAAATTGGAAAAAGAAAAGCGCAGGTCTTCACCATACGCCATCCAGGCTCACCACAAGCCCATTACAGTTATAGGAAGTCTACGCTTATACGTATACTTCAATACTGTAATAATATTGCCCTTTCAAGCCTTTCGAGGTGGTGATTCGGATGGCGATTGAGCAAAAAATAATGTATGTGCATCACAATGCACGGTGCAAATATAGTGAATAGTTTCCAACCGTGCAAATTTTTTCTTAAAAAAAACTAATTAAATCGTATAAACAGTATAATAATGTAGGCACGTTTGTGCAGTTAAGAATTTAGATGTATCGCCGTTGGCGAGTAAGAATTTGGAGTTTAGAGTTATTCGTGGCTGTATAGCGTGTAAAAACAATCGGCAGCAACTGCCCCCTATTAGGAGATAGCTGCTGCCGATGTAAAGCACTGCATAGTTAACCTACAATTCCGAAATCTCCTCGACCGTGAGGCCGGTGTACTTGGCAATGAGGTATGACGGCACGCCCCTCTGCCTTAAGTGTCTCCCATGCGTCACGGGCGGCTGCAAGCTAATAACTTGTTTGGCTATTCGGTTTGGAAGTGGCTGATGGAAGGGTGATCCACAGGAAGAATGTAAAGATTTTTGTTCCGCTTTCTTTACAAATAAAAAATGCAAACTAGAGCGCGCTGATGAGGTTTCGGCTATCAAAACGAGCCATCCATGTGGTAAAACAGCACCATCTAAGTGTAAAAAGCTGCACACTTTTCCTTTTCTGTGCATTGTTTTTGTGAAAAATACGGCCTGTTTTCTCTTTTTTTGTGCTTGCTGACGATAAAAAACAAGCCCCGCGTAAAAAAATCCAGGCTAGATTTTTTTACGCGGAGCCTACTTTTTAAAATGAGGAAGTTCAAAAAATGTCGCAGAATGATGCATCCTTCTGTCATTCAGTCAGTTGACTAAGTACGCTCATTTTGCGATTTTTTCGAGCTAAGAAACATTTGGTGAATTCTATGCGATTCTCAGCGTCGCTCAGCGCACTTTTTGTCAAGAAAAAGTCATCACTAAAGGGCGTCTACGACCTCACAGATATCTGCAAAGATGCGGTCCAGGTCGCCGAGGCCGTCGATGTGGTGGTGCAGGCCCTCTTGACGGTACCATTCAATGAGGGGTTGCGTCTGCTGGTGGTAGACGACGAGGCGCTTCTTGATGGTTTCCTCGTTATCGTCTGCACGGCCGCTCTGCTGTCCGCGCAGGATAAGCCGCTTCATCAGCTCGTCCTCGGGCACGTCGAGCTCTAACATGGCAGCCACCTTGTCGCCGCGCTCGGCCAGCATCTGCTTCAGGGCTTCAGCCTGCGGGATGGTGCGTGGGAAGCCGTCGAAGATGACCCCCTTGTGGCCACGGCCGAAGCTGTCGTAGACCGAGGCGAGGATGCTCACCATCAGCTCGTCGGGTATGAGCTGACCCTGGTCGATGAAGCCCTGGGCGGTTTTGCCCAGCTCACTGCCTTTCTTGATTTCTGCACGAAGTACGTCGCCGGTGCTGATATGTTCCAGTCCGTAGCGCTCAATGAGCTTGTCGCTCTGCGTTCCCTTTCCTGAGCCGGGGGCGCCGAATATCACGATGTTCTTCATATGGATATGTTGTTCTACTTGGTTTTGTTCTATGCGGAATTCCTTCCCCTTGTACCATACGTCGGGGATTAAGTCGCCAGGTTGAGTCGTGGTCTGCTCGCTGGGCAAGTGGGGGAGTTTGACTATTCGCATAATGTATAGATGTCTTTCAGGCCGCGGGCAGCCTGGTCGAAGTCGAGGCCGTAGCCCAGGATGAACTCGTTGGGAATCTTGAAGGCCACATACTTCAGGTCTAACTCAACCTGCAGCTTGTCGGGCTTTACCAGCAGGGCACAGACGCTGACGGAGGCGGGGTTGCGGGTGCCTAATGACTCAATCATGCGCTTCATGGTGAGGCCTGTGTCCACAATGTCCTCTACGATGATGACGTGGCGGTCTGTCAGGTCTTCGTTGATGCCCAGCACTTCCTTCACCGTGCCTGTCGACGTGGTGCCCTGATAGCTGGCCAGCTTCACGAAAGAGATCTCGCAGGGAATGGTCATCTCGCGCATCAGGTCGGCAGCGAAGATGAATGCGCCGTTGAGAACGCCTAAGAGCAGTGGGTTCTTCCCTTCCATGTCGCGGCTTATTTCCTTGGCCACGGCCTTCACCCTCTCTTTGATTTCTGCCTCAGGAATGGAAATCCTGAAGGTCTTGCCATTTACTTGTACTGTATCCATGGTTCTTGTCGTTTTAAGTATGCTGCAAAAGTACGAAAAAAAAGCGAAAAAAAGCAAATAAAAACAATTTTTTTTGTACTTTTGCACCGCTATGAAGATATTTACAGCTGCTCAGATAAGAGATTTAGATCAATACACCATCACGCATGAGCCCATCAAGTCAATTGATTTGATGGAGCGTGCTGCAAATGCACTGACATCGGCCATTACTGACAGGTGGAGTGCTGATGTGCCAGTGGTGGTCTTTGCCGGCCCCGGCAACAATGGCGGCGATGCGCTGGCCGTGGCCCGTCTTCTGACGGAAAAAGGCTATCAGGTGCAGACTTTCCTCTTCAACATCAGTGGCAAGTTGTCGGCCGACTGTGCCGAGAACAAACAGCGTCTGATGACCAAGAAGGGCCGTCCGTTGCTGACGGAGGTGACGCAGGAGTTTGACCCTCCGCAGCTGGAGAAGGGAATGCTGGTTGTCGACGGTCTCTTCGGCTCGGGGCTGAACAAGCCGTTGGCCGGCGGCTTCGCCTCGTTGGTCAAATACATCAACGCCTCGCCGGCGCAAGTAGTGAGCATCGATGTGCCGTCAGGTCTGATGACCGAGGACAATTCATATAATGTACGCGCGAATATTGTCAAGGCTGATGTGACATTGACCCTGCAGCACATGAAGCTGAGCTTCCTCTTTGCCGAGCACCAGCAGTACGTGGGGCATGTGGATGTGCTCGACATCGGGCTCAGCCCTGAAGGAATCAAGTCAACAGATGCACAATATACATTGTTGGAGGAAGCCGATGTGCTGCCGATGCTGAGGCCACGTGATGCCTTTGCCCACAAAGGTTCCATGGGTCATGCCTTGTTGGTGGCCGGCAGCTATGGTATGGCTGGTGCTGCCATCTTGTCTGCCCGCGCATGTATGCGAAGTGGCGCCGGAAAGCTGACCGTGCATACACCGCGCCGCAACGTGCCCGTCTTACAGTCTGCCGTGCCCGAGGCGGTGCTGCACATCGACCATGAGGAGACCATTTTCAGCGAGGCCGTGATGACCGACAGCTTTCAGGCTGTGGCCGTAGGGCCGGGCATCGGCACCGCTGAACCCACGGCCATCGCCATGATAGCCCAGCTCAGGAGGGCCCAGTGTCCTGCCGTGGCCGACGCTGACGCGCTGAACATCCTTGCCGCCCGTCACGCTTGGCTGCAGCAGTTGCCCAAAGGTATCATCCTTACGCCGCATCCCAAGGAGCTGGAAAGGCTGGAAGGCCAGTGTACCGACAGCTATGAGCGCCTGACGAAGGCACGCCAGCTGGCCGAGCGCCTGCAGGGCTATGTCATTTTGAAAGGTCACCATACTGCTGTGTGTATGCCAGACGGCCATATCGCTTTCAACACCACTGGCAATGCCGGCATGGCTACTGCCGGCAGCGGTGATGTGCTGACTGGCATCCTTCTTGGCCTGCTGGCCCGCGGCTATCAACAGCGCGAGGCCTGCCTGCTTGGCGTCTATCTGCATGGCCTTGCCGGAGACATCGCCGCCCAGCATCTGGGTGAAGAGAGCCTCATGGCCAGCGACATCGTCCATTATCTGCCGCAGGCCTTCTGCTTGCTTTCGCAGTCGTAAAACCCCGAATCGCAGAAAAACTGATAGATGACGATGCCGGCAGTCACCGACACGTTCAGCGAGTGCTTCGTGCCCATCTGTGGAATCTCCAGACAGCCGTCACTGGCATCTATCACTTCCTGGTGAACGCCTTTCACTTCATTGCCTAATACAATAGCATAATGCTTACCCCGCTCTGCACAGAACGAGGTAAGCATTGTCGATTCCGTAGCCTGTTCTACACTGAGCACTACGTCGCCACGCTCACGCAACTGTTGAACAGCCTCCAGGGCAGTGCTGCAGTAACGCCATGACACGCTGTCCTCGGCACCCAGTGCCGTTTTATGTATCTCGGCATGTGGCGGTGTGCCCGTAATGCCGCATAGCACTACCTCCTCTACTCGGAAAGCATCGGCCGTGCGTAGCACCGAGCCCACGTTATGCATGGAGCGCACGTCGTCAAGCACCACGGTTAGCGGCAGCTTCTCGGCTTTCTGAAACTCTTCCGCCGTCAGCCGCTGCATCTCAATAGTCCTTAGCTTTCTCATGGCCCCCTACTTCTCGCTGCAGCTGTATTTGAAGCAGTCTACGTCTACATAGCCGCCGGTCTTCTTCGTAGAATAATTGAAGATGGCGAACTTTGAACCCATGAAGAAGCGGCGGTAGTCGAAAATCATCTTGTAGCCGTCGGTGCCGATCTTCGTCCACTGCTCGCCGTCCAGACTATAGTAGAACGTAGCCAGGTCCTTGCCCACGTTGAAGTCGCCGTCTACGCGCAGCCACACGTTGTTGGAGCGCTTGGGCAGCTTCAGCTCTACAGTCTCAATAACTTTCTCGTCAACCTTTGTCACTGCCTTCTCGCGCTCGGTGAGCTGTACCGACTGCTCGCTCATCTCCAGGAAGAACTTCTTGCCCTGGCGCTTGATGGTGAGGATACCGGAGTCGCCGTTAAAGGCAGAGAATCCGGCGCAGTCGCCGTCCTTCATGTGGCTGATGTCCATACATACGGCGCCGCTGCATGTGGGACCTTCCATGCGCTGAGTCAGCGTGTTGGGCGCCAGATAGAGGTTGGGCGCGATGCGACTGGTCTTCAGACGCAGGAATCCGGGACGCTCCGTGAGGCTCCAGGCGGCATCGACAGGGTTGTGGTTCCACTGCCAGTGGAGACCAAGCTCCGACGAGGTGAACTCGTCGGCACAGACGATAGCTGTCTGTGGCTGGTTGCTTTTATAGGGGCGCATGGTGGTGGGCACCTTTCCGTTCTCGTCGCCGAGCATAGGCCAGCCGTCAATCCAGCGCACGGGAGACAGCGTCAGCACCCGTCCCACGCCACCGCGGTCTTGGAACATGATGCCGTACCAGTCGCCCTCCTCGGTGTCTACGATAGTGCCTTGGGCCAGATAGGGGAAGCCGCCGAAGTCGCTCTCCAGGATGGTATGCTTTTCCCATGTGGCGTTCAAGTCCTTGGTGCGGTAGCACACCTCGCGGCGGTGGCGTCCCGGTGCCCAGACGTGGCTGATGAGCAGGGCGTAATAGGTGCCGTTGTGTTTGATGACGCGTGTACCCTCCAGGAGTCCGCGCTCGTCTTCCTCACGGTTGAAGTAATGGCGCAGGCTGCCCTCAACGACGCTCTTGAGGTC